>JAISYR010000026.1 GCA_031269795.1 Puniceicoccales bacterium
TAGGGATGAGACCAACTCCAATGCCCGTTTACAATCCGATTCTGTACCTTCAGTTGCAATGACTCTAAGCGGACGACCAACCTTATCCACGGCCAGATGTAGCTTCGTGTTGAGCCCCTTTTTGTACGGGCCATCGCCTGGTTGCCTCCCTTTGCTCCTGTTCCATGCTGGTGAACTTTGACGTGTGTAGAATCGATCACAATCCACTCCAGATCAGGTTCCCACACAAACCGTCGACCAATTTCTCCCACACGCTGCGATCTCTCTAGCGGCTGAATCTGCGGTGGGTGTTTTTCCAATCTCCAAAGTCCGGTGGAAGATCTCTCCACGGCGCTCCCCTCCGCAATATCCAAAACACTGCGTCTATGAACTGGCGATTATCTTTGCCATGCCTGCCAACTTTTCCCTTCGTCCCAGGTAACAGTCCCTCCATCTTATTCCACAGCTTATCTGATATGTCGTGCCTTCTATGCGCTTTTATTTCCATTCTCTCTTCTTTGCCTTTTTTCTCTCTTTGTTAACATTTCATTTGACGACACCCTCTAGTGAGATTTTAGGGACTTTCCTGGGAAAAAGTATGAAACTTTACATACTTAGCAACATGTCAATTTTCTTCTCTATGCTTTTGCCATACTCCAGACCCACCCATTTGCTATTCAAATTATGAACAAACTTTACGCTTCCTTTTTTTACAACATCAAACCGCGGATCAACGCATAGATTTTTTAGTGGTTTTTTGGATCCGTAAGCTTTTAAATGTTGTACGTGTGCACGAACTCCTTCTTTCATTGTAAAAAAGCAAGCCCAGTACATATCATATACCATGGTACCCGAACTATTGAAATTGTTTTGTTTGATATCGATATTCCCATCGAATTTTAAAAAATTGGTCTCATGGCACATTTGTGCAAACGCCGCATCACTATTCACACCTTCGAAGGCAGATTCCCACAGGTAGCACTCTATGAGATATTTTAGTCGGAGAGAATTGATCTGTACATTATACTGCCGCATGTACCTGAACATCATTTGTTCAGTGGCTTTGCCCTTGCCCATGATACCATACATTTCTTCCCCCGGGATATCTCCTAGGCCCCATTGCACATAGGCTAACACAATAACCACAAAAAGAATAAATAACATCAAAGGCTTTTTCATCGGCAGAATAACCTAACTTTTACAAACTCTCATAGAAACTCGCAACCAACACTACTCATTGTCAAACCAAATTGATAGATCCTGTAAAACTGTCCCCGTGCCATTGGCAACTGCACTGAGAGGATCGCTGGAAACGATAACCGGAAGCCCTGTCTCCTCGGACATCAAAATGTCCAAATTTTTTAACATTGCTCCCCCCCCCGCAAGCACTATGCCGCGATCGACCAAATCCGATGATAGCTCCGGAGGACATTGTTCTAAAACACCCTTGGCTGCATTTACAATAGCCACAACCGCGTCTTTCAGTGCCATTCTAATTTCACTGGAATTAATGGTAATAGTTTTCGGAAGCCCCACAACTGCATCTCGACCTTTTATTGACATCGAAAGCTCCGTATCCAATGGTGAAGCTGAACCGATCTTCATCTTCAGTTCCTCTGCGGTACGCTCACCAATTATTAAATTATATTCACGTTTGACATAGTCGATTATGTTACGGTCCATTTCGTCACCCCCAATGCGAATACTACGTGCCAAAACCACCCCATTTAGGGACAAAACAGCAATCTCCGTTGTTCCTCCTCCGATATCCACTATCATGTTGGCAGCTGGTTCATCAATGGGCAGACCAACCCCTATCGCCGCTGCCATTGGTTCTTGAATCAATAATACGTCGCGGGCTCCCGCATGGATAGCCGCTTCTTTTACAGCCCGTTTCTCCACCTCCGTTATGCCGGATGGAACGGCAATGATGACCCGAGGGGGAACCAATCGCACTGAACTGGACACTTTGCTAATAAAATATCGCAGCATTGCCTCCGTCACCTCGAAATCGGCAATGACACCGTCCTTCATGGGACGTAGTGTTATGATGCTTCCCGGTGTACGCCCTAACATTTTTCGAGCTTCTAACCCAACGGCACGTACGCGCCGTGAAGTTGCATAAATTGCGACGACACTAGGCTCCCGTAGAACGATTCCTTTGTCACGGACAAAAACTAAAGTATTTGCCGTACCAAGATCGATCCCAATATCATGGGCCCAAAGGCCAAAGAAATTGGTAAAAAAGTTTGCTATTTTACTCCGAAAACTAGACACCATTTACTATACCTTACCGAGAAAAAGAAATCAATATTAACTTGCAAGAAAAATATACCATTTAACTGAATGTCCTGGTAGAATACATACCTACCCAATTGCTTTTTCGGTACCTAGAACCCTTTTTACCTGTCCATTGATTACCATTGAATTTTTGGGTAAAATGGTTCCCGGATTAATCACTGAATTGCAGGAAATTTCGGAATAATCACCGATGATTGCTCCGATTTTTTTCATACCCGTTTCCACTCGTTCCCCCTTATAATGTATGACAATATTTTTCCTATCCAGCCTCAAATTCGCCAAAATTACACCGGCTCCAAGATGTACAAAATTTCCCAGAACAGAGTCTCCGACATAGTTAAAATGTGGCACCTGTATGTTGTGCAAAAGTACGGAATTTTTTAATTCACAGGAATTTCCAATTAGACAATTTTTGCCGATAATTACATTTTCCCTCACATAGGCAAATGGGCGAATGTTAGTCCCTTCATCGATGTAAGCGGGGCCTTCTATGACACAAACCGGTGGTAGTTGCACCGATTCGTGTATGAAGACATCTTTCCCGACGTAGCATCCCGGAGGGATATTTCGTTTGGTTCCCCTGGACACACCGAGCATATCCAAAATGGCAAAATTTATCTTCCTTAGCCAGAGGACAGGATCCTCATCCAACCCAAAATGTTCGACAAACTTTCCCGATTCACCTACTTCAAAAAACTCCCGTGCTATCATAGTGATTCAAACTTTTCTTTAAACCTTTGAAAAAAACCACTGCTTTTTATGTTACATAACTTTCCGAATTCTTGCAATTTTTCCTTCTGTTCTCGGGATAATTTTGTAGGGACGTCAATGGTAATTTTTACGTATTGGTTACCTCGATCCCCTGGACGATTTAGATCTGGCATGCCATGTCCCCTAATGCGAAACATTGTTTCCGATTGCGTTCCGGCTGGAATTTTGAGATTTGCCTGACCATCGATGGTTTCGACCTCTATTTCTCCACCAAGAACTGCTATGGTAAATGGAATTTTCTGGGTACAGTATAGGTCGCTCTCATGGCGTTCGAAACGTTTATTTTCTATGACATAGATTGCTACGTATAGATCGCCATTGGGCCCACCGTTTGCTCCCGCTTCCCCCATACTTTTCATCCGTAAATTGGCCCCATCAAATATCCCCGCGGGGATTTTAACTTTCGTTGTACATGATTCCATTACTCGACCGGTTCCTCTGCAATTGTGGCACGGGGTTTCAATCTTCGTCCCGACACCATGGCAGTCGGGACAAGTTTGCTGCATGCTAAAAAAACCCTGGCGCATGGAAAACACACCTGTTCCTCCACAGGTCTTGCAGATGACTTTTTTCGATCCAGGGGCAGCCCCACTGCCGCTACACTTGGCACATGTTATATGTTTACTATATTTTATGGTTTTTTCTGTGCCATAAAAAGCCTCCTCAAGCGTTATTTTTAAATTATAACGTAAATCGCTCCCCGCCTGTCTCCTTGATTCATTGGAAGAACCACGGCGACCAAACCCAAACAAATCATCGAAGCCACTTCCCCCAAACACATCGCGAAATACATCGAAGGGGTCATGTACCCCCGATCCCCATCCGGCCTGTGCCCTTCCGTGTTCAAAAGCACCATGTCCATATCTATCATAGGCAGCTCGTTTGTCACCATCTCCCAGAACCTCATATGCTTCGGCAACTTCTTTAAACTTTTCCTCGGCGACCTTATCCCCTGGATTCTTATCCGGGTGATATTTCACCGCCATCCTACGATAGGCCCTCTTAATATCTTCCTCGGAAGCATTTTTTGACACTCCAAGGACATCGTAATAGTCAGCTTTTCCCATTTTTACTTTGATTCTTTACTTTGCTCTTCACGATATGAAACCGTTACTACGGCCGGGCGAAGTAGCCTATCATTGAGTTTATAACCCTTTCTGTCAACGGAAATAACGGTATCATTTTCTTTCCCATTATCCACCACCCGCCGTACGCATTCGTGGAAGTGCATGTCAAATTTTTCATTCAATGGGAAAATTTCCTGGACACCATGGGCAGCCAGTAAACTTTTAAAGCTCGCAAAAATCATTTTAAATCCATCGACGATTTTATCACTTCCGTGCTGGTCAGCGGCAGCCAGTCCGAGTTCGAAGTTATCCAAAATGGGCAATAAACTTTCCAAAATGCCCGCGATGGCATTGTTCCGTACCTCAAAAAAATCCTTCTGGGTCCGTTTTTTATAATTTTCAAAATCAGCCAACGCCCGTAACATAGAATCTTTGTAATTATCCGCTTCCTTTTGCTTGTCTGCCAGTTGATTTTTTAAATCTTGCACAGCATCGTCCAACTTTCTGTCCGGATCCCCAACGTTTGTCTTTTGTTTTCCGACATTTTGGGTACCGTCCTCTTCCCCAGGATGATTACTTGGCTGTTCATGTCCTCTTTCCGACGAAGATTTTTTTGCCATGCAAACATGGCTAGCAAAAATTATGCCATACCATACGCCATCAACCATCTAAAAGGCACCATAGGCAAAACAAAAATTTACTCTGTGCTTGGTTAAAGGTCTACCATGTACGCACTATATAATGCGTAGGGCATGGGCCATAACATCTTCAACGCCAATGGAGGATAATTTTTTGTCCCTAGCTTGAAGTACCACATTGCGTTCCGAATCAATGGGATAGGGAGCAAACCTTTTGGGATCCGTCGATCCGAACAGTGCAATGACGGGAGTCGATAATGCTGCTGCCAAATGTATGGGGGCACTGTCATTGGCAATCACCAGCGTAGAATTCTGTACCAAATAGATGAGATCATCCATCGACGTTCGCGCAGATAGGTTATAGACATTTAACAACGTAGATGGCACATTAATCCATCGCTGTGCTAGAACAACAATTCGCATGGTGGGCAATTTTTCTCCCAATGCCTCTGCCAACGAATTAAAATATGGCCATTCCTTTTTTTTCCGCCTGCTTTCTGGAAATAGCAAAATCAGTTTGCATTTCTCATGCCTATCGTTGAAAAAAATGTCCTTTGCCATGCTGCTTGGGGATGTTAAAAATTTTAATTCCCCTTGTAGTTTCGCTTCTAGGCCTAGTTCTGGCAAAAATTGCAACAAAATATCTATGGCATGTCGTTTCTCCACCTGGGGAAGTGGAATTTTTCTATTGTATGCCATCCACGAAAACTCCCTGGCATCCGATCGGCCAACTTTTCTGTCAGAGCATGAAAAATATGTTATTATGCCACTGCGTGCTAGACCTTGCATGTCGAAAACATAGTCATAATGCTGTTTTCTAATCTTCGACATGAGATTGATAAATTTTTGAAGACCCTGACCCCGGTAAAATACGAAAATTTTATCGACCAATCTGGAAGATTTCACCACATCAATGAAACAGTCTCGCACCACCCAATCGATTGATATATTTGACAGGCACTTTTTTATGGTCGCAGCTATTTGTAACCCATGGATGATATCACCCAGGCTGGACGGTTTTACTATCAGAATGTTTATCTGCTGCGACATGGATCACTCTATTCCGACTTTAATGAGCGATTAAGCAGACCTTCTATGCACTTTTGGAGGGGTACGTTTAGGTATAGGGCAGAATAAATTGCTGATATTATCGGGGCATTTATGTTCTTTTTTTCGCAAATGAGATGGAAGGCTTTTACGGTTTTATATCCTTCAACGACAGCCTTTTGGGTCGCAAAAATTTCATCCACGGTCTCTCCCTTTCCTAACCTTTCACCAAATGTACGATTTCTACTCCATTCTCCCATACACGTGGCAATGAAATCGCCAAATCCACTCAAGCCATAAAAAGTTTCCGTTTGTCCTCCAAGGGCGGTACCGATTGTCACCAATTCTTTCAATGCTCTGGTTAAATAGGCAGCCTTAGCATTGTCACCAAACCCTAGGCCATCGCAGATACCTGCCCCAATCGCATATACATTTTTTAGGCATCCCCCCAATTCGGCTCCTTTTACATCTCTACCGCTATAAATTCGTACCCGTTCAGAACTTAATGCTTTTTGTACCTCGTAGATATTTTTCGAGTTCGTGGCTAAAACCATGGCAGCATGTTTTCCTTCCGCTACTTCCTTCGCATTTGTTGGACCAGCAAGCACACCATACTCGAAATTCGGCAACATTCTCTCAATTAAATCGGAAGCCGTTTCCGAATTTTCATTCTGTATACCTTTGCACAGCGAAACAAGCAGAGGAAGCTTTTTTACACCTTCCGATGCCCGGCCCAAGCTCAGACAGAGATCTTCCATTCCCACCGCTGGGCATGCTAAAAATGCCAATTCCGAATTTTGCACATTGATAGCCGTGGTTATGTTTATGCCATCTGGAAATTTGATCCCGGGAAGAAAGTCAACGTTCTCTCGGAATTTTGCCATCTTATTTGCCTGTTCCTCAAACTTAGGAATCAAAATAACGTCATGGCCGATTGCTCTACAGTAGCAAGCCATGGCTGTTCCCCAGGCTCCAGCACCAAATATTGAAATCTTCATACTAACATTTATTTAATTTCTATTCCACCACGTCCAGGCTGAGGATATAGTTGCTCCCCATTTGCCTGCTTAATTAGTAAAAACTCACCATTGTCGTAGAAAACTTGGACGGGCCCCGAATGGGCTATTTTTTTCACCTCACCCGATTCCAAGCTCCCCGCAAAAATCTTCTCTCCGGATGCTTTGGAACGCACGACAACTTTCACATTCCCCGTTGGAATCAATGATAGCACAGATTGATTTGCTATGTCCAGTACTTTATCAGCTCGCTTGGATTGAATTTTGGCATATTCTGTTTTAGGGAAGAATGCTTTGGAAAAAACTACAAATAGCAAGATAACGACCACCAAGCCGGATACTATCTTTACAAAATGCCTGTGTTGAACAATGGTTTTAATTTTTTCCATAAGCCGTTTAAATTTTTTTGAAAAGGGAATTGTATCGTTTATTCCCAAATCCGACCCGTCTTCCCGCTCTTTTTCATTGGAAATTAGTGTATTGTAGGCAACCTTTTTAACACATCTGGAATGTAAAACTTCAAATTCCTCTATGGGACAACTTGCCATGACAGCATCGACGTCCAATTTCAAATACCTAGCGTAAATTTTGATAAATCCACGCAGATAAATATCGGGCAAATTAAAATCGTACTCTCCACTTTCTATGCCAGCAAGATATTCCAATTTGATCCTCGTTTCTTCGGAAGCCTTTGCCAATGTAACTCCCCGCACATCCCTAGCCTCGATAAACTGTTGCCCAAATTCCTTAGTCATGGATTTCACAATACCCCTATGAAAAATTTTTTCAACGGCAATCTAAAGTTTTTTGATTGGTTAAAATATGGAAAGCCTTCCCGGGGGATTCATAATAATGACAAAAATTTCTACAAAAAATTTTTTCCGGGTAGATAAAGTTAGGATTGTTTTACGACGATCTCTTCACTAAAAGTTTCTACGTATTGTCCACATTGTAATGTGAATAACTTGTTAATTTCTTCTTCTTGATTTTCTTTCGTTCAAGCGAATCATAGCAATGATGTTTAAATTTTGTTGGGAATTGGTTCACGGACTTTACCGATTAGGTCGGCATAAACAAAAGGGTTTAACCCTAAGCCTAGACAAAAATATGTCAAAAATTAATTTTGCTTTTCTCAAAAAAAGTTTTAGCACGGGGCTAAAATTTATGCTCATAATTCTGTGAACAACTTTTAATCTCTTCTTAACATGAATGCAAATCTTACCATAAATTCTACACTCTGGAAAGTGGTTCGTGATAATCTTAAGGAGGTATTTCCCCACGATGTTTTTCGTTCATGGTTCGAGCCATTATATGTTGTCGAAGAAACACCAAATGCTATTGTTTTCGGGGTAATGAATGATTTCACCGCCATTTGGTTACAGGAAAATTACCTGGACATAATGGCAAAAAATTTATGCCGCGAAGCGGGACATGATGTGAAAATTTCATTTCGTGTACAGGATAGAGAACCGCAAGCTCCTCAAGAAATTTCCAGCATAGCTCAAAAACAGAAAAAAAGTGCGGGGGGGGATCAAAACAAGGGGATAACTCCCATTACACTAAACAAACAAAATACATTTGAAAACTTCGTCGTAGGGTCTGGAAATCAAATGGCTCACGCGGCCTGTACAGCCGTTGTCAACACCCCCGGTCGTGCTTACAATCCGCTGTTTCTATATGGCGACACGGGTCTTGGAAAGACCCACCTAATGCAAGCAGTGGCGCACAGTGTTTTGAGTAAGTATAAAAAGATAAATGTGGTTTACACGTCCACCGAAAAGTTTACCAACGAGTTCATTTCCGAGCTGCAAAAAAATAACCTAGGTGCGTTTAGGAAAAAGTATCGCTACGTGGATGTTTTATTGATCGACGATGTACATTTTCTATCTGGGAAAGAGCGCATACAGGAAGAATTTTTCCATACTTTTAATGAATTATTCGAAGCACAGAAGCAAATTATTCTAAGCAGCGATCGTCCAGCATCCGAAATAGCCAGGCTAGAAAATCGATTGGTTTCCCGGTTTCAGTGGGGATTGGTGGCTGATATCCAGGCCCCAGATTTGGAAACAAGGATTGCAATCCTTGATAAGAAAGCGACTGCCATGCACCTCGAACTTTCCCATGATATAATTGAGACATTGGCCAACAGGGTCTCAAGCAATGTGCGAAAGCTGGAAGGAGCTTTGAATAGAATCGCCAGCTACCTTTCAATCACCAAATCCCCAATTAATTCCGAATTGATGGAACATATTCTGCATGATTTATTCTTCGAAGAAAAAACCATCGAGATCACCATAGAAGCGGTCCAACGAAAAGTTTGTGCCCATTACAAATTATCCCTCGACGATATTACGGGGAAAAAGCGGCCGGCTAATATTGCATTTCCCAGACAAATTGCGATGTACCTGTGTAGACTGATGACAAACCGTTCATTGGTGGACATCGGGGGCGAGTTTGGAGGGAGGGATCACGGTACGGTCATCCATGCGTGTAAAACCGTCGAAAACGCAATGGAGCATGATATTTCCATAAAGCATACCATAGAAAATTTACAAAAAATGATCAAGCAAATCCCCTAGGCTCAGAACTCGCAAAAAAGACTAGTATTTAGAAAAGATGCTTTACGGCTGCTTCATCCGGTGAAGCGAAATAAACTGGAAGTCTTTGTAAAATTCTACAAAAACCGGCAAATAAATACACTAACTGCTTTCGGGAAGGGCTGCAAATTTTATTGTAAAAAGTTGCAAAAGTAGCTATCATAGGGGAGGATGAATACTTCTCTCTCACAGAAAAATGAAATCGCAAGCCTACGCAACCAGGCTAGAAGCTCCGGAACCTCTAAAACGGCAACGATACAAATAGATGGCCGTTGGTGTACGGTAACAGCGAAACCCATTGGCAACTGGCCATTTAAAAGAACTAACATCAAAATTGAGTCTAGAACTTTGGACAACCGAACATGCATAGTAAATTTTACCTACGATAGGGGACGAGGGGTTGCCCAAGGACTTCGATCGTTCACAGAAACAATTAACAAATCCGACCAAGAATTTATTGCCGAAACAACAATACCCCAAGTGGGCAGTAGTTGCTCCAAAGAGCAAGTACTCTCAACCATTTCCTCGAAGATTGCTGGTTACACTCAACCAATGCCCATCAGCTCTATGAGTCATCATGCTCCGAGAATCTGGGGATTTTTGAGGAATGTAGAAAATTTTGTGCTACAAAATGCTCTGTCTGCGGATGAAATATCAAAGCTGAAACAAGAATTACGGCACCTAAGCAGTACACCGATTATACAATATCCGCAAAGACCGAATGACCTTTTTTCAATAAATGAATGCGATGGCGATCCCCACTGTCGTGACATTGCTCTTCAGGCGGAATCCCTTGAAATACTGCTCGATGCCAAGGCATGCGGTCAGGTTAGGCTGGAAAGAAATATCCCTCCTGCGGTAAAAGTACTGGGTAGAGGGAGTTCTAATACCGTATGCCTTGCCCATAGGAAACCGGGGGGAGACAGAAGGGAGGCGTCTGAGCCGATAGCATTGAAACCATGCATCCAGTCTAAACAAGAAAGAAATCCGGCTGGGTTTGTACAAACTATCAGAAGGATGAAAACAATGATTGGAATAGCAAGCGGGAGCTATAGGCGTAACCAAGCAACCTCAATGGTCCAGCGTATGTTTGAGCATATTGGCAAAACAGAAAAAATAACCGTCCCCCACGTAATAGCCACCGTTTCCGCAGCGGAAA
>JAISYR010000009.1 GCA_031269795.1 Puniceicoccales bacterium
TAGGTGCGGATGCCTTTCTGGTCCCATCCCGATTTCGGCTGAGAGAATTTTTCATCAAAACTTCCATCTTTGGACTATGGACGAGCTAGCCCATCGAGGTCTTCCTTGGTATAAAGCACCTTCCCGCCAAGTTTGTAGGAAGGAATGTGGTTGTAGTTGTCCCTCAACATAGCCGGCGTTACACGTAGGTATTCCGCTGCTTCTTCCCGGGTGAGGTAGGTGCGGATGCCTTTCTGGTCCCATCCCGATTTCGGCTGGGAGAATTTTTCATCAAAACTTCCACCTTTGGTCTGGGGACGAACCTGCCCGTCAAGGTCTTCCCTGGTATAAAGCGTTTTCCCTCCAAGTTTGTAGGAAGGAATGGGTTTGTGGTTATCCCTCAACATAGCCGGCGATAGGCGCAGGTATTCCGTTGCTTCTTCCCGGGTGAGGTAGGTATAAGTTCCTCCCGATGAAGGTGCGTTTCCATTTACACTCATAGAACGCCCTCCCGGGATGGTTTGGAATTCTTGCTATTCTGATTCTGATTCGGCTTGGGATCTACGGTGGTCGTGCATATCCGGGATTCTATGAACTCTATCAGGTCTTGCTCCCGAAATCTTCAAGCTCCTCCCAATTTGATAGATTTTAATCCGGGGTAGCGTTTGGTCGACAGCCAATTGATTAATGTGTACTTTGTTATGCCAAGAAATTCCGCTGTTTCTTTGGAATTTAATAGCTTACACTTGGTATTGTTGCCATTGTCGGTTCCGAGGTTGAGCGGTTCCGTGGTTGAGCGGTTCCGTGGTTGAGCGGTTCCGTGGTTGAGCGGTTCCGTGGTTCGTAACTCTTTAGATATTGTAACGTCCATGGGGCGACAATGTAAAGAACTTTTTGCTCATTGGAAAAAGTTGTTAAATTTGTGTAAAACTTGCTACTCCTATGATTTGTTACTCTTTTTTAGTTCCCTTTCTATTTTATTCGAATGCCTTATGTGTGTTTCGCACACCATGAAAAATGAAGCAACCTTGAAACAATGAACTTTTGTTGATGCTCTGTTTTGCATTTTCTCAATCCCTTACAAAGCTTGTATTTATAGAGCTTCTGGGGTTGGCGAGGCAGGAGGGAGTCGAACCCTCGACCTTCGGCTTAGAAGGCCGCTGCTCTGTCCACTGAGCTACTACCCCTCAATAATATTACATAAAGCCATCTGCCCCTATTATGTCAAAGCAAAAATCCGCCCATTACATCTACCCGTATTGTATACGAAAGTAGCCCTGCTCTTCTTCAGTAGATAGCTGAAAAAGGGGATTAATGTGGGACAGAAGATTTTTTTCTTCTACCAGGGTGATGTGACTATGGGCCCACGTCAGCGAAACATGGTATTAAGTGTTTGATTAAACGGTTTATTTTTGCCATTTTTTGCCATTGAAAAATCAAACTGTCCTGTTAACTTTCCACACCATGATTAAAATTTTTACCACGTTGATATTATGCCCTGTAAAATGGGTGGTAGAGTTTATTTTAAAACTGATAGCCATAGCTGCTATCCTCATATGCCTAGTTTTTCTAGCTGGAAACTTCTGGATTCCAACGGTACTGGAAGGTGTCCTGACAAACATGTCTGGATTTAAAACGTCGGTTGGGAAATCTAGGGGTTCAATTTTTCGAGGGCGCTTTGACTTGAAGGATTTAAAAATGCAAAATCCAGATTCATTGTTTCAGTCAAAGGATTTTGTTTCCATAAATAACATTGTCACCGATGTCAATGTGTGGAGCCTGTGGAAAGACACGATTGTTGTCGAAGAAATAGTCCTGGATATCGATGATTTGACAATGGTAACTAGTGGGGAAGGGGAAAGTAATTACACCATCTTGGTCAAAAATTTTAAGCAAGGAAATCAAACGGCAAAAAAGGAAGCATCAAAAAAGGTGGATACTGGAAAACATAGCCCGAAAAAATCAGTTTTGATAAAAAGTTTAACGCTATCCATTTCAACGGTTCATGTCATTGATGAACATAAAAATTCATCGAGGGAGTATAAAATCGACTACCGCAAGGAATTTCACAACGTTAGTGACTTTGCAAAAATTGAGAGGCAACTGATTAGTGATCTTGGAAAATTTGGCATATCCATCGTGATAGATTCCATTATTTCATCAATTCCAATGGTTCCTGCTGCTGCAACCGATGGAATCATTAAAATAAAGGACATTTCTCTAGATACTGCTGGGAAAACAAAAGATCTCGCAGGGAAAATTGGCACTAATCTCAGCGACGGAATAAAGCACCTGATAAAAAAAGACAAATAAATTACTTTGTCCCCATGGATTTTTTGTAAGCGTTCAGGACTCCTGCGATGGAATTTTCGACGACTAGGTCTCCAATGAATATGCGGATTCCAGCAATGAGATCATTGGCGTATGCGACAGAAATGTCCAGCCTTCTTCCTAAAATTTTTTCAAAATGAGACCGTAGAGCTTCTATGCTGGAAGGAGATAGGGTGCCGCAATGTTCAATTTTCATCGATGTTTGAGTGACAAATCTTTCGAGGGCGACTAAATATGCACATAGTATGGATCTTAGTTCCCTCCCCTCATAAATTTCCTTCAAAACCGTAATTATGCCCTCCACTCGTTCATTGTCCAACAGCGAATCCTTTCCCAAGGAGAGCTTGACCAATTCGGGGACCAGTAGCTGTAATCTATGATTTTTCATCGCAAATTTTCCAACATCAGTGCTTTCTCAGCCGATAGAAGGTATTTGTTTCTTTCTTCTGCGGTCAATTGTTCAGATAACACGCTTTGAGAAATATCGACCACAAGTGTTCCGATCTCCGACTTAACATCCTGGAGCATTTTGTCATGCTGCAAAGCAATCTCTTTTTTAGCACTGGATATCATATTATCCGCCGACTTGCGAGATTCCACCTTCTCTTGCTCCAAAAGAACTTTGGCATTATTTTTAGCTGACTGAACTATTTCCTCCGCTTCCTTTTTTACGGATGCAATTCTTTCGGCACGTGAATTTTCAAAGGCAGAAATTTCCTTTTGCATTTTATCGGCATACGCTAGTCCAGACTCTATTTTTTCACGCCTTTCGGCCATTACATTGATAACACTTTTGAAGCCAAATTTATATAGTAAAAATGTTACGAGCAAAAAATTCAACGACTGGATGAGCAATAGATGCCAATCAACACCGAACTTATTCAAAAGACTACCAATATCAACCATAGCAAATAATCATACTGAGCCATCATGCATGGATCAATGGAAGGAAGTTAGGTACTATGAAAAGAATAAAGCATAGAACGCAATGGCTTCTGCCAGGGCCATGCCAAGAATGGATTGCACCAAAATTTTACCGGAGGCACCCGGGTTTCGTCCCACCACATCAACGGCCTTTGTCCCGATGCAGGTGACTCCTATGGCCGCAGTGGCACAACCGAAAGTTTGGACTAATCCTTTGGCGATATCACCGGTCAATTCAGCTATTATATTCAACATATTTTCCCTTTCTTAAAAATTTCATCCATGGGCGTGGTCCTCTTGATTGCACACTAACCCAATGTAAACAGATGCCAATAGTGTAAAAACAAAAGATTGTATAATTGCAACAAGAAATTCTAAAAAGTAAAACGGCAATGGAATTAGATAAGCTATATAATTTACAATCGGTATGTTTTTCAAAACACTGGAAAAACCGTACATATTGTGCAATAAGTTTTCACCACCGAAAGTGTTGCCAAATAGTCTGAAAGACAGTGAAACAATTCTACAGAGAATTGAAATACATTCTACCAATCCAACGGCTATAAAAAGAATACACAATCCACCATATATTGCCGATGAAATTTCAGATTTTTCAGCCTTATTTCCAAAAATTTCAAAGCATACACCTTTTACACCTGTGCACCGGACACCAAAATATCCCCATGCAAAAAAAGATACCATTGCCAGAGCCAACGTTGTATTTAAATCAGAATTTGCGGGCCTAAAAAAAGGTCTAAACTCACCGTTTACATTGATCCCCACGCTTCCAATGCCGGGCAATAGACCGCACACGTTTTGTAGTAGAATGAAAAAGAAAATACCAAGCAAATAGGGAAAAGCCATCCGAAATGCTTTGTTTCCTATAATTGGTTCGATAATGCCATGTAATCCTTCGATGACGGACTCTATTATCGCTTGGCCAGTGGACGGAATGATTTTCACCCCTCCTCCTAGGGCAAATCTCACCAAAAAAATTATCAGCATCGAAATTATCCATGTTAGGATAATGGAATCTGTTATGACAAATTTACCAATTGAAAACACCACCGTCGACGAAGAACTGACGCCTTCTCCATGGCCTGCACAGCATGCCATATTTGGCAATAGCACAAGGCCCGCGAGAATTAGTACCAATCTGGTAAAGCGACTTTTTAATATTCTAATCATTGACAACCAATGTCACTCCTATGAAAAACATTTTTCCAAAATTTGCAATCTAATACGTGCTTTCAGCCCAAATATAATTAAAGTGCGACCCTCGTCTGCCTAATGCGCCATCGTTTGCGTTTTCACCGTTGCCGATGTAGGATTAACTTTCCAATTAATGAAACGGCATTCTTCAGATCCTTCTTTCCTATCCAACTCTTTGTGGGACTTGATCCTGGTCAGAAACTTTTTTCACATTTTTTCAAATATTAATTTTTTACGATTTATTGCTTGAGTCGCGAACTTCAATCTTTAAATCAACTTATCATTGGTCGCTATGAAGTCTAGATACGGCAAGTCATGATAGGAGTATTTTACATTGTACCCCTTGTCGCTGTTATTGCGTTTGCATTTGCGTGGTATTTTTTCGTAAACATGAAAAAAGAGAACCAAGGGTCGGAAAAGATGGTAGAGATTGCATCGCGGGTGGCAGCGGGGGCAATGGTGTACCTAAAGCAGCAATATAGGGTAGTTGTGCTCATATTCATCCTAATAGGGATGTTGTTAGCGTGCTTATCCTATGGGTTTGGATTACAAAATCGATGGGTCCCCTTTGCTTTTTTAACCGCAGGATTTTGTTCCGGTCTGGCGGGTTTCTGTGGAATGGTAACGGCAACGAATGCATCCTCTAGGACCGCATACGCTACATCAAAATCTCTCAATGCGGGGTTAAAGATTGCTTTTCGCAGTGGTGCCGTAATGGGTCTGGTGGTCGTAGGATTGGCATTGGTTGATTATTCGGTTTGGTTCCTGATATTAAATAGATTTTCAGGGGATTTGGTTGGTTCCCAAAAATTAATTTGGGTGACCAATACGATGCTAACTTTTGCCATGGGGACATCTCTACAAGCCCTATTCGCACGCGTTGGAGGAGGAATTTTTACGAAGGCTGCAGACGTTGGAGCTGACCTTGTGGGAAAGGTTGAAGTCGGAATTCCAGAAGATGATCCCAGAAATCCTGCCACCATAGCTGATAATGTGGGCGATAATGTGGGCGATGTCGCTGGGATGGGTGCAGACCTGTATGAATCATACTACGGATCAATATTGGCAGCGGCGGCATTGGGAGCAGCTGCATTTGCAGGATCAGATCCGAAAACACAGCTGATGGCCGTCATAGCCCCCGTTATGATATGTATCGTGGGAATTGGGGCTTCGATCGTAGGTATATTTTTTGTAAAAACACGGGAAGGGGCTAGTAGTTTAGAATTGCTAAAATCTCTATCCCACGGAATTAGGATTAGTTCCGTGATAATATGTGTCGGATCTTTGATAGTTTTAAAATTACTCAACATTCCAAACGCGGTCGGAATTTGGGGAGCGGTAATGTTTGGATTACTGACGGGGATGTATATCGGCAAAGCCACGGAGTATTTTACATCCGAAGCCTATGGACCGACGAAAATGATCGCACAAAATGCTACCACGGGATCAGCAACCGTAATAATATCGGGTTTCGGCACGGGGATGCTATCCACCTTTTTGCCGGTTTTGGCTGTGACCATCGGGACAATGTTGGCATTTTATTCTGCGTCGGGATTTAATGCGAGTAATGTTTCCATGGGGTTATATGGCATTGGGCTTGCTGCCGTTGGGATGTTGTCAACCCTAGGTATCACGTTGGCTACCGATGCCTATGGCCCCATAGCCGACAATGCCGGTGGTAATGCTGAAATGAGTGGCCTTCCCTTTGAAGTTAGACAAAAAACAGATGCTTTGGATTCATTGGGAAATACAACGGCTGCCACGGGGAAAGGGTTTGCCATTGGGTCCGCGGCATTGACCGCTTTGGCCCTAATAACGTCGTACGTTGAAGGCATTCGACTGGAATTGCTCAAGGCGGGACAGAAATTTATTTCCGTGGGAAATATGCAGATTGATCTTACAACTGCTAAATTGTGTGACATCATGCATTGCTACGATGTTCACATGTTAAACCCAAAGGTTATGTCCGGTATGTTTATCGGTGCCATGCTGACCTTTGTCTTTTGTGGGTTAACGACCATGGCCGTGGGACGGGCGGCTGGGAAAATGGTTACCGAGGTTCGAAAACAATTTCGTGAAATCAAGGGGATTATGACCGGAGAAAGTGTTCCGGACTATGGGCGTTGCATAACAATAGCGACGGCGGCAGCCCAAAAGGAAATGATCATACCTGCACTGATTGCAATTGTTTCTCCCATTTTAATTTCCATTATCCTTGGCGTTCCAGGCATACTGGGATTGCTCGGGGGTTCTCTTTCCACCGGATTTGTCCTGGCCTCGTTCCTGTCCAATGCGGGGGGGGCATGGGACAATGCTAAAAAGTATATCGAAACTGGAATTTTAGGGGGGAAACATTCCGAAGCCCACAAAGCGACGGTTATCGGTGATACGGTGGGTGACCCATTCAAAGATACCGCTGGCCCAAGTTTAAACATTCTCATTAAGCTCATGGCGATAGTATCGCTTGTGACCATTGGCGTTGCAATTTCCTATAACCTGCTATGAGGTTGGGCTATCTCTTCTGCGATGCTAATTTCTTCGGATCCGATGCCAAGTTCTTGGAATCTTTTCCCTTGAGGAATCAGCCTAGAATCTGCGGAAGTGCGCATTTTATTGAATGCTTCAACGGTATTCGCCAAAGATTTTCCCATGCCGTTGAAATGCTCGAAAAATACTTTCAGGCGAGCATACATTTCTTTTCCGACCTCGGCGATTTCCCTTGCCTCATTGGCAAGGCATGCCTGTTTCCACCCATATGATATGGCCTTTAGAATGGCAATCAACGTGGTTGGAGTTGCCAGAATCACACGTTTCTCGGCTCCAAATTCCACTAGCTCTCCATTGGCTCGAAAGGCATCCCCGAGGAAGCTTTCGCCGGGTAAAAATAAAATTACAAATTCCGGACAATTTTCAAATTGTTGCCAGTAGTGTTTGGAGCTTAATTTTTCGATGTGCCGTTTTATTTGTGTTGCGAATGTTCCCAGTGCTGCCTGTTGATCGGATTTCGACTTTGCTGAAATTGCTTCCAAATATCCGGATAATGGGGCTTTGGCATCGACGACGATGGTCCTTGAATTTGGCAGTTTTATCACCATGTCGGGCCTAAAGCCCTGCCCATCCGATGAAATAATGTGCTGTTGTTCTTCGAAATCTATGTGTTCCATCATGCCAGCCAATTCGACCGTTCTTCGCAACTGCATCTCGCCCCACTGCCCACGGAAGTCGGGCTTCCTTAGAGCATTGGATAAGTTATTTGTTTCTTCTCGTAACGCAATACTGGCCTGTTGGGATAGTTTTAATTGTTCCGCCAAACTGAAATAGGCCGATTGCCTTTGATCTTCCAAATTTTTAAGTTTTTCATCGAATAGTTTCAATGTATTTTCGATGGGCTTCACCCTGTTGCCAAATTCGCTGTGAGCCTCGTGGGTCAGGGCATCGAAGGAGTTTTTGGCCAACAGTAAAAATGCTTCATTATTGTCTTTTAGCGCTTTGGCAGACAACTGTTCAAATTGTTCCTGCCATTTTTGATTGAGGTTATCCCGTTCCTCGATTCTCTCATTTGCCACGGCCAAACGAATTTCTGCTTCCGCTAGTTTCCTTTGGGTGATGTTTAGTTCCGCACTCTTTTTTGCGTAGGCCAAGAAAACACATAGCAGAGTCGCCCCAAGAATTATTTCAACGATTAGCATGCCTATTTCTCCAGTGAAAAGGGAATGTTACGCCACCAAATTCGCCAGTTCTGCCATCGATTTTTCACTTAACCTGCCAAGCGGCGAACGGCATTCGGCCGATGAAATAATATTTTTAGACTTTAGTAAGAATTTGATGGGAAGCGGATTTGTTTCTATGAATAATTTTCCCATTAGAGGCATTAGTGTTTGATATGCTTTCAATGCCCCGTGAAAGTTTCCATCGGTTGCTAACTTGACCAAATTAGCCATTTCTCGTGGGGCGATGTTTGACATGACGCTTACGACCCCTGCCGCTCCCAATGACATGAATGGTAGTGTCATGGAATCGTTCCCACTAAATACTGCTAAATCTTTGCCAAAAATTTTTACCATTGTTTCTACCCGAGAACAACTTTCCGATGCTTCCTTTATGGCAACTATGTTGGAATATTTTTCATGCAATTTAACGATGGTATCGATGGCTATTTCTACTCCCGTTCGCGAAGGAACCGAGTATAATATTATCGGCCTATCCGTCGAATCGGCAATCTTGCCATAATATTCGAGCAATCCCGATTGGGTGGGTTTATTATAATAGGGAGTTACCACTAGAAACCCATTAGCTCCTAGGCCATGGGCTAACTTTGTTTTTTCGACTGCTTTTTGTGTGTCACAGGATCCAACCCCAACGAAAACATTGGTCTGCTCTGCTTCCGCTTTGGCTGTTTCAATAAGAGAGATAAACTCTTTCTCCGTTAGTACGGGAGATTCTCCCGTTGTTCCTGCCACAACTATTCCATCAACCCCACCATTGACTTGTTGTTTGATTAAATTTTTGAAATCTCCCAATTCCACTGCTTCGTTTGCAAATGGTGTGACAAGTGCAGTATATAAACCTTTCAGTGACATATAATAATCCTTTATTGCGACGTGATAAAAATATTATTTTTCCGCTTGACCATGGAAAAATGATGAAATATTTCAGGCCCCCGGGGAGTCTTTTTAGCCAATCGAAAAATTATAGCAAAATAGACGCTATCCAGCCGAACAAAAATGTCGGAATGGTTAGGTGTAGAAACGTCGGGATAACGGTATCGCGGACCAAAGAGTGTTGTCCATCCGCATTTAATCCCATGGTTGGCCCAAGGGTGGAGTCAGACGCTGGGGATCCCGCATCCCCCGTAATTCCAGATACGGCCACTATTATTGCGATTGCAGCTGGACTAAATCCCAACTTCAGTCCTAGAGGGACGTATACGGTAGCAACGATCGGGACCGTAGAGAACGATGATCCAATGCCAACGGATATCAAAAATCCCACAAACAACATACTAAACGATGCTAGGACTTTGTTGTTCAGCATATGCACACTAAGCCAGTTTACAATTTCATCAATGCCACCGGATATCCGTAGGCTATGTCCGAATCCAGCAGCAGCTATCATGGTGAATGATATTAGAGCCATCATTTTGAATCCACTGGCGACCACATCATCCGAATCTTTTTTTCTTATAACGCCGCCGAGTGATAGGAAGAAAAATCCTAGCAATGCACTTAAAATGATGGCTTTAACTAGCAGCTGCGTTACCAATGCGGCAACTATTGCAAGGTATGAAACGATGAGGTCCTTTCGAGAAAATGCTGCTCCCATTTCCAAACCTTTCACCCTAGCATTTTTATAGCACCTTGGTTTTCCATATCGGACAAAGGCAAGCAGCAACCCTATCAACATTCCCAGGGCTGGATATAGCAGTGCATGGATTAAACCCTGCACCGAAATATCTATGCCATTGGCATGCAAATAATATGCCATGATATTTTCTAGAAAAATTTCACCGAATCCCATCGGAACAATCATATATGCAACTATTACTCCAAACGTGATGATGCAAGCGACCAAGCGACGGTCAATTCGCATGGCATTAAAAACACCAATTATCGGAGGAATTAGAATTGGAATGAATGCAATGTGTACCGGGATGATATTTTTACAAGCGATGGCCATCGCCCCTATGGTAAAAAATATAACAAACTTAGCCCTCCTATCCCTTCCCATGCCTGTGGTGTGTTCTTTTCCTTTGCTGGAATTGATATCCAATAGGCGGACCATTTTCAACATCAGGAAACTCGAAAAGCCGGAATGGGCCAAAGCAGATGCGAATGCCCCCAAGATAGCATAGCTTAGAGCAATTTTCGCACCGCCCCCAAGCCCTTCTGAAAAATTGGAGACTGCACTTTCAAAGGATGCTCCACTGACCAGTCCACAAACAATAGCTCCCGTTGTCAATGCAATTACCACATTTACACGCAGTACGCATATTACCAAGTATACAAGTGCAATCGAAACGACAACTGGATTGAATATTAACATGCGACTAAAAGCTACGGACGCTAACTACACGTGATCTTAAAAAATCAAACTGCAAGCAAATAATCGAACCAGTAGGCGGCCCATGGAGAATTGTAGTCACAGCAGTTGACAAGCGCACAAAGAGAAATAAGAAAAATGAGCGAGTTACTCAGAGGATTTTAGGAAGAGAACAATAGGCATCACAAGCATAAGAGAAACGAGTGAAATATTTCGGGTGAGCGTAAGTTGCATAAAAAATGCCCTAAAAGAATGGGAATCACATTAAAAAAACTTGGCGAAATCCTTCCTCTTTTCATTTCCTTTGATGCAGTTTTGCATTGTATGCTTTCTAACTGAAGCGACGACTGGGTGCTCTGTTGGCTATTTTTTGTTTCAAAGCGATCACCCTACGAAATGACCGTTTGATCTTGTTTTTGTCCAATTTTCCGTTCGCAACCGCTTCCTTTATGATTCGCCTAACCTTATTTGGGATTTCTATGTCAAATTTGTGGTAATTGGCAAATAAAAGAATATCAGTTCCAGCATTCAGAGCCTGCAAAACAATTTCTTCCAAAGAATAGTGTTCTGCGACTGCCTTCATGTCCAAGTCGTCCGAAATGACCACACCGTCGAACTTCAGATTTAACCGCAGCATATCTTCAATGACGTTTTTCGAGAGGGAAGCGGGGTACTTATCATCGTGATTTTTATTGAAAATATGGCATGTCATAACCATGGTAAGGCTGACATCATCGCCGCCATTTAATAGGAATCTATATGGCTCTAATTCAATATCTATCCAAACTCGTGTTGTATCTGCGAACGCTTCATGTGTATCTTCTCCGCAACTTCCATGTCCAGGAAAATGTTTCAAAGACGTCGCAATATTGCTCTCCGCATGGGCCCTAATACAAATCTGCGCAAACTGGCATACTTTGGGAACGGTATTGCCGTAAGATCTATGTCGTTTGCTTATTATGGATTTTTCATTTATGTCAAGATCGACGCAAGGAACAAAATTTAGATTAAAATTATATTGTTTGAGCAATTTAGCCATTTTTGAATAGATTTTGTAAGCCTCTTCGGGAGATTTTTGTGCAATTTCCTTGGGACTCGGAAAGTCAATGAAACCATTGCTGGAGTCTATTCTAGCAACCGAACCTCCCTCTTGGTCAACGGCAATAAAAGGAATGTATTTTGATCGCACACCACGAATTTGGTCGGTCATCTTTCGAAGCTGTCTTTTGTTTTTAATATTATGCCTAAACAAAACAACTCCACCTATTTCTCCTTTTTCGATTTGTGCTTTGATTGCCTTGAGCCCTTCCCCATTTTCATCGTGAAAGCCAATGATTATGAGCTGGCCTATCATTTTATCCAAATTATCAGTGCAAGTGGGGCAAATACGCTGAAAGCAAAAAAAAATCAATGCCAAACAAATCAAGAAAAAGTTTCTTTTACCTATCATGTCGGTAAAGGGGTATAGTGTTGCAAAATTTGTCAAATCATATTTCGATGCCGCTTTATGTTGTGTGCTTTCTAACTGAAGTAATCATAAATCCTTGTTGCAGAAATAGAAAATCTCTACTCTTTTGTTCGATTTCGATTCATATTTCAAAATCTTTGCCCAATTTATCCGGTAATGAAGAAATTTCACCATTGATTACACAAGATAAAAACACGGGGGCCGGATTGACCGGCCCACCTAGATTTTAACGATATAACTAAATTTGCCTATTACATCATACCACCCATGCCGTTCATGTCTGGCATAGAAGCATTACCTTTTTTCTCATCCGGCAATTCGGAAACCATACATTCGGTCGTTAGTAATAATCCGGCAATGGATGCTGCATTCTGCAAGGATGCACGGGTTACCTTTGTCGGGTCTACGACACCAGATTTCATTAGGTCTTCAAACTTTCCAGTTACGACATTGTAGCCGAATGATCCGGTTCCTTTTAAAACCTCTTGAACGATGATGGAACCTTCCACTCCCGCATTTTCGCAAAGTTGACGCAGTGGAGCTTCGATGGCACGGCGCACAATTTGAACTCCGATTGCAACATCGCCTGTTTCCTCAAGGGATTCAATGGCGCTGTGTGTTCGCAGAAGGGCGACACTTCCACCGGCAGAAATACCTTCTTCGACGGCCGCACGGGTAGCATGCAGAGCGTCATCTACGCGGTCTTTTTTCTCTTTCATTTCTGGTTCGGTGGCCGCACCAATGCTGATGACTGCTACTCCACCGGCTAATTTTGCAAGGCGTTCTTGCAACTTTTCCTTGTCATAGTCGGAAGTCGCTTCTTCTATCTGTTTGCGGATCAATTTTATGCGAGCAGTAATGTCGGCACTACTTCCACTACCTTCTACGATCGTGGTATGCTCTTTGTCGACGGTGATGCGTTTTGCCCGTCCCAGGTCTTCGAGCTTTATGCTTTCCAGTTTGATCCCCAGGTCCTCGGAAATGAACTTTCCACCCGTCAAAATGGCAATATCTTCCATCATGGCTTTCCGGCGATCTCCAAAACCAGGAGCTTTTACGGCACAAATGTTCAAAGTCCCCCTCAGCTTATTAACAACCAGAGTCGCCAGGGCTTCCCCTTCGACATCCTCGGCAATGATCATCAATGGTTTTCCAGACTGGGCAATGGACTGTAGGGTTGGAAGTAATTCATTCAGGTTAGAAATTTTCTTTTCGAAAATAAGAACATAGGCATTTTCCAATACACATTCCATGCTGTCCGGATTATTGACAAAATATGGACTCAAATATCCTTTGTCGAACTGCATACCTTCTACCACGTCAAGGGTGGTTTCGATGGTTTTTGCTTCCTCTACCGTTATGGTGCCGTCCTTGCCAACACGTTTCATTGCTTCGGCTATGATACTGCCAATTTCTTCATCCCAATTCGCAGAAACCGTCGCAACTTGACGTATTTCATCGCCTTCCACCTTTTTGGAAGTTTTAGCTAGTTCAGCCACAGCAGCTTCGACCGCTTTGTCAATGCCACGTTTTATGTATATGGGATTAGCCCCAGCTGCAACGTTTTTCAATCCTTCACGGTAGATTGCCGCGGCAAGAATCGTAGCGGTTGTCGTACCATCTCCGGCCACATCGGACGTTTTGGAAGCTACTTCCTTTACCATCTGGGCACCCATATTTTCAAAGGGGTCCTTGAGGTCTATTTCCTTTGCAACACTGACGCCGTCCTTGGTAACCGTTGGAGCTCCAAATTTTTTATCAAGAATTACATTCCTCCCTTTTGGACCAAGGGTAATTTTGACGGCATCTGCCAATTGGGTCACCCCGGAAAGAATTTTTTTCCTCGCTTGCTCTTCAAATATTAGTTGTTTTGCCATAGTAAATTTCCTTTCTTTAAATGTTATCCCAAATTATCCTAAAACTGCTAAAATATCATCCTGCCTCAGCACAACCAAGGTTTCCTTGTCACGTTTTACTTCCGTTCCACCGTACTTGCTGATGAGGACACGATCCCCGACTTTCACTTCAAACTCTAGAACTTTGCCCTCATCATTTCTACCGGAACCCAAAGCAATGACTTCTGCTTCCTGGGAGGCCTCTTTAGCAGCATCGGGAATAATGATGCCACCTTTTATCTGTTCCTGTTCTTCAATTTTTTTAACGAGAACACGATTTCCTAACGGTTTAATTTTAGTTTTAGTTTCCATAGCTTATAATTGTAAAAAATTCTTCCTATTTATTTTTGTTTGCATCATCAACAACTTCGAAATCCGCATCGACCACCTTATCCTTTGCATTTTCCGTATTTGCAGATTGGGTATCTTCGGAAGTGCTTCCTTGGGCGGATTGATTGGCCTGCGCTTGGGAATACAAATCCTGGGCCATTCCTTGGAATACCATGGTTAATTTTTCCCTGGCGGCTTTTAACTCATCCACCTTTACATCACCGTTTTCAAAAACTTTCTTCGCTTCTGCGATGGCATCCTCGAGAGGTTTTCGTTTTTCATCGCTGAGATTGCCACCGAGTTCTTTTAATTGTTTCTCGGTTTGATAGATAAAATTATCCAGCTGATTCCTTTCCTCGACGGCTTCTTTGCGTTTTTTATCTTCTTCCGCATGGGCTTCAGCTTCCTTCCTAAACTTCTCAATTTCTTCATCGGACAGGCCGGAAGCACAGGTAATGGTGATTTTTTGATCCTTCCCCGTGCCCTTATCCTTTGCCGTTACATGGAGAATACCATTCGCATCAATGTCAAATGTTACTTCAACCTGCGGCACACCGCGGGGAGCAATGGGGATACCATCCAATCTAAATTGGCCGAGCAATTTATTATCCCGTGCCATGGGACGTTCCCCTTGTAAAACCTGAATATCAACGGCCGTTTGATTTTCGGCATAGGTGGAAAATATCTGGGTCTTTTTCGTCGGAATGGTGGTGTTACGATCTATCATCGGAGTAAAAACTCCTCCCGCCGTTTCAATGCCAAGCGTCAAGGGTGTGACATCGAGCAATAGCACTTCCGTCACTTCTCCCTGTAAAACTCCACCCTGTATGGCTGCTCCAATTGCCACAACTTCATCGGGATTTACGCCCTGATGTGGGGTTTTACCGACAAATTGCTTTGCAATATCGACTACCTTCGGTGATCGAGTCATGCCTCCAACGAGTACCAACTCGGAAATTTCAGATGCAGGAATGGCAGCGTCCTTGAGGCAATTTTTACACGGTCCCAACGTTCGCTGGTACAGATCATCACAAATTTTTTCTAACTGCGAACGCGTCAATGAAATGTTCAAATGTTTTGGACCAGTTGCGTCCGCCGTAATGAATGGTAAATTAATGTCCACCTGCATGGCGGAAGATAATGCAATTTTAGCCTTTTCTGCTTCTTCCTTTAGTCGTTGGGCCGCCATTGGATCTTTTCTCAAATCTATCCCGTTTTCTTTTTGAAATGTGTCCGCCAGCCAGTCGATCAGTCTTTTGTCCCAATCATCTCCGCCGAGCAAGGTATCCCCATTGGTGGCCTTTACTTCAAAGACACCGTCTCCAATTTCCAAAATGGAAATGTCGAATGTTCCTCCACCAAGGTCATAGACGGCAATCTTTTCATCTTTCTTTTTGTCTAGTCCATAGGCCAAAGATGCGGCAGTCGGTTCGTTGATAATGCGTAAGACTTCAAGACCTGCGATTTTTCCAGCATCTTTCGTCGCTTGCCGCTGGGAATCATTGAAATAGGCAGGTACTGTGATGACAGCTTGCGTGATGGGACAGCCCAAATATGTTTCCGCATCTGATTTTAACTTTGCCAGAATCATCGATGAAATTTGTTCCGGAGAAAACCGTTCCGTTTTATTCCCAACCTGACATTCAATCCAAGCGTCACCGTTGTGCCCTTCGACAACTTTGTAGGGTAAATTTTTTACCAGGCTTTGAATTTCGCTGAGCTTATGCCCAATCAAACGTTTTGCGGAGAAAATAGTATTCTGTGGATTTGTAACCGCTTGGCGCTTGGCAGCTTGACCAACCACCCGTTCCCCTGTTTTTGTAAAAGCGACAATAGATGGTGTTGTTCTCGCCCCTTCGGCATTGGGAATGACAATGGCTTCCCCACCTTCCATAACAGCCATGCAAGAATTGGTCGTGCCTAAATCGATTCCCAAAATTTTAGATTTTTTATTGCTCATAAATCACCTCTATTTTCACCTATGGCAAAATATAAGCAAATTTTATGCCAAATCTGTTGCCTAGGGCTTTCCATCTGCAATTTTCTTGGCTTTTAGGTATTGTTTTCTGAACTTTTTAGTTATTTTGTTCTGCAGATTTGCTATTTTTAGAATATTCTTGCTGTCGAAAACTGGAACGATGTTCGAATAAATATTGTCACAGCTCAAATCATCAAGGGTTGACAACAGTTGGTAGGCTTTTTCAGCGTCCCCCATTCGGCCGTTCTTTCGAGCTCGAATTATCGACCGCATTGCATTCGATAGCTCATCGTGGGTATCGATGAATGCCAGTTTTACAAGTAGGCCCATTATGTTTGATAGTTTTCTGGTCCACTCTTCACGGGATACAAATAGGGAGGCAAATTTATAGGGATTTATGTCTGGAGAACACCTGTATTGGTCATAGTGGGCATTGTAAATTGTTTTCAATATGGGAGTACGCCGCATGGTAGCTTTTGTTGGGCCACCGGGCGTATGCAGGTTAAAGTCTAGCAATTTTTGCCCATCCAGCGATAGGATAAATTCGAGGAAATCCTTTGCCAGTTCCGGATGTTCCGCTCCCCTAAAAATCCCTATGGGGTCGGGTGAAGGGGCTCCACCGCCGTAGGGCATGACAAATTTGAATCGATTGCTTCCGCTACGCTCTTCCAAATGTTTTGACTCCGCAAACCCATAAAAATCGACGGTTATGCCAACCAAACAATTTCCAGCCGACACATCTATCACCGGCCTGGTCGTAGATTCGGTAAAATATCTCCCATTGGCAACGATTTTCTGTATCAGGCGTAATCCATTGATCCAGCCTTCCCCTATGATTTTCTCTTCGTCTTCCTTCGATAGTTTGTCAACGTTTAGCCTATGCTTCAAATCGTCGTAGCAAATTTGCATTTGCTGCTGAATCAGCATCATGAATGCTTTTTGTGTGGAACTACTTCTCGTTGGGTCAACGATGGCTATTTTTTTAAAAAACTCAGGGCGGCCGATATCCATCCAAGTCTTCGGGAAAAACGGAATGTCCTCCGCTAGAATGGCTTCGCTGTTATAAATTATCCCAAACCCTGTGAGAGATCCCCCAAACCATCTGCCGTGTTTATCCCATAACCTATTTCCGGACAAAAATTCCGGGATAGTGTCTTCGGAAAACATTTCGGGGTGTTCGAGCAATAGGCCGGATGGGATCAGGTTTCCTTTCGACGCTTGAGAGTCAAATTCATAAACACCGCCACCGAACAGAATATCGATTCCGCAACCCACATTTGATTTGAAAAATTCACGCGTAACTTCCGCTTCCAGCCCATGTTCCGGCGATTGTAATTTTTTTTCGGACCTGGAAGCGAACGCAGCAACGACGCTACTATCCCACGTGCGGTGCAATTCACTGACCCAATGTAAACGAAAATTATTCGCATACATGGTTTCGATATATCTTGCAGCATCACGACCCCCTCCCTGGTATCTCCAATCTATGTTAACTTCCTTGCCGGTCTTTGCCCTATACCATTTTTTAAACCCAATGGCATATTCCCTTCTCAGGGTTTCATTGTGAGGGGTCATGATGGTCAAAGTTTCAGCATCGCCAACCGGAACGACGGTATTCGCTTTTTCCCTAAAAATAAACGGCAGGCTGACCACCAGTGTCACCAGCAATAGGATTACTATTTTTTTTGGATCAAACATTCTTTTGTCAATCAACGTCCAATATTACAACGTCCTCGGAAGAAACAGTGGCGTACATGCTTTTATTTTGCACATTGGTGAAATGGCTCGGGTTAAGCTCCGAAATGCGCAACACAACACCGTCTCTTTCAAACTTAAAATGGGCAACTTCCCCAAAGTATGTTACGTTCCCAATTACCCCCCTCACGCTATTTTCCTGACTAGGGAAATCGTTCAGCCGAAAGCATTCCGGCCTTATGGAAATATAAACCTTTTTCCCCGGCCTAGGGTCATTGATTCCCGCGCTCAGGATCCCTCGAAAATTTCCAATTTTTGTCCTTATGATTGCTTCTCCAGAACCAATTTGAACGATCACTCCCTGGAATACGTTTGTCTCCCCCACAAATTCTGCCGTAAAACGGGAGGAAGGAAATTTGTATAATTGGGTTGGTGTTCCAATTTGATCAACTTTTCCTTTCGAAAAGACTGCTATTCGATCTGCTATGGACAACGCTTCCTTTTGGTCATGGGTGACGTAAACGGTCGTTACCTGATGCTCTTTGCAGATGTTTCTTATTTCACAACGCATATCATTTCTCAGTTGGGCATCGAGATTTGACAATGGCTCATCAAGTAACAGACATTTTGGATGTACGACCAGTGCCCTTGCGAGAGCCACCCGCTGTTGTTGCCCTCCCGAGAGTTCATTCGGTTTCCTTGATACATATTGGGTAAGCTGTACCTTTCCCAAGATTTCATATACCAAATCTTTAATTTTTGCCTTCGGGGTTTTGTTGTTTTCCAACCCAAATGCAACATTTTGAAATACCGTCATATGAGGCCATAGGGCATAATTTTGAAACACCATACCAACTTTTCGCCTGTGGGGAGGCAACTTCGTAACGTCATGCCCTCCGAAGCTTATCTGCCCTTCATTTGGCGTATAAAACCCAGCAATTGATCGTAGTAATGTTGTTTTACCACATCCGCTCGGACCAAGCAAAAAAAACAATTCTCCACTGGCTACGTATAAACTTATGTTATCAAGCGCTATCGTCGAACCAAAAGACTTGGTAAGGTTTTGAATCCTTATATCGGTCATCAATGGTAATCCTTGTTGCAGTTATTCTGGCCAATGTCAAAAATTTTTTTGACATCACCATAGTTTATGGGATGCATAGCCAACTATTCAAACGGTTCTAACCCAGCAATTGGTGAGCTATCGGATATTGCCGATAAAAATATCATATGCACTGCCATTGAAAGATAATGCCGGGAAATTGTTAGGGGGATGAGTTTTAAAAAAATGGAAAGGTTTTTGAAAAAAATTTTACTGCCGTTGGCATGCTCCATGGCTGTGATTAACTTATGTGGGTGCAATTCCATTGTTAAACCCCACAGGGAACGGTTGGAACGCATTTACCGAGCCCATGATGGGATTATGGGAATTTCCAAAAAACTACAGGACATAGAACAAACGATGCTGTATGTGGGACGAATTAAGGATGGCCCATTGGCCAATGCTGCCCTTGACGTTGCAATTGCCATACATGGGGAACCCGATGATTTTGAAAAAAGATATGCGGAAAACATAACCATGGAATCCATAGCTTCGATAAAAGTTTACGCCGTAGATTTGGTAAAGCAAAAAGCAGCTTTAGAATCCTTAGCCCACAAAGAAAAGAAGAAATCCATTGAGGAGACACATGCCATGTATGCCCAAGAAATTCAATATAACTTTTTAAAACAACTAGTATCGGTTGGAGTTATCGCAGTGGTTTGCATCATAGTCGCTTATTTTTTCGCAAGAAAATTTTTCTAGGCTTTATTTCTCCAGGATGGTTTTTGGAATATTTGTAATAGAATGTATGGCAGGAAGCCGAAAACCATGTTGATGGTCAGAATAGTAAAAAAATATGCAGATTTATTTTGAATATTTATGTCATTGGGCGGGAAAAACCCTATGCCATAGAACAGTATGCATACGACTAGCCCAGTGCCGGCAACCGTACATGTACCAAATTTTCCAAACGGGATTTTATAGGAACATACCATGGTAGGGTATCGAAATTTTAAAACCATCGCCGATAGAAACATTATTACGTACATCAGTAGTAAAAATTGTGTGGTTGCGATGGTTAACATCGTGAATGCAGTATTTATGGATTCAGCAAATATGAATAGGATGGATAGGAGTGATGAGATAATTGCTTGGGCTAACATTATGTTCGTCGGCATATTGTGACGATTCAGCCCATGGAACCACCTTGGCAAATCTCCGTTATACGTTGTTGCGTGGAGTGCTCGGGGAGGGCCTGATACCCACGCACAGAACCATGCCATAGATCCAATCACCATGGAACATGAAAGTAGAGGTATGATCCACGGCATTTTGACTTCCGCAAAAAATGCTGCCAATACCTGCATCGCCCCTCCGTTCATCGTAATTTCATTGGCAGGAATCACGATGGCTATGGCCAATGAACCCAGTAGGCAAACGGCCAAAATTAAAAAAGAAGATATAAATATGGCCCGTGGGTACTTTTCTTGGGGCCGATCGACGTCTTGAATATGATTAGCTGACATCTCGAGACCGGCAAAGCCGAGCAAAACTCCTAGAAATAGTGAGACATTGGCTGCACTGGACAGATTGGGAATAAGGGAGGAAGCTGAAAATTTTATCTGGGGCTGCCTGCCGGATATTAGCCAAAATATTCCGATTCCAACCATTAGGGCGACGGGAATAAAAGTCCCAACAATGCCACCGATTGCACTGATACGTCCAGTCAGGGTGACCCCTTTCAGGGTTAAAAACGTTCCAATCCAAATGACGATGAGTATGATTGAAAGTGTGAATGTCCTATTGTCTACCAGTTGAGGAAATATTCCATAGGCTATCGTACTGGCGATGAATGACAAAGCCATGGGAAAACATATAAAATTATTGGCATTTTGTAACCATACTGCTAGAAAACCAATGCGGGGGCCAAAAGCCTGGGAGACCCAACTATAAATTCCCCCATTCCCCAGACTGCCTGATGCCAATTCGGCGGACACCAATGCACTGGGAATTAGGAAACAAAAAACTGCGATGGAATAAAAAAATAACATGGATAGCCCATAGGGGGCGATGGATGGCAAAGTCCTAACATTGGCAATGGCTGCAAAGTTTATCATTACCAAAGAAAATACTCCTATGCGTTGTTTAGTAGTCATACATTCTTTCTCGGAGACGAGAATGATAATTTGAAGCCTTGCAAGTATTTTATGGGAAATGTATATGGGCAGACACTCCCTGAAACCCTTACATTTACTCATCGGGCGCTGGTATCGCCTGAAAAATAAAAAAAGTTTACATTTTTACTTTACAAATGTGAAAAATTTACATGATTGCTCTTTGTAAGCTCAGATGAGAACAATATTTGTTCGAGCTTATTTTTCCTTCATCTAATTATGTATGGTATTGTGCGATGCAGAAATGCATCGCACTCTTTATTTAAAACTTCCACGCCACTGTTCCTCCCGTTTCATGGTGAAAAATGCTTGCATCAGCAGAGTACAATCCTTCGCAAGGATTCCGGACTTGACCACAGGGTGATGGTTGATGGTTTTTAAATCCTGCAGTCGGAAACATCCACCAAGTAGCCCCATTTTTCTGTCCGACGTTCCGAAAACAATAATCCCGACTCGACTCATAATCATCGCCCCGGAACACATGGGACAGGGCTCTTTTGTTGCATAGATTGCCACATCATTCAATCGCCAATCGCCGATAACCTTTGCAGCCTGTGTTATAACCTGCATTTCTGCGTGAGCCGTTGGATCGTTTAGCATTATTACCGAATTATATGCGGAAGCAATAATTTCGTTACCCAAAACGGCAATTGCTCCAACGGGAGTCTCGCCGTGTTTCCATGCCTCAATGGCTTGGTTATATGCCATCGACATAAAATATTCATCATCCCTATGCAAAAGCGATGGATATTTTTTGGGAAATGGACATTCGATCATCATGCTCAATCTTTAATTGTTAACATGCCAAGACACAACAACATTCCCAATCCGAACGGAAAAGATATTTTGTAAATAGTTTGGCATCATATTTTCCGTTTATTTCTATAAATTTTAATTTTTTTTGAGAAAAATTGCCCTTTTTCTGCATGAAAAAACGTTTTTGATCAACAAAATGCTTGCAATGGGTAGTTTTCTTTTCTATTATTCCCCACTAGATTGGTGGTTGGATAAGAATAACTAAATTTGCAAAAGGAGTAAAATAATGAATAAAGCTGAACTTGTAGAAGAGATAAAGAGATTAAGCGGTGATGATTGTTCAAAGGCTTGCGCAGAACGTGCATTGAACAATGTTTTGCAGGCTATCATGAATGGAATCAAGACAAAAAAAAGTGTCCAATTGATAGGGTTTGGGTCTTTTTCGGTTTCTAGACGTGCACCTCGTACGGGGGTCAATCCAAAAACCCATGCTAAAATCCAAATTCCAGCTTCTAAAACGGTTAAATTTAAGGTGGGAAGCAAATTTAAAGAATTAGTTGCCTAATAACTTTTCTCAATTTTATTGAAAAATGAATGCCGGCTATGTCTAAATGGTCGGTGTTATTTTTTTGTAAAGGCGAGTCATGGGGATATGGAAACAAATTGTCGAAACTCTTTCGAAACAGTGGGGAAGGATTTGTTCGTTTTTTCATACGAAAAGCGCTAGAAACATAGATTTAGGAAAACTAGGAGAAGACCTGGCGACTAATTTTTTGAAACGAAAAGGTTTTAAGATTTTGAAAAGAAATTGGGCATATGGGAGAGGAGAAATAGACCTGGTTGCATTTGACAAATGTCATGGTACCTTAGTTTTTGTTGAAGTTAAGCTAAGGTCAGCGGATGCATTTGTCCCAGGGTATTTTGCGGTAAATGGAAAAAAGAAGGACATTTTGCGAAAGACGTGCAAAGCATATTTGAGACAATTCGGTTCTCCAAATATTTGCCATAGGTTCGATGTGGTCGCAATTGAGGTAAACCAAACAGAAAATTTTCCTAGGATATCACATTATGAAAATGTAAAACTTTTCTAAACATGTGGGATGTGAAATAGAGAGTGCAAACTAATTGTACTAAGGTTTGCACTAGGAAAAAACAATTTTCAAAAGGGGGGAAAGGAATATTTTTTGTTAAAAGCAAAAAGACCTTCCAAATTAAGAATATTGCATGGGGATGATTTGATAAAACCAGTGGATTGTGCCTACCGCCGCCGTTATATTTGCAGAGCTGCTCTTACGAAATCAACAAACAACGGATGGGCCGCCGTTGGTTTGGATAGAAATTCCGGATGAAATTGCACTGCGACGAACCACCGATGTGCACAAAGTTCCACAATTTCCACAAGGTTTGTCTGGGGATTACGGCCCGCTATTTTTAAGCCATTTTCAGTAAAAAGTTTTTCGAATGCCGGGTTAAATTCGTACCTATGCCGATGTCTTTCTGCTATCTTTTTCGATTGGTAGGATTTCATTGCAACGGTATCACGCACCAATTCGCAATCATACAACCCCAACCGCATTGTCCCTCCCTTATCTTTTACGCTTTTCTGATCGTGCATTAAAAATATTACTTTGTTAGGGCTGTGGGCATCGAATTCTTCGCTGGTAGCAGCAGAGATACCTACCACATGCCTTGCAAATTCTATCACCGCTATGTGCATGCCGAGACATATTCCAAAATATGGTATGTCATTCTCCCTGGCATATTGGGCTGCTAGAATTTTCCCTTCCGTTCCACGGTCCCCAAAACCTCCAGGGATCAAAATTCCATCCAGAGCTTTCAGCATTTCTGTCCCATGTTTTTCCAAGTCTTCGGCGTCGACGGCAACCGTTTCAATCCTACAATTGTTTGCTATACCAGCGTGTGTCAATGCCTCGAAAATGGACCTGTAGGCATCCTTGAGACTCGTATATTTACCAACTAGGCCTATCCGGACAGATTTTTTGGCCGTGGACAAAATTTCGATAATTTTTTGCCATTTTGAAATATCGCATTTTTTTTGTCGGAGACCAAGATATTCGAGGACGATGCCATCGAGGTTTTCTTCGTGCAAAACAACGGGAAGTTCGTAGATCGACAGTTGTAGATCACGCTCTTCAATCACACATCGTTTTTCAACATTACAAAACATACTAATTTTATCACGAATTTCTGAAGGGATGTTAATTTCTGACCTACAGATCAAAATGTCGGGCTGAATGCCTATTTCCCGAAGCTTGGCGACACTTTGTTGACACGGTTTGGTCTTCAATTCTCCTGCAGGGTGTAGGTAGGGAACCAATGCCATGTGCAAAAAAAGCACATGGGATTTTCCAACATCCATTGCCATTTGCCGCATTGCCTCTATGAATGGCAAGCTTTCTATGTCACCGACCGTACCTCCAATTTCCGTTATCAAAATATCACAATTCTGAGCACCACGCTTAAAGTTTTCCTTTATTTCATCGGTAACATGCGGAATAACTTGGACGGTTTTTCCCAAAAAATCCCCGTGTCTTTCTTTTTGTAGGATGGAAGAATAAATTTGTCCCGCCGAAACACTATTTTCCTTCGACAATTTTGTCGAAGTGAATCGTTCGTAGTGGCCAAGGTCGAGGTCCGTCTCGGTGCCATCGTCGAGAACATATACTTCACCGTGTTGAAATGGGCTCATCGTCCCGGGATCAATGTTCAAATATGGATCAAATTTTTGCAGCTTTACCCTGTATCCATGACATTCGAGCAACGCTGCCAATGCACCCGCCGTCAGTCCCTTCCCCAGAGAAGACACAACTCCACCGGTAATGAAAATGTACTTCATATGGTCGCAGTTTGGGGATTTGGGGCTCGTCATACAAGCAAAATATGACGGTAGTCTTCAATGCTTGTTTTCACATCTTGAAAAGTACGAGAGTGCTCAATTGGGAGCATGCTAAAATTATATTGACGAAAGTCCTTTAGATTGTACCACTTCCTATCCTAGGAAAGAATTTAGCTGTGGAAAAGCGGGTACAAAGAGGTGGTGGTGGTGAAAATCCAGCCGTACAAGGCATGCCAAGCGGTCAAAAAAAGAAGAGGGGACAATTTAAGGGTAGGGATCTGTCTCCTGCTTCAAAAATCCTACCCGATGAAGTTCGAAAGCAATCGGAGGTAAGGACTTTACATTCAGGTGCACCCAAGGGGAGCCGTAGGGTTGAACACGCTAATCATCTGGCTGTCAATTTAGGCATATGGAATTGCCTTAGAAAATTGACAGTGTGGATTTTAAATAAACTCGTGGCGTTCAGATTAGTGAATGAACAGTCCACCAAAAATTTTCTAGTACACCTTTTAGTTGCGGTTAAATATAATCTCGACAGATCGGAAGTAGTTCTGTTGCAAACCCTTGCGAGTCAAGGGAAAGTATCGGGCCTTGACCCAAGCTATTTTGGCGAAGAAGAGAGAAAAGCCTTTGAGAGAGCTAAACACCTACATCAAATATTGGAAGGCGGAATCAGGAAAGCATTTGGTGGCACAACCAATGGCATAAAGGCATGGTATAGACTAAGGAATATGCCTTTAAGGGAAGCCCGTGGGATTTGGCAAAGGATAGCAAATGAAGTGGCAGTGGATTGTTCCGATGCTACCGGCCATGTGGATGTCGAAAGGCTCGAAGCATGGATGGAGTTTCTCGGGGATGC
>JAISYR010000017.1 GCA_031269795.1 Puniceicoccales bacterium
GTCGAGCAGTTACGAAAGTAGGTTCAAGTGATCCGGTGGTTTGAAGTGGAACTGCCATCGCTTATAGGACAAAAGGTACCCTAGGGATAACAGGCTGATAGCGCCCAAGCGTTCAAAGCGACGGCGCTGTTTGGCACCTCGATGTCGGCTCATCACATCCTGGGGCTGGAGAAGGTCCCAAGGGTTCGGCTGTTCGCCGATTAAAGTGGTACGTGAGCTGGGTTCAAAACGTCGCGAGACAGTTTGGTCCTCTATCCGCTGTGGGCGTTGGAAACTTGAGGGGTTCATTTTCTAGTACGAGAGGACCGAAAATGACGAGCCGCTGGTGTTCCGGTTATCGTGTCAACGGTAGCGCCGGGTAGCTAAGCTCGGACTAGATAAGCGCTGAAAGCATCTAAGCGCCAAGCTATTCCCAAGATGAGGTTTCCCCGAGGATTTAATCCTCCTAAAGAGTCCTGGCAGACTACCAGGTTGATAGGTCGGATGTGTAAGTGTGGTAACGCATTGAGCTAACCGATACTAATGACTCGTGAGGTTTTATTTTTTCTTCGAAAAATGTCTTTTTAGATTGGGTTCCAATGCATTAAACTACAACCATTTTTATTAAAGCATGTCCATTGCTTGCTTTCGTTTCACCTGGTTTAGATAATTTTTGGCAGAATGTTGTGGTGTTATTTGCCTGGTTCTTCACTGAAGAGGAGGAAGTAGGGTAGGGTTGTAATTTAAAGTGTTGTGGCTCTATTGGCATGTTTTAGGAATTTCCGGTGACCATAGGCGAAGTGAAACACACGTTCCCATCCCGAACACGTTCGTTAAGCCTTCAGCCGTCGATGGTAGTGCGGCCATGTTGCCGTGTGAGAGTAGATTGTCGCCGGGTTTATGCCCCGGGTTTCCACAAAGGAAACCCGGGGGTTATAGTTTCGACCTATGAATGGTTTATCCAACTTTTGGATTTACTTTTTAGGTTGTTCTATAGAGAGGTGGTGGTATTTGGAAGATTTTATATGAAAATTTGAGGAGTGCCATGAGAAGGTCGGTGTTGTTATTTTTTATTGGGTTTTTCTTCTATCCTTGTATCTGCAGGGGGTTTATCTCAGATGCAGGAGCAACGTTTGTGATTGCTGATGGGAAATATGTTCCCATGTTTACATGCGAAGGGGTAGAGTTCAAGTACGAGGGAGGGATGCACGGTACAAATTGCTATGTCCTTGATACGGTCCTGCCTCCCGGGACATTTGTAAAAGTGCTTGACATAAAAGGTGATGATATTGTCCATGTTTTTTGCAAGGTTAGTGAAAAAATTTCATTCTCCGGATTCATTCATGCTACGTTTTTTTTGAATTCGCTATTTCCAATGGATGAGACCAGATTCGATATGTTTCCTGTGCGCGACGTTAAAAGTGTAAAGAGTATATGTGAAATTTTGGATTCATATATTGGAAAGGAAATTCCGTATGGATGGGGTTGTAACAATCTGGATGAGATCGATCTCAGTGGACTATATGTATTTAAATATATGAATAAGGCCGCTGGGACACCGCCAGCGTATAAGTGTGTCGGTTTTGATTGTTCCGGATTGTTGCACGCGGTTTCATCATGGACGCTCCCTCATTCCACATCTCAATTGTACGACATTCAAGGAGTGAAGTGTCTGTGTGAGCTGGATGGCAAGTCATCGGATGAAGAGTTAGCGGATGCTTTGGCTAAAATGGTTGATACGGATTTTGTTGTGAGCAAAGAAAGCGGACATGTCATCGTATTTTTGCATGGAAGTTTCATAGAAGCTGTGGGGATAAACTATGGAATTGTATATACCGACGCGACACACGCCGTTGAAAGACTGCGACGCATGGTTAATAGAGGTAAAGTCCGTGTTATCAGGTGGCATCCTGAGTTGCTGGAACGTCATGTAATTTGTCCTACAAATTTAAGAAAAATATCATTCATGTCAACGTTTAGGTGGATTTCGGGAGAGCGATTTCCAATTGAGATTTTTTCCTGTGACCATGCGCAAAGGGATGTCCTAGTTCTATAATGACTAAAATTACTGGGACATTTTTTTCAAAACCATCGTTGAAAATGGGCTTAGGGGAAGTATCGTATGCATCATGGATGATCCTTTTTGGTCTTGTGGGCAGTTGTCTTGATGACAAGCAAAATGATTGGTGCTGAGATTGATAGGGCATTTGCTGATCGCAGAGCCATGATATTTTGGCATGGCTTTAGATGTGGCGCGATGGAAGTGTTAGTGGTTCGAAGGACGCTCTTGGTGTTGAATCTGAATTTTTTCAAAAAAGTTTTTGATTTTTTTGAATGAATCTAGGTAAAAAATTCTATGCTTTGGGAAATTTTCGACCAGTTTGGAAAAGAATAATTTTTTTCTTTTGTGTTTGAAAATGTACCTTAGCCTGATAAGCGTAAATCTCTCTTTGGCACCCTCGAGTAAGCCGGCATACGGACGTTTACTGCGGTGTTTCCTGAAAAATCTTTTGTAAAAATTAAAAACACACGCTAAGGTAGACGGATTTAACCAAATTATCGCCGTTGCGCGCATTATCCGCGACGGCATGAGCTCCGAAAAGTTTCCGTCGATTATCCATTCATCACGGTCGATGATTTGCCCATGCAATTTTTGAATTTCTTCGGTGGGCCGCGGATCCCAAAAAGTTTTCGGGGAAAAAAAGAGTTGGTCGAGGTGATGGATCGGAATGTTTAACTTTTTTCCAAGCGCAACCGCCATGGTGGACTTGCCAGATGCACTTGGTCCAAAAATCATAATCCTTCTTCCAAAAACTTCCTCTGAAATTTCCCCCATAGCCGTATTAAGTGGTCAAATTTTAAAAGAATCTTTTGGAAAGGTCAAGCCGCATGGATCGGTGCACAAACTCTGGAGATAAAAGAAAAATCGAAAAATTAAATAATTCTGGTCGATTCGACCAGTCATTTATTGTGATCGGATAAAGCCTTCAGGAGTACGGCAAATTGTGCAGTTGTACTTTTCCTGTTGCCGTTGGGCGTTTCACCATTTTCAATGGCTTGCCAATAGGACCCTGGTACGTTTTGATCTCCCAATTCGTATAGCCCACAACTATTTCGTAATCGCGCAATTCCCGTGCCAAATCCTTCCAAAACCTCGCCGCTCGCCGTTGAAAATCAGTGTCCTGCCAAATTCTCAAATCATCGTTGTCGCCATTAAGCTGCTTCCACCTGGAACCGGGCAGGCCCAACATGGTAATGATGACTGGCATATCCTCTTCCACACAGACGCCGAGAATTTTCTTTAGCAATGCCAAATCATCCCCATTGAGATGTTCATAGCAGTTGGCATTACCCATGAGGAAATCCTGTCCTGTGCTCGGGAATTTGTCCAAGGTCAATCGAATAAACCCTATTTCATAAACCTTTGCCGCGCGAATGTCTTCTTGAAAAATCTTTTCATTAAAAACATTGGTTCCTTTTTTCACTTTTTCTCAAAACAATATTTTCGGGTGAGTACTACTATCGAAAGCCGCCCCCAAATGGTTCGGAAGGATTATCGATAGCAGCAACGTTGAAATGTAACAAAACCACTTTAGTTTTTGCCCCATAAATTTTACCACCTTCTCCATGTTTAAAAGCAAAGCATCCTCCTAATATTTGAATTCGGATATGCAACATTTTACCGGCAGTTTTTGCCTTAAAATTTTTTTGGACAATTGCCAGATTGTCGCCGGGTTTATGCCCCGAAGTTCCCCAGCGGAACCTCGGGGCTGTTTTTAACTAAGGCATTGCATGTGTCTTCGAATGTTGCCATGCTCGGCAATAACTACGAATTAGATTGAATAGTTCCATGGAATTGTTACCGTAGCATACCTTATACTATGGCAGGTGATGTAATTCCTACTGTTTTAATCATTCGGGATGGCTGGGGTTGTAACCACAGTAGGCAGGAAGATTTTTGTAATGCGATTTTGAGGGCAAATACCCCATTTTCCGACCATTTATCGCAAAATTGGCCACGTACGGAAATAGAAGCTTCCGGATTGGCTGTTGGCCTACCGGAAGGTATCATGGGTAATAGCGAAGTTGGGCACCAAAATATCGGCGCAGGCAGGATCGTAGACCAAGAAATTGTCAGAATTGACAAAGCAATGGCAAACGGCGAGTTTCAAAACAATGCGGTGTTCCAAAATGCAATAAAAAACGTCAAATTGCATAATTCCAAATTACACTTGATCGGATTATGCTCCGATGGGGGGGTCCACTCTGTTTTGAGGCATCTGTATGCGATTTTGCGGTTCGCTAGGAATGCAGGGGTAAGGAAAGTTTTCATTCATTTTATCGGCGATGGACGTGATACGGCAAAGGACAGCGCCATAAAGTATCTGGAAGAAGTTGAGAATAGGTGTCAAGAAATTGGGACCGGCCAAATCGCAACCGTAATTGGTAGATTTTGGGCTATGGATCGTGACAATCGTTGGAACCGTGTCCAAGAAGCGTACAATTGCATGGTTGGGGAACAAAATTTTTCACAATTTCTTTCTCCCAGAGAGGCCATACAACATTACTATGACCACCCAAAATCGGATAACCAGACCGGCGATGAATTTATTTTGCCAACCCAAATTATAGATGAACAGGGGAAGTTTTTCGGAAAAATTGAAGACAATGACAGCATACTATTTTTCAATTTTCGGGGAGATCGACCAAGGGAAATTACGAAGGCATTTACACACACAGACTTTACCGGTTTTTCGAGGAAAAAATTGCTAAAATTATACTATGCAACACTGACCGAATATGAGGTTGGCCTTTGTGAAAATGTAATTTTCAAACGCCCTGAAAAAATGCAAAACATTCTCGGAGATTATATCAGTCAGCTTGGGTTGAGGCAATTTAGATGCGCTGAAACTGAAAAATATGCCCATGTGACATTCTTTTTCAATGACTATCGCGAAGAACCATTTGCCGGTGAGGATCGAAAATTAATCCCGAGCCCAACGGATATCGACACCTATGACCAACGCCCCGAAATGAGTGCATTTGCGGTAAAAGATGAAGTTAAGGATGCCATTTTAAGCAAAAAATATTCCTTCATCATTGTGAACTTTGCTAACCCTGACATGGTTGGCCATACGGGCAACATGAAGGCAGGCCAAAAGGCTGCTGAGACTGTCGATAGCTGCCTGGAAGAATTGCTTTCGGCCATCGATGCCGTAGATGGGAACGCATTGATCACCGCCGACCATGGCAATTTAGAAAAAATGGTAGACGTAGGTACGGGGACACCATTTACGCAGCATACCACCAATCCCGTTGAAGTGGTACTGTATGGCAAGAAATTTAAAAACTTCAAACTGAAGCCTTCCGGTGCGCTGTGTGATATTGCCCCAACCATATTGCAGATGATGCAACTCCCTCAACCCAGCGAAATGACAGGAACTTCTCTAATTCTTGGATGAGAATCAATCGGCGGGAAAGAAAATATTGTTCGTGGGCATTTCCCAAGAATCCACAAGAAGCTTGATTATTGGCCCTAAACTTATACATATGCGGACCTATGAGTCGTATTCCCGTGCACGTTGCTTTTATCATGGATGGGAATGGTCGCTGGGCACAGGTACGTGGATTGTCCCGCCATGAAGGACATAGGCGGGGAGCTTCGGTGATAAAAAAAATCTTGCGTGCAGCTGAAAAAAGCGGGGTCAAATATGTGACATTTTTTGCTTTTTCATCGGAAAATTTTTCGAGGCCGGAATCGGAAGTAAAATTTTTGATGGGTCTGTGTGAGAAATTTTTGAAAAAATATCGCAAAACTATTTGTGAAAAAGAAATACGTTTTCGAACCATAGGAGACCTATCGCAATTGCCTTTCAACCTTCAGCTTGCGATTGAAAAATTGACCCAGAATACGGCACATTTTGACAAATTTCATCTTACCATGGCATTAAATTATGGAGCACGCAGTGAAGTCATTCAAGCCATAGGAAAGCTTTTAAAAAGTGAAGATGTAAATGTGGAAAATTTGACATGGAAAGATTTTGAACGACATCTCTATACGAAGGATTTGCCGGATCCCGATTTGATCATTCGAACATCCGGCGAACAACGGTTGAGCAATTTTTTATTATTGCAATCGGCCTATGCGGAGTTGTACTTTACGAAAACCTATTGGCCCGACTTCAATGAAAAAGAATTTTTGTTGGCCATCGAAGACTATGGTAGCCGGGAAAGGAGAATGGGAAAAATAAATGATAAAACGAACGATTAGCAGTACCCTGATCTTGGTCATTATATCCCTGGCGATTTATTTTTTTGGAGTAGGGGGATGTGTATGGTTAATTTTCCTCGCTGGACTATTGACCCAGTGGGAATTTTATAAATTGTTACGGAAGATAGGCCAAAGGCCTCTAATTGCCACCGGAATCCTTTGCGGTACTTTACTAATGTTTGGAAGTTTTTACGTCGATGGGCCAACTTCAGCAATGTCATCCTGTGCAGAATTGCTTTGCCTATCGATGATCATAGTTGTGGTTCAAGCCTTGCTTTCCCATTCCATCGAAACGTCCAAAGATTGCATAATGTCTACGATCGTCGGCATACTTGTCCCCTTCCTGTGTTGTTTCCCAATTTCATTGTACCATGAAATGTCGTATCACCACCTGAGTAATAGCCGCTATATCTGTACTTTATTTTGGATGATTTTGGTCACGAAATGTTGCGACATCGGTGGCATGTTCATAGGAAAACGCTTCGGCAAACGCAAGTTAGCCATAAATTTTAGTCCTAAAAAGACCGTCGAGGGGTTATGGGGAGGCGTTTTATTTTCCAACTGCATCGGGATAATTTCTTTATTTTTTTGTCGGCGATGGCTGCCAGATAAGTTAGGCTTTGGGAAAGCCATAATTTTATCCACATTTTTGGCCATATTTTCACTGGTTGGAGACTTGGTTGAATCGGTGGTAAAACGTCTCGCCAACGAAAAAGATTCAGGATTCATACTTCCCGGCATAGGTGGAATTTTTGACCTAACGGATAGTTTGTTGTTTTCAATCCCTCTCGGGGTATTATACTTGAAATACTTTATTCTATAGGTACTTACACACCTTTTCGATGCTCCTTTTGGCCGGTACCGTAACATATTGAAATTTTTCCTATGTTTTTCCATTGAATTGGTATTGCCAAGAATGTCTATTTTCATTAGCTACCACCCCCATGGATGATTGGAGTGAATTCAAAAAATATTTGTTTCGCAGTGATGAACTGGGGATGACGATTGATTTTAGTCAAATTGGTTTTTCGGAAAGGTTTTTCAATGGAATGGCAGAAAAGATCGCCATTGCCTATGAAGAAATGGCAGCATTGGAAGCTGGGGCCACAGCAAATCGGGATGAAAATAGAATGGTGGGGCATTATTGGCTGCGGAATCCAAATCTTGCTCCTTCTCCGGAAATTCGAGGGAACATTGATGATGGCATTGAAAAAATATTGAAATTTGCGGAGCAGGTTCACCTGGGATACCTTGCCGGTCAAGATGGTAAGTTTGAAAATGTTTTGTGCATAGGTATAGGTGGATCAGCCCTGGGCCCCCAGTTGATGTGCGATAGCCTGGATGGAGACAATAAAATCAATTGTTATTTTGTGGATAATACGGATCCCGATGGCATTGATTTAGTCCTTAGAAAGTTGGTTGGGAGACTTGGACGAACACTGGTGGTTGTCACATCGAAGTCCGGTAGCACCCCTGAACCTCGCAATGCAATGGTCGAAGTGATGGCCGCCTATGAGAAAAATGGATATGCATTCTCTAGGCACGCTGTGGCCATAACAGGACAAGGTAGTCTTCTTGATAAACAGGCCCATTCCGAAGGTTGGATAGGAAGGTTTCCGATGTGGGAGTGGGTAGGGGGTCGGACGAGTATATTTTCTGCCGTAGGGTTGTTGCCAGCGGCATTGCAGGGAATTTTTATAAAATCTTTCCTTGCCGGTGCCCGCGACATGGATGGTATAACCCGGGTTGCTTCTTTCAAAAATCCAGCGATGATGATGGCTCTTGCGTGGTATTGCGCAACGGATGGGGTGGGGAAAAAAGATATGGTTGTGATACCGTACAAGGACAGGCTATCAAATTTTGCTAAGTATTTGCAGCAACTGATAATGGAGTCACTTGGTAAGGAAAAAGATCGCGATGGGAACGTCGTTCGCCAGGGATTAACCGTATATGGGAACAAAGGGTCTACGGATCAACATTCATTCATACAACAGCTACGCGATGGACTACAAAATTTCTTTATAACGATTATTTCCGTGCTAAAGTCCAGGGATGGTATTTCGTCGGCCGTTGACCCTAGTGGTATGACGAGTGGCGATTATTTGAATGGATTTGCTCTGGGGACAGCCAAAGCATTATGCGAAAATGGTACCGGGGTAATTCAAATTTCTGTCGATAGATTTTCGGAATATGAACTTGGGTCATTGATTGCCTTCTATGAACGTGCGGTCGGGTTCTATGCCAGCATGATAAATGTAAATGCGTATCACCAACCGGGTGTAGAGGCAGGGAAAAAAGCAGCGGCAGAAATTTTGCAGATTCAACGGTCCATACGATCTTTCCTGGCAGGAAACAAAGGGAAAAAGCTAACCATCGACGCCATTGCGGATGGCGTAGATTTAAAAAATCAGAAAGCATTGGTTTTTAAACTATTGGAACATATGACCGCCAATGGTAATGGGATAAAAAGAAATCTTTCCGCTGAAATTTTGACGTCAACCTACGAGGCCGTATAATCACCTCCATGTTGGCCTAGGTCAATTATGCCAAATGTAAAAATACGGCTTGACATTGCCATGGGAACGGGTATACTCTTGGTAGGGAGAGTAGTGTTATGGACGTAACTATAAGGATTTCCCAGGAATTTGTGAATAGCATAGTTTCTAAAGAGAAAACAGAGGTAACTTCGATCTTTGGCCAACTAGAATTTGCCTTTGAAACCCCAGAGAAATTAACTAAATTTGCCAATGACACTTTAGGACTTACCGATTTTCCCAAAATTCAAAGTGGAGATTTGGCAAAGATTAAAACACAAGTAATGGCCGACTTAGCCCATGCTAGGGCTAAAAATCACGAATTTTTAAAATCACCAACAGGGGTTGGGGCTTGGTTGAGGAATTTACTTATGTCGTTTGCCATGTGGGTATGTGCACGGTCTAATGCCGAGAAATTGTTTGAACAAAATGAAACGACAACCGAAGCGATGAAGAGAACACTAGGAAGCATATTGCTGCCCAATCCTAATCCCGAAGCACCTTCGGTACCTCCAGCATCGACAAGTGATGCACCAGAAGACTTTACGGTTGTTGGACTACCAGAGACGCAACCAACGCTACTTGAAATAGCTGAAGACATTATGAGTCACTTGAAAGTTGTAGACACTCCAAGGGACGGTAGTTGCATGCTGTGGTCGGTACTAGCAGGACTAACACCACCAACTGAAGCACAACCAGCTGAAGCATCCTCTGGAGTTCCAACTGACGTTTCCCAGCAAATGGCAATCACCAATGCCCAGGGTAAAATTTCCGATGATAAAGTTCTTTTAGCCCGGGACGTTACCATTCCGGAACTGAGACAGATAATTTCCATGGGAATAATAGCGGAACAGAATAATGATTCAGAAGCTAGGGAAATCGAAGCAGGGGGATTCGGAGCAAAACGCATTAAGCCGGAGCAAATGAAATATATTGCAAAACATCTGGAAAGAGATATCGCAATAATAACCAAGCAAGGGGGTCAATCTGTTGCTTACTTGTGTACCAAGGAAGGAAAAGTTGTGACATCCCAAGATGAGGGTTTCTCAAAAGAAAAATTCGAAGCTGCCCTTCGAAATGGCCCAGCGATTTTTGCCGAAGATGAGCACGCAAGATGCTTGAAATATAGTGCTCAAGCAAGTGAACAAACTAATGTTTAAGCTGGATAGATTGCTTAGACAAAAGGATAACTGTACTTCATGTAGGGCATGGATATCCGAAATACCAATTAAAAAATGGGGGTGATATCTTTTGGCGATGCCAAAAATATCCCATGGGCGCTCATTGCGGCTGCTTTCCTTCTTTTTCTTCTAAAATAATTTGATTGCGCAAATCTTCACAAAATTTTGCCCGTTCGGCAATTTGTTTTTCGCCTCCCGAATCTTTGGGATGCCAAAACTTTTCCGGCCGTTCCATGTAATGTTGCCCAGAAACATTGTATGTGAAATCATGGCTATACTTATAATCTTTCTGATTGCCTGCCCGTTTATTGGCCTTGCCATGCCCATCACGTAGCCATAGGGGAACATTTTGTAACCCATTCTGTGCCACATATGATCGGCATTTTGTCAGTGCCAGGTATGTGGAATTACTTTTCGGCGCGGTGGCAAGAAATACGGTAACGTGCGCAAGATTAAGTGCACATTCCGGCATTCCAATTTTTTCACAGGCCTCGAAACATGCAACTGCCAGAGGTAATGCCCGGGAATCTGCAAGCCCGACATCTTCAGATGCAAAAATTACCATCCGGCGTGCAATAAACCTTGGATCTTCACCGCTATCTAACATTTTGGTGAGCCAAAATATTGCCGCATCGGGGTCACATCCACGCATGCTTTTTATGTAGGCAGAAATGGTATCATAGTGTTCATCCTCATCGGCATCGTATCTCAGTGCTCGCTCAATGGAAAAATTCTCAACATCATCGATTTTTACCTCCGATCCAATCGGCAGACTGGATACGATGGTTTCCAATGCATTTAGAGCCCACCTCATGTCACCATTTGCAAGTACTGCCATGCTGGCTATGACATCATCCTTGGCATGGCATTTCATCGACCCAATCCCCCGTTCTTCATCGGATAGGGCTTGTTGTAAAACTTTTGAAATCGCTGCAACACTTACGGGGTTTAACTTGAACAGATGGCTTCTGCTGAGAAGGGGAGAAATTACATAGAATCCGGGATTGTGGGTGGTGGCTCCAATCAATCGAATATTTGCATTTTCCACATCCGGCAACAATAGATCCTGTTGGGATTTGTTAAAACGATGGATTTCATCGATGAAAAGTAAAATATTATGTTCCGGGTGTCGCCGGGCCATCACAAGAATTTCCCGCAATTCGGCCACGTTTGATAGCACCGCGTTAACTTTGACGAATTTTGACCTCGTTTCACTGGCGATAACTTCGGCAAGTGTAGTCTTTCCACAACCTGGCGTTCCACAAAGAATTATGCTGGAAAATGTCCCAGATTTTATGAGTTTTGGCAGCAAACATTTCGGGCCGAGTATGTGTTCCTGACCAACTATTTCAGACAAAGTCTTTGGCCGCATTCTAGTAGCCAATGGCACATAGCGCGGCGTAGTCGGGAAGTTTTTTTCTTCGAATAAGTCGTCAAACTCAAATTCATTCTGTTCACGCACTGCCATATGTTACTATTTTGTGACGTTTGGGCGCAATTCCTCTTTTAGAGTCCCGTAGAAAGAAGTTTAAGAAATTTAAAGTTTCAGGGGTCGTTCCGTATCCACTCTCTAGCATGACCTTTGCCCGTTCCCTATAATTTCTATTTCTTTTATAAAATTCACGGAAACATTCCTTTAGAATAACGATGTTTCTATTGTCCATTTTCTCCCGTCTCAGACGGACCAAATTTAATCCGATAACACAGGAAACATCTGCTGCTATGGCGTAGGGAGGCAGATCTAGAGCCGTAGCTGAATTCCCTGATAAAATGACGCAATCTCCGACAACAACGTTCTGGTGTACGGCAGCTCCTCCGCCAATGAAACACTTTTGGCCTAATTTGACCTTGCCACCCAACATGGCACCGCTAGCCAGTATGCTATGGTCTCCGATTTCACAGTCGTGGGCAACATGTATTCCAGATTGTAACATACAAGAGTTCCCTACCTTTGTAAACCCTGTTTCACTTGTCGCACGGTGAATGGTTGCATGTTCTCGAATGGTAGTATTGTTTCCGACAATTACCTTGCTAGGTATGGTTACGTCAAAAGTTTCATGCTGGGGCAATCCCCCAATGACGGCGAAACTATCAATAAAACATCTCTCCCCGATGGTCGTACCACTTCTCACAATGGCATGGCTTGCGATGATTGTTCCCCTGCCGATTTTGACATTGTTCTCGACAATGGCATAGGGCCCAATACGAATACCGTCGTCCAAGGAAACATTTTTGCCAATTATCGCCAAACTATGCACATCCGACATGATGCCGTGCATTTTCCTAAAAACATTCGCCAAGTCAATGTATTATGTTTTCATTGGCCAGCCAGCATGTTAAACTGAGATGCAAATGCTTGCATCTTTTTAATACCCTTTTCCCCCTTGAACGACTTCATCATTTTTTGCATATGGCAGAATTGTTTTAGCAGTGCATTAACGTCCCTAAGCTCTACACCTGCACCTTTGGCTATCCTCGTACGGCGCCAGGAATTAATAATTGATGGTTTGACGCGTTCTTGGATTGTCATGGATTGGATGATTGCTTCCGTCATTTTCATTTTTTTGCTATCGGAATCCGACGTTGGCATCTTTGGCATTCCGGGCAGCATTCCCATTAGCATGGACATCGGTCCCATTTTTTTGATCTGTTGGATGCTTGCCAGGAAGTCATTCAAGTCGAATTCTGCTTTTTTTATCTTTTTCGACAATTTTTCTTGCTCCTGCTTATCGACGTGTTGCTGTGCTTTTTCAACGAGGGACACCACATCTCCCATCCCCAAGATACGGTTAGCCATTCGTTTCGGGTGAAATGCGGAAAAGTCTGCTAGTTTTTCGCCCGTTCCAACGAATTTTATCGGGACCCCTGTGACATATTTCATTGACAGTGCAGCTCCACCGCGTGCATCGCCGTCGAGTTTCGTCAAAATTATTCCCGATAGGGATATGGCATCATGGAACGTTTTGGCGATGTTGACGGATTCTTGACCCAAAGCTCCATCCGCAACTAAAAACACTTCGTTGGGGGAGACAATTTTTTTGATATCCTTGATTTCCTCGACTAGTTGCTTGTCAATGTGTAGTCTGCCCGCAGTATCAAAGATTATCGCATCGAAACCATTGTTTTCGGCATGTTGCAAGCCATGTTTTGCGATTTTACACACGTTTTTTGAATCCGGTTCGGCATAGTATGCAGCGGAAATGTTGTCAGCCACCATTTTTAGCTGGTCAATCGCGGCAGGCCGATAGATATCACACGCAATCAATAGGGGGTTATACCCCTCGTCTTTTAGTAAAAGTGCTAATTTGCCAGCGGTCGTCGTTTTACCGGAACCATGCAGGCCTGCTAGGAGAATCTTTAACGGTTTAACCGTATATTTTTCCGCCTCTTGGGTGCCTCCAAGAAGTTCGACAAGTTCGTCATGAACTATTTTAACAATCTGTTGTTCCGGCAAAATTTTGTCCAAGACCTTTTGGCCAATGGCAGATTTGTGAATTTTGCCTATAAATTCGTCGGCAGCCTCCCGATTAACATCCGCACCCAGCAGGGAGGTTCGAATTTCTTCCAAGGCATCCGTAACATTTTTTTCCGAAATCTTCCCGAGACCACGTAGGTTCTTTAAAACATTGGAAATTTTATCAGTTATCGACGCAAACATGAGGTTCATTTAATAAGCATAACCACAGCTTGGGCAAGCGTTTTAGTGTGCGAAATTGAAACTTTCATGGTGGAAATTCCCAGAGTTTCTATTTTATTTTTACCTTTTTCCGATAGAATAATGTACGGTTCTCCGGAGGATTTTTTCCCGACGGAGATATCCTTCCATCCGACATTTTTTCCAATTCCTGTGCCGAGGGCTTTGGAAAAAGCTTCCTTTGTGGCAAACCTGGCGGCAAAACTATTGGCCGGCTTAGCAGTTTGTTGACAATACGCAATCTCAAGGTCATTGAAAATTCTAAAAAGAAAAGTATTTCCATACTTTTGAATTAACCTATCAATTCTTTCCACTTCAACGATGTCCGTCCCAAGGGATATGCTATCAACTGCCATACTTGTAGAATAAATAGTATTCGTCCTTGCCATTGCAAACAAACCTTCCACATATTTCAGACATTTTTCGAAAATTCCAAGCAAATTGGGCAACCCTCAATTACATGTTTTTTGGCTGGGCAAAATTGCCGTCCATAGAGGATCAGTTGTATGTGCAAGATTTTCCATGTGCCCACTGGGAAAAGTTTTTTGAGCGAATTTTCAATTTTTTTTACATCCTGAGATTTTTCGAGACCCCAACGGTTTGCTAGCCGTGCGATGTGAGTATCGACGGGGAATGCGGGTTCATCAAAACATTGGCCCATGATAACCGAAGCGGTCTTATGGCCGACACCAGGTAGTGCTTCAAGCTCCGCAAATGTGTGCGGAACCTGGCCATTATGGCTTTCCAGAATCGTTTTAGTGGTATCAATGATATGTTTCGATTTCGCGTTGAAGAGTCCACACGGCTTTACGATTGATTTTAACCGTTTCTCCCCCAAATCCATTATTTCTTGAGGGGTTTTTGCGATGTTGAATAGCCTGTCCGTTACAACATTTACGACGGCATCCGTACATTGCGCAGATAGCATAACGGCAATCAAATAGGTAAACGGATCAGAAAAATGGAGTTGAATTTGTGGACTTGGGAATAGTTCATTTAACTTAGCCAAAATAAACTTTGATTTTTCGGAATGGTTCATAGTTTTTGGAACAAATATATGGACGTTGGCGAACAATTTGCGAAAAAAATTTTTTCCGAAAGGATAGGTGGTAAAAATTTCGGGAATGGCAATCAAATCTACAAATTTGAAAAAATTAAACGGGCAAAGCGGGAAGCCCTTGCTAAATTTCCCAGTCGAATTTTGATAGACATGGGGGTGGGGGAGCCCGATGACATGGCTGCCAACCCGTTGATTGAAGCCTTGGCTCATGAGGCTAGAAAATATGAAAATCGTGGCTATGCTGATAATGGATGCCAAGACTTCAAAGAGGCAGCAGCCGGCTATATGAAATCTCAGTTCAATGTTTCATTGAATCCGCAAACGGAGATTATCCATTCAATGGGTTCGAAGGCTGCTCTGTCCATTTTGCCGCTATGTTTCATAAACCCGGGTGATGTCGTCCTGATGACAATGCCGGGGTATCCCATTTTCGGCACCCACTCACGCTACCTTTTGGCAGATGTCATGCATCTTCCGCTCCGCGCAAGGAATAATTATCTCCCTGCGTTGGATGACATTCCCAGGCATATTTTGCAAAAAACAAAAGCAATCGTTATAAATTATCCCAATAACCCAACGGGGGCCTGTGCCACAAAGGAATTTTTTAAAAAATTGGTCCATTTAGCCCATGAGTATTCTTTTTTAATAATAAACGATGCGGCATACGCATCTCTAACATTTCATGGAGAAGACAGGCTTTCCATTTTTAATATGGATGGGGCGAAGGAAGTATCATTGGAATTGCATTCCATGTCAAAAGGATTTAACATGACGGGCTGGCGACTTGGTTGGGTTTGTGGAAATTCCGAATTGATGGCTGCCTATGCCCATGTCAAAGATCTAACGGATTCCGGCCAATTTTTAGCGATACAGAAGGTAGCTGCCCAGGCATTACAAAATAATATGTCTATTCCGGTTGGAAATGCACAAAAATACGAACGGCGAATGAATCAAGTAGCTCCAATTCTAAAAAATTGTGGTTTCCACGTTGCTAATGTGCGGGCTGGATTTTTCCTGTATACCCAAATTCCAAATTCCGCAGAATACAACGGCCAAAAAATTGATTTTCCTTCGGCGGAAAAATTTGCTGAATGGATGATAGCAGCCCTTGGAATAGTCGTTGTGCCGTGGGATGACGTTGAGCCATCCCTAAGATTTTCAATGACATTTGGGAGCAAAGACATGGACGAAAACGAAATTATTGATTTATTTAAGACTCGAATGTTCAATGTCAGGTTCAATTTTGGCAAGTCGAGGTGATTTCAAAATGCAAGCCCATGGTCTCATCGCATATGCAAAGGCTCAAATTGCCGATTGCAAAAGCTTTGAAGCTGCCGATGGAATTTTGGAATTTTTAAATGAAAAAAACAGCGGAGAAATTGTTTGCGTTGCATGCTCGGGTGGTGGTGATTCCGTATTTCTAGTAAAATACATTTTGGAAAAATTTCCTAATTTGAGAAGCCGTTTGGTCATTTTGCATTTCAATCACAACTTACGCGGCCAGGATTCCGACGGGGATGAACAATTTGTGAAAATGCTAGCAAAGGATTGGGGCATGTCATTTTATTCGGAAAAATTGGTGGACAGACCAACAAATATTAGCGAAGACCGTTTGCGTCGCTTGCGGAATGAATTTTTTGAACGTGCACTTGAAAAATTTAATTCCAAAGTACTGGTCCTCGGACATCAAAAAAATGATATCGCCGAAACTTTACTAATGCGGATGATTCGTGGGAGTGATACGGCGGGGCTTTCCTCTCCCCGTGCCATGGCAATTTTTCGAGAAAAGTATTTAAAATTGCGGCCATTGCTAAATTTTACAAAACAGGAAATGGAAATTTACCTGAAAAACTCAAAAATCGAATGGCGTGACGATGAAACTAATTTTCAAAATGACTTTTTCAGGAATAAAATTCGCAATATCATTTTGCCAAAGATCCAGGAAATAGCTGGCCATTTCGACGTTGTCAAAAGTCTAACAAGCGTAAAACAAAACATGGAGGAAGCTGACAATGCGGTAAGTTTTTTTGCCAAAAAATATCTCAAGGGTAGAGATCTGAAAGAGAAACTTGTAATTTCCGATTTGAAAAAGCTGCCAACTGCCCTATTGAAAAAGATTTTTGTGGAATTTTTAGTGGCCAATGACCTTGATGTTCGGCGATCATATGTGCAAACATTTTTGACCAAGATGTGCCTGGGTAAAACAACAATTTTTAGCGTCGGTAAACGGAATTTCATCAAATTTGATGGCAACAGTTTTTACGTAACTACCGGAGAAGAAGACAGGGAAGATGATGACGGCTGGGCAGTCGAAGATTTGGAAATGGGGCAAAATCGCTTGCCGAATGGAAAAATCTTGGACATTCAAAATGTAAAAATTTCCAAAAAATTTTGGGAAAATTTAAAAAACATAGACAGGGGGAAACGGTGCTACGCGGTTGTGGAGAAAATATCGAAAATTTCGGTAAAAAGATATAAACCACTGTTCAAATACTTACCTATTGGGCATAATTCGGAAAAAAAATTGGGAGATATTTTGACTGCGAAAATTGTCCCAAAGGAGGATAGGCGGCTATTGCCTGTGGTGTTTTTCAGTGGTAAGGTTTGCTGGGTTCCGCACTTGCCGGTTTCAGACTATTTTAAAATAAAAACAAAGGACAGCGAGGCTCTTCTATTGACATATGTATGATGCATATTAGTTGGTAGTGTAGTCGTGTTTGGGATTTGCCGCATATGCCAAAAAAAAATAATTCAAAATTTGTGTTTCAACTGAAAGTTGTTGGGGTCTGGGTAATTATAATTTTAGCAATTTTTGCCCTGTGGAGCATGTATAATCCCATGGATATGGTCGTTCAGGGCAATAGGTGGAACATTGAATCGGTCATAGCGGCGGCAGAAAGGAATGACATCGTGTCCGGTGTCATACAGGGCATTCCTTCGAAAGGGTTCGAATGGTATAAGTTGTATGGGGAAGCTAAAAATATCGGAGGGAAGGTTATATCAAATGCCCATGCAGGCCAACGAACCATCGGCAATGCCAATTTTTTGAAAAAAATTAATGATGCCATTGCCAAGAACAGTGCCATTGCCCAAAACAATGCAAATGCGGACACGGAAACTTTTATGGCGGAAGGCCGTTTAACCCCCAGTCGCTATAGCCGTCTAATAAAATCATCGAAGGTATGGGTTGAAAAACCAAGTTCGGCACTGTGGAGTGATATTTTGGTCAATACGGTACCCTATGTTATTTTTCTATTACTAATATTTTTCATTCTTGGAAGGCAGTTGCATGGGGCTGGTAAAAGTACGATGGCATTTGGAAAAAGTCGAGCTAAGTTACTAACACAGGATAAGAAAAAGGTCACATTCAATGACGTTGCCGGGTGCGATGAAGCGAAGGAAGAAGTGGCAGAAATTGTGGATTTTTTGAAAAATCCGAAAAAATTTTTGGACATTGGTGGACGTATTCCCAAGGGATGTTTAATGTTCGGAGCTCCAGGGACGGGGAAAACCCTATTGGCAAAAGCAGTTGCGGGGGAAGCAAAGGTTCCATTTTTTAGCATGAGTGGGTCGGATTTCGTTGAAATGTTTGTCGGAGTGGGGGCATCCCGCGTGCGTGATCTGTTCGAACAGGGAAGGAAAAATGCTCCCTGCATACTGTTCATTGATGAAATAGACGCAGTTGGTCGCCAGCGGGGAGCTGGTCTCGGCGGAGGTAACGATGAGAGGGAGCAAACACTTAATTCTCTCCTCGTCGAAATGGATGGATTTGATAGTCGCGAGGGGGTAATCATCATGGCAGCCACAAACCGACCAGATGTTTTGGATTCGGCACTTTTGAGGCCCGGGAGGTTTGACCGGCAAATAGTAATCGACCTGCCGGACCTAAATGGTCGGGAGGAAATTTTAAAGGTTCATGCAAAAAAGATTAAGCTGGATAAAGGTGTTAACCTAAAGGATGTGGCGCGTAACACGTCGGGTTTCTCGGGAGCAGATTTGGAAAACCTACTGAATGAGTCAGCTCTACTGGCTGCCCGTGAAAATAAAAAAGCTGTGTCTAAAAATGACATAGACGAAGCCCGTGATAAGATCGCATTCGGTCGGGAACGTAAAAAGTTGATGGATGATTCCGACAAAAAGATCACGGCCTACCATGAAGCTGGCCATGCCATAGTTCAAGTGATTGTCGACGATGGAAATCTTCCAGTGCATAAGGTGACAATTATTCCCCGTGGGCAAAGTTTAGGAAGCACGATGTTTATTCCCCAAAAGGACATTTTAAACCATTCGAAAAAGAATTTGGAGGCTCAAATTTGCTGTTCGATGGGTGGGCGTGTGGCTGAAGAAATTGTATTTTCTGAAATGACCAATGGCGCTTCTGCTGACATAAAGTCAGCGACGAAACTTGCAAGAAAGATGGTTTGTGATTGGGGAATGAGTCCACTCGGTCCGGTTGCCTATGGGGAAAATCAGGACCACATATTTCTAGGTCGCGAGATTTCCCGTTCACAAAATTATAGCGAATTGACAGCCCAGAAGATTGACTCTGCGGTTATAGCATTTGTTGATGCTGGTTATCGGCGTGCCATCGAAATTTTGAAAGAAAAACGGACGATTTTGGACAAGCTTGCGGAGGCATTGTTAAAATACGAGACCATTGACGGTGTTTATGTCTACGACCTTGTAAAGAATGGTGATTTTACCATGAATATAATCACCCCGGAAAAGCGGATCAAACAAAGGAATGATGATGATGCGGCAACTCCTAGGAAACGCCAAAATGATAAAAGTTCAAAGAATGGTTCTGGAAGTATTGCACTTCCAGTGGGTAAGATTGAACAACCTAAACCGACCGGGGTATAATGGAAATGTTTTTCGATTTTGATAGGAAACCCCAGGATAGTGAAGATAAGGGAAAATCTTCATTTAATTCACTCGAGGAGTTGAAAAAACACCTTGGTGATGTATTCAACTCTGCAGGATCGAAGCTGGGGTTTGTTTTCCCTGCTGGAAATGTGGAAGAAAAAGAAGCTAACGGGGACAATAGGAAGGAAAAAGAATTCGCCGAATTTATTAAAAAGATCAAAAATTTTAACATGAAACCCCGGGAAGTTCGGGATTTTCTAGATCGTTTTGTCATAAAACAACCGGAGGCCAAAAAGGTTCTATCGGTTGCAATTTGCGACCATTACAATCATGTGCGTAGGTGCCTATTGGACGAAAAATCTTCCCAGATCGAATATAACAAACAAAATGTTCTTCTCCTTGGCCCGACAGGTGTGGGGAAAACATACCTGATAAAAAACATTGCCAAGCTTATCGGGGTACCATTTGTAAAAGTTGACGCGACAAAGTTCTCCGAAACAGGGTATGTTGGCAGCGATGTCGATGACATGATTCGTGATCTAATAAAGGCTGCCAATGGGAGCGTAAAATTGGCGCAGTACGGTATCGTCTTCATCGATGAAATTGATAAGATTGCTATGTCGTCCAATTTTGAAGGGCGCGATATTTCCGGCCGTGGCGTACAAATCAATCTTTTAAAACTGATGGAAGAAAGTGAAGTCAATGCATACAGTCAAACGGACATGATATCACAATTGCGGGCTGCTATGAGCTTTGCAAGTGGGAGCGTAGAGCAGAAGCAAAGTATCAATACAAAACATATTTTATTCATCGCTAGTGGTGCATTTGATAGGCTTGTCGACATCGTTAAAATACGGGTAGGAAACAAAAACATAGGGTTTAATTTTAAGCTTTCACCCAATGACCAGGACGAAGCATATGAATATTTAAAGAAAGTTTCTACGACAGATTTCATCAAATATGGGTTTGAGCCGGAATTCATTGGCCGTTTACCGGTACGGGTTGCCTGTGAAGCATTGAACGCCGATGACCTGAAAAATATCTTAGTTTCATCGGAAGGTTCAATTTTGAAGCAATATGTGGAAGATTTCGCCGGTTACAGGATAGAATTTAGTGTCGACGATGATGCATTGACCGAAATTGCCAAACTGGCAGCCGATGAAAAGACAGGTGCTCGCGGTTTACTTACCATTTTGGAAAAATTACTGCGGGATTCCAAATTCGAGTTGCCGTCGACGGATGTTAAATCCGTGAGGGTTACCAAGAGTTTTGTGGCAGATCCAGCCAAAGCGCTGTCGAATTTGATGGGAAAAGGACCCATGTCAGAAGCAACGGTCCCGTCGGTAAATAGAGTTAAGAAACCCACGAAGAAAGCAAAAAAACCTAGCCAAAATGGATCTAATACCATCCAAATTGTTTGACTTTTCGAATGCCTGTGCAATTCGCGAAAAGTTACGGGGAGAAAATCGGAAAGTGGTGCTGACCAACGGATGTTTCGACGTGCTACACGTGGGACATATATTTTCCCTTGAAAATGCGAAAAAACTTGGGGATTCCCTTTGGGTTGCCCTAAATTCTGACATGAGCGTAAAGGCATTAAAGGGAGATAAACGTCCCATTTTCACCGAAAAAATGCGGGCCTATTCACTATCCGCCATGTCCGTCGTTGATGGTATTTTTATTTTTAATGGGAGTAGGTTAAACGATGAGATATTACACTTCCATCCCGATATCTACGCAAAATCTGGAGACTATACCATTGACACGCTAGACTATGCAGAACGAGAAGCTTTGCAAACCATTGGAGCAAAAATCCATTTTCTCCCATTTATTGAAGGCTTTAGCACCACTTCCATTATCAGCAAATTTTCATAGATTGCTGCCCTAAATTTTCTATGGAGGAAGGCCTTTGGAAAGTTTATACTCTCCTGGCAAATTTTTTAAAACCCATAAAACAAACCCCATTCAGAATGCTTGGCCTAAATTGGATCATCGCCAAAGGAATAGATTTATTTACAAAATTTCAGCTTTTTTTACGGCGACTTTGCGGTGCTTGCCATCCCATTTGACAACTCCATCGACGAGGGCGAATAGTGTGTGATCACGGCCACAGCCAACATTATTTCCGGGGTGAATCTTCGTTCCCCGTTGCCGCATCAAAATAGTTCCTGCACGAACGATTTCCTCATCGTGTTTTTTCACTCCAAGCCTTTTGCCTGCACTATCCCGTCCATTTCTAGATGTTCCTTGTCCCTTCTTGTGTGCCATGATAAACCTCGCCTAGCTTTTTTGGATTGATTCTATTTTAATTACCGATATTTCTTGGCGATGTCCACGCTTACGTTGGTATCCTTTGCGGCGTTTCTTTTTGAAAATCATCACCTTTTTGGCACGCTTATTTTCTAAAATCTTCGCCTTGACACTAATTCCCGGAACCAAAGGAGTTCCTATTTTGGTATCATTACCTTCACTCAGCAATAGGATATCCTTTATCACCACTTCATCTCCAGCAGAAGAATCAACATACCTATCCACAAACAAAACATCGCCCTCCTGGATGGTAAATTGTTTGCCCTGTGTCCTAATAACTGCCTTCATATGAATTGATTGCAATAAACATACCCTAGGCAAAAACGCAAGGCTTTTTTGCATGTTCCTTTTGACTATTTTATTTTCCGTGCAGATGTGTGGCGATTCGGTCGATGAGCTGAGCAAACGCACCATTGCCAAGGACATTTGCCGATGTGCAGATTGGATCCATGAGTATGTATAGCGAAAGTATTAGGGATGACATCGCGCCATTGAAACCGAAACACCGTTCAATGATCGGCAACATGACGATTATTCCACCCGCTGGCACTGCGGCAACCGAAAATTTTGCTGCTACGAATTGCAGGACAAATCCCAGGTACAAAAGCTGCGACGGCTGCGGTATACCGTAGCTCTTGAGGATCGCATAGATAAAAATAGGAATGGCTATGCAATCACCGACCAGGTGAATATTCGTGGTGATCGAGACAATGGACTTCGCCAGATCCTTGTTTTTCGAATTTTTTTCCACGGCAATGAGCGTATATGGTAGTGCCGAGGCGCTCGACATGGTTCCAAACGCACACAGGACGGCAGGGATCATATTTTTTATTGCCGTAAAAGTTGCCCTTAGATTTATCCCGTTCACAAGGAAATAGAAAAGTAAAAGGTAGGAAGCTATGGTGGCGACTATGACCGCAACTATGACAACATACTGGCGGATGAGCACCATGACAATTCCGTCGTATTGCATCTTCAGCAAAAATCCGAATAGAAAAAACGGCACTATGAATTGTATACATTTCAGAAAAAGAGAAACGAACTTATCTACGATTGTTGAGAATTTCTGGGCTTCAATTGGCGCAATTTTTGGAACGAAAATTCCACAAATCATTGCCACAACCATGGCCAGTGCATTTGGAATAATTTTTGGAAGTTTGAAGTTAAAGCTAGGTGTCAACTCATTGTTTGCCGATATTTGCATCAGCGACAGATCCATGCCATGTATCATTTCTCCGATAAAATGGCTCATATAGGTTGCCAAAAAATTCGAACAGCAAAGCAAAATCAAGGCGATAATAAAAATTCTCGAAGCGTTTTTTCCAAATCGCTGGAATGTTGAAAAAATTAGGCAAAAAATCAGTGCCGGCAAAGCGAAGGTTATGAGCGATTGCAACGTCACACTTATTGCAAGAAACAAACGTAACACAGGTAACGGCAAAATCTTGCCACCTATGAGTGCGAGTACAACTAGAGAAATTAGAACAAATGAAATTTTTTTACGCATACAAACGAAGGGCTAAAGATTAATAAATGTGCCTTGCAAATTAAAACGAAGGATACGACTCTAAAGGCCTTTCAACACGTTCGTAGCTTAAATGTAAATTTCATCCGTCTCTTTTGAAAAAAATATTAATCGGGAGTCAACGTTTTTATCGGAACCTTTTTACTAGGGTCACTCAATTTTTATCGGGGCCGTTTATTTTCCATCAAAAGTTTAACGGGGATAGAATGGCAACGGGAGTAGAGGCAATAAAATTTATGGCGCGTGGGAGGAGGGTATTTTTGTTTTTATTTTGCTTTTAAAAGAATGTTTTTGTCCTAGGATTTTCGCCAAAGTGAATGAAGGTGAAAAAGTTGTGATAGTGGGCAGCGGATGTGCTGGTCTAACAGCCGCCATATATACATCCCGAGCAGCCCTATCCCCATTGGTCATTGGGGGTCCACAACCCGGTGGCCAATTGACGATGACAAATGAAGTGGAAAACTTCCCTGGATTCCCAAATGGAATAAATGGATTTGAGTTGATTGCTAACATGAGGTTGCAGGCTGAACATTTTGGTACCCGTTTTGTTGATGATGAAGTCAAAGATGTGGACTTCGGAAAGGATATGAAAAAAATTGTTTGTGAACGTAACACATATCTCTCCAAAGCTGTAATAATCGCTACTGGAGCATCTCCCAAGCTGCTGGGGGTGAAAGGGGAAAAAGAGTTTTTCGGTGGTAAAGGAGTAAGTATTTGTGCAACCTGCGACGGTACCTTCTACAAAGGGAAGGATGTTGCGGTCGTGGGAGGCGGGGATACGGCCTGCGAAGAGGCACTGTTCTTGACAAATTTTTGCCCGAAAGTATATCTAATCCATCGCCGTGATACGCTGAGAGCGTCTAAGTTGATGAGAGAACGTACGTTGGGTAATAAAAAAATTATTCCCATGTGGGACAGCGTCGTCGATGAAATTGTTGGACCTGAGAGGGTGAATGGCATCAGGGTAGAAAATGTCAAAAACAAATCAAAAACGGAAATAGCCTGTGCCGGTGTGTTCATAGCCGTTGGCCATGTCCCCAATACCCAACAATTTGCCAAACATCTACACCTCGACGATGGTGGATATTTTTGTCGGAAGGAAGATTCATTCGTCGAAACAAACGTTGAAGGAATATTTGTTGCCGGAGACTGTGCCGATAAAACATACAGGCAAGCAATAACATCGGCCGGTACGGGAGCAATGGCCGCTATCCTGGCAGAAAAGTATATTTGTAGAAAGATTTGATGGGGGAGCCGTGATGGAAAAATGTCAATTTTGTGGGAAACCTGCGACCGTTCACATGACACAGGTTATTAATAATAAGACAACCGTTATTCGAATGTGTAACGAATGTGCAGCGAAGCATGGCCTTTTTGATAAGGAAGGGTTACCGTTCGCAATGTTATCTGGCCTGGGCGAAGCATTGTTTTCCGGAATGAAACAAAATTTATCCGCCAATGGGTTGATATGCTCAAAGTGTGGTTGCACACCGATGTCATTTAAAGAAACTGGCCGTTTGGGGTGTCCTCACTGTTACAAAGATTTGAAATTGTTGATAGATGGAATAATTGAATCCTCTCAGAAGGGTACGATCCATAAGGGGAAATATTCAAGGGAAGGGACCATGGCAGCAACGATAAACGCTACCGATGGCTTCACCGATACTTCCGCCAAAAGGCCCACCAGGAAACTTTCCACGGAAGAAAAATTGAATGAGTTACAGGAAATGTTAGACGCCGCAGTAAGGGCGGAACAATATGAGGAAGCAGCTAGATTACGCGATGAAATCAAGATTTTAAAGGGATCCGAGGGAATATCATGAACGATTTTGCAAAGAAGCTTTTTCAAGATTCGAAATTGGCAAAGGAAACGACGCCGGTGGTTGTCAGTTCCAGGATAAGGCTAGCTCGCAATCTTGCTGATTTTAAATTTGTGAAATATGCTTGTAAGGGGGATTTGCATGCCGTTGCAGAGAAGTGTGAAAAGGTTCTGGCAAGTTGCCCAATTTTTACGAATAGTACGACCATAAACATGGGCGATCTTTTGGACTACGAAAAATTATCCCTGGTTGAAAGGCACCTGTGTAGCCAAGAATTTATCATGGAAACCAATGAATCCAAACTATTTTTTACGGATGATCATTCGATTTCCATCATGATAAACGAGGAAGACCACCTGCGCATGCAAGTTTTTCGTCCCGATTTAAATTTTAAAATAATGTTCGACAAAATCAATGCCATCGACGACCATGTGTCGGAGAACCTGAACATAGCCTTTGATAATCGCTACGGTTTTCTCACCGCTTGTCCAACTAATGTTGGTACTGGTATGCGAGCGTCTGTCATGCTACATTTGCCTGCCCTAGTCATCACCAAACAGATAGGCAATTTAATCCTGGCGGTACAAAAACTGGGCTTTGTCGTCCGGGGTTTATTTGGGGAAGGTTCTGAAGCTCAGGGAAATTTTTTCCAAATATCCAACCAACAGACGCTTGGTTTCGCCGAAGTTGATATTCTTTCGCGGCTAACGCAGATAATAAGATCCATCATTGAGTATGAGCTCAACGCCCGCGAGATTGTAAAGAAGGAAAGAATTATTTGGCTATACGACAATATTGGCAGGGCCCTCGGCATTTTGCGAGGTTGCTATTGTTTGACATCCATCGACGCAATAAATTGTATATCGCTGATGATGTTAGCCGTTGATCTTGGATACTTGCCCAATACGCTGCGGGGGGACTTGCACCAGATGATGATGAAAATTCAAAATTCCCACATACAAGTGCTCGAAAATAGAGTATTGAACGCCGGCGAACGGGATATCAAACGTGCTGAATTTTTGAGGGAATTTTTTGCAGCTGTTCCAAATCTGAAATTCGACTAAAAAGAGCTGTGTTTCCATTGTGCAGCCTCGCCTTTTCTCAGGGGAGAGTTTACTCTCGATAAGAGTCCATAAATTTTCGGTAGAAAATCAATGCCATTGGTGGGCAAAATTCTTCGAGGGAGGAGTCCCTTTTATTTACACTTGCCCCAGCGATTTGTAAACGGATAAAAAATTACGAATGGACGACCACATATACTTTTTTCAGGAACGAACCCCCAAAACCTGCTATCGTAACTATCTTTCGAGTTATCTCCAAGGACAAAAAGATTTTTCTCGGGCACGGTGACGCTAAGTCCTTCCGCAAGCATTCCGAAAGGGAAGTACCCATTTTTGTAACCTTCCTCCCTAAGGTTTAGTTTTTCCAAGACTTCGTTGGTTGTCATTAGTTTTCCATCTATAAACAGTTGATTGTTTTCAATACCTAGCGTATTCGTTGGTCTACCGACCAGCCGTTTAATAAAAAATTTTGGAGTTTTGGTGAAATCCATTATGGCATTGGTCGTAAATACAACGCTTTCTCCCACTTTTGGGGGGCGAAAATGATAGGAAACTTTATCAACGAAAAGCATATCTCCAGGAAGAATTTCAAACCTAATAATACTGTCACCTGTAGTTACGGGATATTTCGTGTCAAAAATACTGACTATTTTGCCCTGGTCAAATTTTTGATCGGATTTACCACCGCCGATTACTTTTTCCCACGACGAATAACCTTTGCAAAACTTTTGCAAAAGTATTTTTTCCAGTGAAAGGTCAATTGGACTTACAATTTGATACTTCCTATGGTTGACGAAAATCGTATATTTTCTTGCTTTGGTTTTCACCAATCCCAGATATTTTTTTACAAATATCTCCTCATAGGGGACCACATAAATCACTTCACTGTTCTTTTTTAATTTTGTTTTGGCAAGGGGAATCGACACGGTTCCATTGTTTTTGGCAACAACATTCACCGTGTGGCCACAAAATTTTATTTTATGCCATAGTTTCGACCAAATGCTCGTTGCCGTTACCTTCGAGTTTACCAATTTGCAGGTCATTCCGCAGTATGTTGGTGCCATAGAATTGGTTGGTATTTGGAAGGTCTGGATAAAAAATGTACGAATGGCAATTGCCAGAAGAATAGCAACGAACAATGCCTCTATATTTTCTCCAAGGAATGTTTCTGAAACAACATCTCCACCATGTTGCTTCAATAATCTGCTAAGACCCTTTGATTGACCCTCAAGGTTTGCAAAATCCCTTGTCCCGATGGAGCTTTCTAGCATGGAGATCTGTAGATTAATACTCGCTAAAACGCCGACATCCAAAAGATGTTTGCGATATTTGACCACTTTCTTTGCGCTAGCGATCAAAGCATGGGATGACTCCAATATTCTTCCATGGTCCCTATTTTTGTTTATGAACGGAAAACTCATTTCCGAAGCAATCTATCTAATATTTGTTCGGTTGTAAAGTCATTCCCAAAATCGAGAACCTTATTTCTAGCCCGCATGCCACTCACAACGCAGATTGTTTTAATTTTTAGTTTTTTAGATAGGAATTTTATCAGAGCCTCATTGGCACGGTTTCCTTCGGCAGGCTCCATGATGCTAATCTTCAAAATACCGTCACACAAACCAACAACATGTGTGCGAGAAGAGTTAGGGATAATTCGCACAGACATTTTACACATTTTACCCCAAAGGTCTTAGTCTAGAGCTAGCGAACATACTATGACTATGCTCCATAGGGGGCTTGTTCTAGTTCTGCATCTTTGACGTATTTTTCCACGTTTTCCTTGCCAACGATCTTGGTGGCAATTTCCGTACCATATGCCTCACATAGTTTTTCGTAGCGCAGAGCAACAGCCTTTTTAAAAGCTGTTTTTTCTCCATACTTGGAAATGGAAAATGACGTACACTTTTGTTTGCCAATTTTGGGACGCCATGTTACGGAGAAAAATCCTAATTCTTTATTTCCTTTGCCATTCTTGCATAGTTTAGAAATGCCCAAAACGCCTGTTCGATTTCGCTTGTCGCATGAAACAATCTTTTGGCATCTATCTTTGGTAGGTATTGCACTCAGGCGGGCGCGAAGGTCATTGCGAAAAACTTTTGCCCTTTTCAGTGCTTCTTCTTTTCCGCCCAATTTTCCATCACTGAAGAGTTTTGAATAGCGATTACCATTTTTATAGCCTCTGACGAGCCATCCTTTGGTGGTTCTGGAATTAATCCTACTTATACCACCTTCATGAATATTTGTATTATCTTCATGAATATTTGTATCATCTCTGTGCATAATCAATAAAGAATTAAGGTTTTATCACAAGTCGATCGCATAGACAACGCGACAACCAGCGGAAAGTTTTAAGGAAAAAATCAGAGCAATCCAGAAAAAATTTATTTTTTTGTAGAAATTCATAAAAAAAACCCCATTACCTGCCAATGACTTGTGCAAAGTGGTGAAGTTTTCCAAAAAAACGTTTTCAAAAATAGCAAAGGAAAAGTACGAGCATCGAGAATCTGTGTTATTTCTTCCTCTACTATTTTTCATTGCCGGCATTAGAACCCCTAGATTTGCTTTTGGGATGAGCATTTCAGCCATTTTCATAATATTTCTCCTATTACTATGGTTTACTATACGTATTTTTCGGGGAGACATTAATGACTGTTTCAATTCGCTTCGAAACATAGTACCATTGGCATTGAGTATGTGGTGTGGCATAGCATACGCCAAGTGCCGCTGTGAATCGGAAATATTCCCTCCCAAATATTGGCAAAAAAATGTTTTTTTAACTTTAAAGGCAGATACCATAGTAATTAAAGATAAACAGCAGGATATCTTTTATGGGTATGGGATAATAAATGATGTCCCGAGCGCTCATCGGCTGAAGGGAGAGCGGATATTTTTTGCCGTAGAACGTACAAACGGTACCCCCATTCCATTCCGGGGCCAAAAGTTTAAAATTCGTGGGAAATTACAACAGGTAAGGGAAAAGAGTAACTGGTGGTTTTTTAAGCACCTGAGAAGTATGCGTGTGCACTGGATGCTTTCCAATGGTTGTTTACTTTCGTGGGAAAGCAAAGCTTCTCCATGGCAGGTATTTTTTAGAAAAATCTTTGACGGATTCCTATACACCATTACCATTGGTGTCGAAGGTAAAGAAATTGAACATGGGATAATGGCAGGGATGCTAACCGGTCATAGGCAGGGAATAGACAAACTATCTCGAGCACTGTTTAATGGTTTAGGAATTTCCCATCTATTTGCAGTCAGCGGTATTCACATTGGTATTTTTGCAGCGACCATTGATTTTTTTCTAAAAGTCATGTGTGTTTCTAAAAGGTTTAGGGCAGTCCCAATTTTAATTTTATTAACCTTTTACGTCAATGCCATTGGATGTTCTCCTTCCTCCGTGCGTGCGTTGAGTATGGTGGCATTTTATTACATATCATCCCTACTGGGGCGGAAACCCATCGTACTATCGGCACTAACAAATAGTGCATTGTTTCACGTATTATATGACCCATTTGTGGTTTTTAACATTAGCTTTTTGCTGTCCTATACGGTTGTTGCTGGAATAGTTCTCATAGGGGTACCAGTAAAAAATTTCCTGTCACATATTTTTTTAAATCTACATGGTTTAAAATTTGAAAGTTATCCCCTGAGTGATCGCATGTTATTTCGTCTAAAAAAGTTACTAATAGCGTCTTTTTCCATATCGTTTGCAGCATATTTTGTAAGCCTACCAATATCCATTGATTACTTTGCTAGCATGCCATTACTAACGATTCCTGCCAACATGTTTATCGTTCCATTAGCAACGATGGCGATTGTCATTGGAGCAATAACGTTATTTTTTGGACTGTGGAAGATATGGGCACTGTGCAGCCTATTGAATAATATTTCCTGTGGGCTGATTCATATTTTCCGTCTTTTGGCCCATGGCATATACAATGATTCTTGCTATCTTAGAAATGTAACAATTCCTTACGTCGGTGGGACTTCATTGACAATGTTAATTCTAGCGGTGGCGTATATAATTTTTCCCATAAAAAATAATAATGCAAATTACCAATTGGAGTGAAAAAATTTCAGCTAAAATTTATCAAAAACATTCCTCCAAGGCCCAGTAAAATTTTCTGTCAAAACATACCCCCTAAGTCGACATGGTTCCAAGCGTAGAATTAATGGTGAAAGAGGGATAATGGTAAAAATGGAAATGCGATGCCAAGGATAGGAAAGTTTCTTTTTAAGCTAAACTCAATGGTTGCGACCAATGGCTGAAATTAGACCGATGTTTGCCACATATTCGGTGTTGAATATTGACGCCGCTTCGGAATGTTTGAAATCTATCAATTTCTCTTCCAATCGATTCGCTGGTGGGCATGCCTCCGTTATTTTTTTAATTTCATTGGAGAAGGTTTCCCATAAATTTCTTCGGAAGAAACATATCCGGCAACAAAGCGTTGCAGAGAAATTAATGCTTGCAAATTACTATTCGTTAAATTCTGTAAATACCACTAGTTGGGGCGGTTAGCGCAATTGGTTAGAGCAACTGGTCTACACCCAGTAGGTTGGGGGTTCGAGTCCCTCACCGCCCACCAAGATGTAAAGCTGACGAATACAGGCCTCGCGGGGGATGGGGAAATATCAAATGAGGTGTCAGAGAAAAGCCAATCCCTCAATATTCCCTCAAAAATGTTAGCCAAAATTCCATTCATGAGTTTCTTTTCTCCGAGGAATTGTTTCTGGATAGAAGCAAAAATTCATAGCAAGAATTCATAGCAAAAGGTTAAAAGGCTAAGGGGCTAAGGGAAAATCACGGGGAGAAAAGCGTTGAGAAAGAAGAGGGAATGCGTACACTGGAATCCAAGGAGGAAGCTCGGTGGGAAAGAGGGAAGGTGAAGAAAAGAGACGAGGGACAAAACAGACAAGAGGGATGTTGGTTAACATTTTGTTGATGGGGAGCGTGCTGTGTGTGATGCTGTGGGCGATGCTGTGCGGAGGGTGCCAGATGATGGGTATGGGAAGCGGTGGTAGATTGTCGATGCCTGGGATGCTCAGTGGGCAAAGGGCGGAGTTGAA
>JAISYR010000018.1 GCA_031269795.1 Puniceicoccales bacterium
TCCAGCCAAGACGTCGGAGGGATAACCGCTGAACCCGATGGAACAACGACAGGTGGAGCAACAACGCGAGGGGCAGTATCAGCTGCCGCCGAACGTGCCGCCAGCGCATCCTCGGACACTTTCCTCGGAGGAATACCAACCATCTTATCGCCTACGATAATGAAATCTTCATCTGCTGCTGCATCGTTTTGTTCGTCCACTGGCTTCGCACCCAATTGACCATAATCGTGAACAGACAGCGCTTTTTCTATTTTTCTCATAGGGAGAACATTTAGAAAAAACTTTCTCAACTCTGTCAATATTTTGAAATAAATTTTTTAATTTGTTAATTTTTTCACGTTTGAAACTCCTTGCTTCCCCGGAAGCTTCGCTCCTCACGCAATGAACCCATACCCCCGCCAACCCCTAGGATTTTAACAATTCCCGCAGGGTTTTATCAACCATGGAGGGATTCGCTTGGCCCCGGGTTTCCTTCATGACAAACCCTTTAATGGCGTTGATTGCGGAATCTTTTCCGCCACGAAATTCTCGGGCTGCTTTTTCATTTTTTTCAATGGCAGTTTGGCAAAATGCGAGCAGTTCGTTGTAATTTGCATTCTGTCTTAATCCCTGTTCCTGTACGATTTCGTTAGCCGATTTCCCCGTTTGAAACATTTCGATAAAAACACCCTGGGCAATCTGTTTCGAAATCACACCATCGTCCGTCAATTTTACCAGTTCTGCCAGAGCTTGGGGAGAAATTTTACAGCCATTGGTTTCCGGAATATCCAACTCTTTATCGGAACTTTGATCGACATTTGACAATTCACGCAACAGATCATTGGCAATTATATTAGCAATGGCCCGCGGATTATTGTGAATTGCTACTGCTGTTTCGAAAAAATCACTCAATGTTTTTTTCGTACAAATTACGGATGTTATGGTATATGGCAGGTCATAGTGACTAAAGAAACGTTCCTGTTTCGCGAACGGCAATTCCGGGATCTCAGATGTAATCGTAGCTTTTGTTTCCTGCGATATCCGTATGGGCATCAAATCTGGATCGGCAAAATACCTATAGTCAAATGCTGTTTCCTTGGTACGCATCACGGTTGTTGCATTGGTATCTGCGTTCCATCGCCGTGTTTCCTGGTAAACCTTTCCGCCATCCCTCAAGGTCTGAACTTGCCGTTTGATTTCGTGCTCTATGCCGTTTTTTACGCCCGAAATGGAGTTCAAATTTTTGATCTCCACCTTCGTCCCCAGGGTTTTATCACCGATAGGTCGCACGCTAACATTTGCGTCGCACCGCATTTCCCCTTTTTCCATGTCACAGTTTGAGATATCGGCATACACCATGTGCATGCGGAGGGAACTCAAATAGGCGAACGCTTCTTCGGCGGAACGCATGGCGGGCTTGGACACAATTTCCATCAAGGGGACACCGGCCCTGTTAAAATCTATGCCGGAATCACTCTCGAAGTGTATCAATTTTCCAACATCTTCTTCCAGGTGAATGCGATCCAGAGCAATTTTTTTATGCTCCCCCATGACGTTGCGTGATGGCCCCAAAAGTTCAATCTCAACGTACCCATTGCGGCAGATAGGATCTGTATTTTGAGAAATTTGATAGTTCTTTGGGCAGTCTGGATAGAAGTAATTCTTCCTATCCCACTTGGCCATTTCTGCGATGTCACAGCCGAAAATTATGCCCGCCTTTATGGTTTTCAGCACCGCTTCCCTATTGATAACCGGAAGTGTCCCCGGCAACCCGAGAACCACCTGATCCGTCAATGTATTCGGCGGCTCCCCGAAACGGTAGGGACATTTGGAAAACAATTTCGATTTTGTTTTTATTTGTACATGGACCTCCAGGCCTATGACAGCTTCATATTCCATTTGGCCATTGCTAACAAAAAACCTCCCCAGGGCAACAAAAAAGCGTCTGCTACCGTACAATCGGGGAAAATGGCTGGCAAAATGCCCGTTCGAATGCGTAGGCAAGCCGCTTCTATGCCGAAAATCATGGCCATGGGCAGGATAATTTTAAAATAATTGACATTCTTGCCAAACCGCGTAAACTGGGTGCTTTGGATAGGGTGTTTTCATGAAACTAGTAGTCTTAAATCCAACACCGGGTGCGACAGACACGGCAGATGGGAATAGCGGCATAAAATCCGCGAATCCCAAAGTGGCTAGATTTATAAGCATCATGTGCGGGGAAAAAGCGAATGCACGGCAATTGCGTGTCCGTTCAGTTACACTTACGGATCCCCAGAGGCCGGCAAGGCCGAGTGCCTCGGCAGCACCAGCTGGATCGGCGGCCCCAGTTGTTGGATCGGAAGCTCCGGCACCAGCTGAACCCTCGGCTGCAGCAGCTGCCCCAGCGGCCCCAGCTGAATCGGCAGCAGCTGGATCGGATGGATCTACAAACCTAGACGATCTGGCCCAAGCGATCCAGGGCGGGAAAAGTAAAGTTGGATTGGGGGAGAAATTCCTTGCCAGGATAAAATCCTGGGTCGGTGGAGAAGCCTATGATACTGCGATTGCCAAGAAAGCTTTCGATAGAATTGAAAACAAAAATACGAAACATGCCCTTTTGGGATTGGCCTTTGAAGCCGCCGTATCGCCGGAAGCTTCAAATGACGGTCCCACTCATGTGCAAGATAACGTACACACTTTGCTGGAATTTTGTAAAGCGGTGAATGTCGGGGAAGTTAACATCATGGAGGCTGTCATCACCATACCTAACCCCAATGGTAGAATTAGTGTTTTGGATAAGCTAACATCCAATTCATCAAAGCTTGGTTGGGAAAAGCTTGGTTGGGGCAAGCTAAATAACACTGCAGCCACCCAGCTGGCCCAAGACCTGTCCCGGGTTGGCTCGCGTGGTATAGACCGCTTGGTGCAGTTGCTCGCGAAGGACAAACTGGAGCCGGACAAGCTGGCCAGCTTGCCAAAATTCGAGGGCGATGTAGCCCCCCAGCTTGCCCAAGGACTGTCCCGAATCTTGCCCCAAACGACGTCCCCCCAAGAGGCAAAGAATGGTATAGACTGCTTGGCGCAGTTGCTCGCGGAGGACAAACTGGATCTGAGCAGATTGTCAAAATTTACAGGCGCTAATGCCACCCAGCTTGCCCAAAAACTGTTCGCAATTACCCCACAGGGTATAAACTGCTTGGTGCGGTTGTTCGCGGAGGATAAACTGGACCTGAACAGATTGTCAAAATTTACAGGCGCTAATGCCACCCAGCTTGCCCAAGGACTGTTCCAGGATGGAGAGGGTGGTATAGCCCGTTTGGCGCAGTTGCTCGCGTATGGCAAGCTGCATCCGGCCGACATGCCAAAAATTACAGGCGCTAATGCCACCCGGCTTGCCGAAAGACTGTTCCAGGCTGGAGAGGGTGGTATAGCCCGTTTGGTGCAGTTGCTTGCGGATGGCAATCTGGATCCGGCCAGCTTGCCAAATCTTAAAGACAGTACGTACAACGTTAGGGCCACCCAGCTTGCCCAAGGACTGTTCCAGGTTGGAGAGGGTGGTATAGCCCGCTTGGTGCAGTTGATCATGAATGGCAATCTGGATCTGGACAGCTTGCCAAAATTTACGGGCGATAATGCCCCCCTGCTTGCCCAAGGACTGTTCCAGGCTGGAGGGGGTGGTATAGCCCGCTTGGTGCAGTTGCTCGTGGAGGATAAACTGGATCTGACCAACATGCCAAAAATTACAGGCGATAATGCCACCCAGCTTGCCCAAGAACTGTTCGCAAAAGAACCAAAGGGCATAGAACTCTTGGTGCAGTTGCTCGTGAAGGACAAACTGGAGCCGGACAAGCTGGCCGACATGCCAAGATTTGAGGGCGATAGGGCCACCCTGCTTGCCCAAGGACTGTTCGCAATTAAACCACAGGGTATAAACTGCTTGGCGCGGTTGATCATGAATGGCAATCTGGATCTGGACAGCTTGCCAAAATTTACGGGCGATGGTGCCACCCAGCTTGCCCAAAAACTGGTCGAAACCGGGATGGGTACATACGTCTTGGTGCAGTTGCTCGCAGAAGGCAAACTGGATCTGGACAGCTTGCCAAAATTTACGGGCGATGGTGCCAAGCTGCTTGCCAAAAAACTGTTCCAGGCTGGAGATAAGGGCATAGAACTCTTGGTGCAGTTGCTTGTGGATGACAAACTGGATCTGGACAGCTTGCCAAATCTTGATAACGATAAATTTACCAGGCTTACCAAAGAACTATCTCAAGCTAGAGAGGGTGGTATAGCCCTTTTAAAACCGTTGTTCGCAAGGAATCCGAGCCAACTGAGCAGCTTGAGAATTTTAAGTACCGTTTTAGCTACAAAGATTGTCGAAAACCTGGCCCTAGGTGGGCCGGATGGTATATTCTGTTTAGATATACTGGTCGACAAACTGCCCCGAGGGACGCTTTTAGATACCGCTACGCGTGAAAAGGTTTGCAAAGCCCTGTCTGAAAATGCAGAGTATGGTCAGCATTGTTTACAAACATTGCAGGAGAAAGGCTACCTGCCAGCGCGTTTAGTCGACTAGTTTGTCAAAGACCTGACCAAAGCTGGCAATGATGGCAGAGCCTTTTTGCGGCAGTTACCCGTGGAGGACAAACTGCAAAACCTTAGGCTGAAAGGTGTAGCTCCAGCAGATGTTAAAGAAAAAGCCCTGGAAGTGCTTGGGTCCCCGCCTAGCACAGAAGGTGTAAATAGGTTGATATCCCTCCTGGAGGATTAGAAGGACTTATTTGGTGATATTTCGTCCCATTCGATGACCCCAGAAGGGTCGTTCGAGTGCGTGGGCAAGCCGCTTCTGTGCCAAAAATCATGGCCATGGGCAGGATAATTTTAAAATAATTGACATTCTTGCCAAACCGCGTAGACTGGGTATTCTTGGATAGGGTGTTTTTATGACAGCAGTAACACAGACCGACGCATCGGGTGCGATAGAAACGACAGGTGGGAATAGCGGCATAAAATCCGCGGATTCCAAAGTGGTTAAATTTATAAGCATCATGTGCGGGGGAAAAGTAAATGCACGGCAATTGCGTGTCCGTTCAGTTACACTTACGGATCCCCAGAGGTCGGCAAGGCCGAGTGCCCCAGCTGAACCAGCTGAACCCTCGGCGGCACCAGCTGCCCCAGCGGCGGCGCCAGCACCGGATGTTGGGTCGGCAGTCCCAGCTGAACCCTCGGCGGCAGCGCCGGCACCGGATGCTGAATCGGCAGCAGCTGGATCGGATGGATCTACAAGCCTAGACGATCTGGCCAAAGCGATCCAGGACGGGAAAAGTAAAGTTGGCTTGGGGGAGAAATTCCTCACCTGGATAAAATCCCATTTCGGTGGAGAGGCCTATGACACTGCGATTGCCAAAAAAGCTTTTGGTAATATTGGAGACCCCACTACGAAAAAAACCCTTTTGGGATTGGCCTTTGAAGCCGCCACATCGCCGGAGAATTCCCCTAGCGTTCCTACTGACCCATCCCCCAATGGGCAAGATAATGTGAAAACTTTGCTGGAATTTTGCAACGTAGTGAAGGCCGGGAAAATTGAAATCATGGAGGCTGTCATCACCATACCTAACCCCGATGATAGAATTAATGTTTTGGACAAGCTAGAACGACTTGATGTGTCATTTGCATGGAACCCACCACAACTTGATAAGTCATCTGAATGGCACACTCTACGTGCCACTGTGGACAACCAACTTGCCCAAGACCTGATCAAGGCTGGAGATAAGGGTATAGACCGCTTGGCGCAGTTGCTCACGGCATTCAAACTGAATCCGACTAACATGCCAAAATTTCCGGACACTGTAGCCAACCGGCTTGCCGAAAAGCTGGGCAACTCAATGGTCTCGGCTTGGTTGCTCGCGGATGGCAAGCTGCATCCGTCCAACATGCCAAAAATTAGCAACGATTTTGTCTTCCCTTTTTTCAGTGTAGTGGTTCAGGCTGAACAGTCCAAACGAGACCGTGGTGAAGGTGAAGGTGAAGGGATACCCTGCTTGGTGCAGTTGCTCGTGGATGGCAAACTGGATCCGGCCGCCATACCATATTTTCCATACCATATGCAACCAGAATACGCCGATATGGAGAACCAGCTTGCCCAAAAACTGTTCGCAATTGAACCACAGGGTATAAAGTGCTTGGCGCGGTTGCTCGCGGATGGCAAACTGTATCCGGCCGACTTGTCAAAATTTGAGGGCGCTAATGCCACCAAGCTTGCCCAAGAACTGTTCGCAATTGAACCAAAGGGCATAAAGTGCTTAGTGCAGTTGTTCGTGGATGGCAAACTGGATCCGGCCAGCTTGTCAAATCTTGATAACAATAAATTTACCAAGCTTACCGAAGGACTATTTCAGGCTGGAGATAAGGGCATAGAACGCTTGGGGCAGCTGTTCAATCTGAATAAGTCCAACCTGCCCACCTTGAAAATTTCAGATGTCGACGATAGAGCCGGAAAGGTTATCAAAAACTTGGCCCTAGGTGGGCCGGCTGGCAAAGCCTGTTTAAAAATCTTGTTCGCGAACGACAGTCTGCCGAGGGGGCAACTTATTCAAAGTGTCACTGTGGCCACAGAAGTTGTCCTAGCCCTGTCCCAGGGTGATGATGATACGTACTTATTTCAATGCTTGGCTTTGTACAACTCCCTGCCAAAATTTGAGGGCAATGATGCCGTAGGGCTTATCGAAAAGCTGGCTCAGGCTGGGGCGAGTGGTGACTATTTTCTGAAGTTGTCTAATCTTAACATGCTGGACTTGAACAGCTTGAAAACTTTAGATGCCGTTTCAACCACAAGTTTTGTCCTAAATCTGGCTCGGGCTGGGGAGAATGGTGCAAACTGTTTTCTGAAGTTGCTTGATCTTGGCATGCTGAACTCGGCCAGCCTGAAAAATTTAGATGCCGTTTCAACCACAAGTTTTGTCCTAAATCTGGCTCGGGCTGGGGCGAATGGTGAAACCTGTTTTCTGAAGTTGCTTGATCTTGGCATGCTGAACGTGGACAGCCTGAAAACTTTAGATGCCGGTCCGACTGTACAATTTGTCAAAAACATGGTTGGGGTTAAGCCAAAGGGTCCAACCTGTTTACGGCAGTTGATCAAATTCCTGCCAACTCTTGATGGCAATACAGCCATCGAGCTTGCCCTAGTCCTGTCCGAAGGCGGAGAGGACGAGGCAGGCTGTTTACATGAATTGCTCAAGGCGGACAAGTTGCAAAACCTAAATCTAGATAAGTCTAAGCTCCAAAACCTTATGAAGAATTTTGAAAATTTTAAAAATAAAAGCCGCCTTGGGCTTAATGGTAGTGCGTGTTTACAGCTGTTGCAGCAGAAGTACCCTAGTGGAAGTTAATATCCCTCCTGGAGGACTAGGAAGACTTATTTGATGATATTTCGTCCCATTCGATGACCCCAGAAGGGTCGTTCGAATGCGTGGGCAAGCCGCTTCTATGCCAAAAATCATGGCCATGGGCAGGATAATTTTAAAATAATTGACATTCTTGCCAAACCGCGTAAACTGGGTGCTTTGGATAGGGTGTTTTCATGGAAGCATTAAAAGTACTAGCCGACGCATCGGGTGCGACAGACACGGCAGGTGAGGATAGCGGCATAAAATCCGTGGATCTCAAAGTGACTAGATTTATAAGCATCATGTGCGGGGAAAAAGCGAATGCACGGCAATTGCGTGTCCGTTCAGTTACACTTACGGATCCCCAGAGGTCGGCAAGGCCGAGTACCCCAGCGGCAGCGCCGGCAACGGATGCTGGGTCGGCAGCCTCAACTGCACCAGCTGGATCGGCGGTCCCAGCTGAATCGGTTGCTCCCGCACCTATCCATGAAAGATTAGAGCTAGACGACCTAGCCAAGGCGATCGAACAGGGGGAAAGTAAGATTAATCTTTGGGATAGATTTGTTGCTAAGGTAATATCCTGGTTACCCGGGAGGGATGCCTCCACCGAAGTTGCCAAGCGAGCTTTCCGTAGAATTAACGAAACCAATCGATCTGGCCTTTTGAAGTTGGCCTTTCAAGCTGTTGCATTGTCGGAAAATTCAAGAGACGTCCCCACTAATGTGCAAAATTTGCTAAAATTTTGCCGAGCAGAGGATGTCGATGTAGATATTATCATTGATTCTATTGATAGCGTACCTAACCCCGATGGCAAAGCTAAGGTTTTGAAAGAGCTAGGGTCCCCCATTTCAGGCTTTAACTGGAGAAATCTAAAACCTACTGCGGCCAAAAAGGCTGTCCTAGCATTGGCCAAGGCCGGTAAGGCTAACTGGGGGGATTGTACAAGCTGTTTATGTCAGTTGCTAGAGGATAACAAACTGGTCAACCTGCCAAAATTGGAGGACGGAGAGGCCAGCGAGCTTGTCCTAGAACTGGCCAAGTCTCGGGGGCATAGGAAAAGTTTAGTGCTGTTACTCAAGAATGACAAACTGGGCAATTTAAAGATAGATACAACTACTAACAAAAGTCTTATCCTAGAACTGGTCAAGCTTGGAGCGAATGGTACAAACTGTTTAGAGGAGTTGATTAAGAATGGCAAATTGCCGGACCTAAAGATAGAAGGTGATACGGGCAAAAGTCTTATCCTAAAACTGGCCGGGCTTGGACAGGACGGTGTGAAGTGTTTAAAGGAATTGCTCAAAAATGCCAAAGCGGGCAGCCTAGATCTGGATGCAGCTACGGCAAAAGCTTTTGTCCTAGAACTGGCCGAGCTTGGAACGAGTGGTGCAGACTGTTTAGAGGAGTTGATTAGGAATGGCCAATTGCCGAACCTAAAGATAGAGGACGCTGATGCCAACCAGTTTGCCCAGTCCCTGGTCGAGGTTGCAGCAGGCAGTGTTCTCTGTTTAATGAAGTTGATTGAGAATGGCCAATTGCCGAACCTAAAGATAGAGGGCGCTGATGCCAGAACCTTTATCCTAAAGCTGGCCAGTGCTAATAAGGGTACAGGGTATGGTGTACCCTGTGGTGTACCCTGTTTAACGAAATTGCTTGAGAATGGCCAATTGTCGGACCTAAAGATAGAGGGTGCTGATGCCAGAACCTTTATCCTAGAATTGGCCAGCCTTGAGGGAATCAAAGCAAAGTATTTAGGGGAATTGCTCAAAAATGCCAAAGTGGGCAGCCTAGGTCTGGATGCAGCTACGGCCAAAGCTTTTGTCCTAGAACTGGCCAAGCTTGAAGCGAGTGGTGTAGACTGTTTATGGCGGTTGTTCCTGGAAGGCAAATTGGACAGCCTAGATCTAAAAGATACCGATGTGGCCAGAACTTTTGCCTTAACACTGGTCAAGGTTCAAGATGAGGAGGTTGCAAAGCAGGGGATAGTCTATTTAAATCGGTTGCTAGAAGAGAAAAAACTGGGCAGCCTAAATCTGGATGCAGCTACGGCTAAAACTTTTATCCCAGACCTGATTCGCGCCACAGAGGATAGCACAGACGCGTATGGTATAAGCGATGGTACAGACTGCGTATGGCGGTTACTTCAGGAGGGTAACAGTCTACCAATTTTTGAGGCTACTGATGCCAAAGAGCTTGTTGTATCTCTGGCCAACGCTGGATGGCTGGCTGGAGCGGATGATGCACACAAGAGTAAGAGTAATGCACACAAGAGTAGTGCACACTGTGTGTGGGAGTTGGCCCGCCATAACCGACTAGGGAATTTGGCAAATCTAAAATCTACAGAGATCGAAGAGTTTGTTGAGGAGTTGAGGGAGGAGTATGGAGAAAGTGGTAGAGAGTGTGTAGAGCAGATATGCAGGCATGTGGAAAATTGGAATTGAGCCAGGAACGTATTAAAAATTTTTATTGCCAAAAGTTATTTAAATCGTAACATTTCCTAGCCTAAGCGTAGGAAAGGATTAAGACATGAGGGAACAAGTACAAAGGGGCGGAGATTCAGCTTTGCAGGACGTGCCGAGCGACCAGGGAAAAGCCAAGGGAGAATTTGAGGGGGCTCACTTTGCTCCGGGAACCCCACCTGATGAAATGCGGGAGCAAGCAGATTCAAGGGGTCCGAGTTCATCAGGTCCGCTCGCGGGAAGTCATGCAGTTGAAACAACTAGACCTGCGAGTCATCCGCCTTATAGGTTAACTTCCATGGGAAGTGTGTTAAAATGTGCAGTAGGCTGTTTTCTAGATATATGCGTAAAATCTGGAGTTATATGCGACCAGACAGCCAAAAATGTCCTAATGTCCTTTTTAGTTGTGGCTGGAAATGAACTCAACGGGCCTGGAGTTGGCAGCCAATCTTCCGCAGGAGCAGCACCACTGGGGGGTGGCCAAGAAATACCGGAAACGGACACAACTGAAGCAACTGAAGCAACTGAAGCAGGGATCATGAGGAGAAATATACAAGCACTTAGAGTCTGGTTAGAATCCGAACAAGCGGCGGTGGCTCAGAGGCAAGCAAATGAACTCAACAGGCCTGGAGTTGGCAGCCAATCTTCCGCAGGAGCAGCACCACTGGGGAGTGTCCAAGGAACCTCCAGCAGTTCTGAAGTCGCCATACCGGAACCACCAGCTCAGAGGCAAGCACCTCCAAGGCCCAAAATAACCATTAGTAATTCTGGATCTGAAATACATAGAAGGCATATGGAAAGTCCCGTAGCAACTTCGGCTTCAGGCCATGATCCAAGCAGATATCTTTCGCCTCGCAGTTATCGCGCCCATCTTAATGCCGAATTATTTGCAAAAGATAGTCCATTTCTGCTTTCAGATGCTTTCTATGAAGGCAGTCGGGGTGGAACGGAATGGCGACAAGCTGCAGGTGAAATTCCAACTACTCCGGAAGATACAACTGCTTTGCAAGCATTGTGTCGGGAAGTGGACACACTATGGCCAGACGAAAATAAAGGTGGACTTTCATTCAGTCAATTTATTTCCAGTGTATATATGGGGTTTGACCAGAGCAGATATGATCTCATGTCCGGCGAAGAAAGGCAGCTCCTAACAAATATTGTCATCCAGGTTAAATCCTTGGGAAAGGAGTTAGGGGAGCTGCAAAAACAATTGGCTGATATTGAAGCTGCAAGGCAAACACCACCTCAGGGACTTAAGGATCGGATAGGGCTATTGCAGAATGGGCTGGCTAAGATTGAGGCTATGGTGCGTGACCATGGAATAAATTGTCACCTTCAATTACAAGAAATTGTGCGAAGGGGAGCCCAGCAGATAGATATCATGGTAAGCAATTCGGATGATGTAAATTCTCCGGAGGTGGTCACAAAGCAAATCCTAGCACAATATCGCCTGCAGCTTGTCGATAAGGTAATGGACTTTAAAACAGGTTCATTTTTTAGAGAAGATCATCAGATGAGACGGGGGGAATCTTCCTTTCCGTTAAATTTTGAAACTTTCTCGAAAGGTCGGAGCGGAGGACCTGTTTTTCGGTATTTAAATGGTAGGTTTGAAGAGAGACAACAGGCTGCCAGGTTAGTCGTATCGGATGTATGGGGGTTAAATGAGCCGAAAGTTGGTACTAACGAGAGGCATGCAATCCCCGATTTTCGGCTTGGAGATTTTGTCGATCCGTTTGTGCGAATGCTAACAGGAGGAGAAGGATTACGTTCGCTCGCCACTTCCGCTGAGAAAACGTTTGCTGGATTAAGCGGAGAAACTCGCGGTGCTCTCGCACAAACTTTTCTAGAGTCCGAAATCACCTTTGAGAATTTTTGTGCCATTTACGGAAAAGGCGCTGATGAAATGCGAAGGGATTTTGAAAAAACCTTTAAAGAGGCAGCAGAATTAAAAGGAGAAGATTTTTACGGGGTTGGAGAAAAAGAAAAAAAACAACAACGGGATGCCATAGAAGCCCTAAAACAGTGGATGTCGGGAACTGGAGAGAAGGTGTCACTGGGGAATATTTCTGAACAATTTGAAGCTTTGGATTATGGTGCGATGCAGACATTCTCAGATAGGGAGCACATTACAGACCTGCTCGACGCTCGTGGAGATAAACCTGAGCCAGCTGTTGTGGCTAAGTTATTTCTCTCCCACTTGTATCATACTGGAGCATTGGTTCGTCCATCGGATGTCGAAATGGAAGAGGCTTCTACGCCACATCAAATTTTTCCGGAGGCATTGGTAAAGAAAACGGAAGATAGAGGGTTGAGCGGCGAATTGGCATTTGCCATATTTCCCAGTGAATTTGTCCTACATCCTTCACATGCAGATGAACTATATTTTGAAGCTCAAGAGCCCAGCTCAGAAACTTGCGGAATACATGCGTTAAACCATTTTATAGGGAAACCCATCTTTGGCTCAAAAGAAACCGAAGGGGCACATATCCTATACAAATGCTTCACAGAAGCACCCGACCTTATTTCAAAACTCAGAAGTATTCGAGAAAATTTAGTAACAATACAATCCCAACTGAATGATGATGTGGAGAAGATTACAAGTGAATGGGAATTAAAATACCTTAAGGAGGTTAAAGATTTCGTCGACAAACAGTTATCAGAACTTGATCGCGCAATTACGGCTGTTACAGTCATGGGCAATGAAGGGGATAGGCTTTTAGAAAACAATCCACTGGAACGCTATGCCGATTCCATACACTGCGTAAGTGCCTGGTTTCAGCAGTTCGATATAATAAGAGTAGGAGATTACGACTGGTTGATAGAAGAAGGACCAGCTCGTTTACAATTTAAGGAATGTAGGAGATTCATCGAACGTACTTTCGAAGAGTTGCAAAAATCTTTGTCTCCTGCCAATGGGTTGGACCCGGTTGCTATAAAAATTGCCTTGGAAAAAATTGCCTTGGAAAAACAAGCTGAGGTAACGCTGAATGCGGAGAGTGGGGCAGGGAGCGAAATAACAAGCGGACCGCAGGCGGATGCATCCCAAGGAAAAAGAGATCTTCTAGAAGCTTTGAACAGAGATGAATTACCCAACGGCGTTGACCGAGCAATAATTGACATGGACGCACATTTTAGGTGTGTCAGAAGACTGGCAGGCGGGGAATGGGCTCTACTGGATTCTGATCAACAAGGAGGGCCAACTACTTTACCCGCAGGCGGCTTGGCACGATTGCTTAGCGAGAGCTCAAACTATCAAATAATGTATTGCAAATCAGCGGAGGATCAGCGAAGGCTAGAAGCCTTCATAGCAAACGCCCAATAGGTTGGCATCGGAAACGGTTGGCCCGCTCCTTTCTTTGTTTTTCGCATAATATATATTATGTCTAGCGTGGTTGGCGGTGTATTTTATCCTTCTTTATCTACTTGATTTTAATCGATTTTAATGCGTTTGATTTTGGCTCCCAATAGGCAAAGTTTATCTTCCAGCGCTTCATAGCCGCGATCTAGATGAAAAATGTCGTGGACAAACGTGTCTCCCGCGGCACACAATCCCGCCAAATATAACGCAGCACCGGCCCGTAGATCCGAGGCTTGAAGATGGGTTCCTTGTAGGGAACAGGAACCCTTGATATGGGCACACGGCCCCACATGGTCAATGGTGGCCCCCATCTTTTTTAGTTCCGTCACATACATAAACCTATTGGGATATATGTTTTCTCTAATAGTAGAATTGCCGTTGGATTGGGTAAGCAATGTACAGAGTTGGGCTTGTAGGTCGGTCGGAAATCCTGGATGAGGTCCAGTTACCACGTCAATGGCCCCTAACGGTTCACCTGGCTGTACGTGTATTGTTCCGTCGATGTCTTGAAAAACGTTGGCTCCCGTTTTTCTGAGAGGATATAAAAATGAGTCGAGAAGGCCCGATTCAAGCCCCAAAATCCTAATATTTCCACCTGTGATTAGCCCAGCACAAACAAATGTTCCAGCCTCCATCCTATCTCCGATGATGGTATACTCGCAACCATGTAGGGGTTCTCCTCCATGGATGGTCAAGATGGATGTCCCTACCCCTTCTATTTTGGCACCCATACGGATTAAATATCGACAAAAATCTATGACTTCCGGTTCAATGGCCGCATCCTCAATTATTGTTTTCCCCGGTATCATAATGGCTGCCATGACGACGTTTGTTGTTCCCGTCATGGTACTACCCCGCGGACCACTAAGACAAACCGTTGTTCCGTGCAAATTTTTTCCATCCAGTGTCCAAATTTCGTCTTTTTCAGAAATTTCGTAGCCAAGCGCCCTAAATCCTTTGGTATGCAAATCAAAGGGGCGATCGCCGATCACACATCCTCCCGGTTTGGGTATGATGACCCTGCGTAGACGTCCCAACAACGCTCCCATCAAACAAATGGAAGCTCGCATTTTTTTTACAAGCGACCCAGGCACTTCACCAGAAATATTGCGGGCATGAATTTTTAGCGCGTTGGGACCGACATAAGAAAAATCAACACCGAGGGACTTGAAAATTTCAAGCATCGTATCAATGTCACTCAGCCGAGGAACATTATTTATTATGCACTCTTCATCCGTTAAAAGCGATGCTGCCAATACGGGAAGACACGCATTCTTTGAACCACTAACTTTTACGTCACCTACCAATCGCCTATTCCCCACGATATAAGCAGCTTCCATGGAAATTTACTTTACTTTTTTTGAAAAATTGCCCTGCGTGTTTTGGTGTCTTGGGTGCGAAAATTGCTTGTTTTTTTTACTATGTGCCGCCTTTTTTGATTCAAAACCCTACCCTCTGCATCCTCGAAATCTTTCGATTTTATGCCAAAAAGTTTTAAAAATTTTTTCCAAAACTTAAATAATTTGCTCCCCGACTTCGACGAAGGACACTCCTTCACTATCGCCCCACCATGGGATTTTGATTTTTCATTTCCATGTCTGTCTGTTTTTTGATGGGAATGAAACCGTTTATCCGATACAGTACGACCTGATTCCTCCACAATTTCCGTTGACTTTTTTATTGGAGAGACATCCGCAATGGGTCTTCCCTGGGAACGAACCCCTATCGCATCATGCTCCACGTCAACGATACTTGCGCCTGTGGCTACGACCTCATCATTTTCAGTAAGATTCCTTACCTGTGGAATTCGCCCTCTTTTCAAGGCATACCGTGCCTGATTTTTTTCAGGGGCCTGCCCAACATCATTTTCTTTAGATTCACCTTCTCCTCTAGACCACTCTTCAAACTCTGGCATAATTTTATAAAACCCAAATCACTAGTCCAATGTATATAAAAAATCAGACATCGCCTTTAATAAAAGGTATTACCATATCTTGTCGAGAAAAAATCCATCCCATCGGAATAAAAATTTCCTAGAAACCAGAATTTTACATCGAAAAACAATCCATCGGCCAAAAACTAGAATTGTATTAATCCGATTGGTGAGGACCCATTCCCTAGAAGAATATTTAAATTTTCATCAGGTCGGAACTCTTTAGATTAAGACTACTATCAATTTCTTTTATTGAAGCATCGGTCATATTTTGGACATCTTTCTCCACCCGTTTCAAGTCGTCTTCGCTGATTACTCCATCTTTTTTGGCTTTTTTGAAAATCTCAATGGTGTCGCGACGAACGGAACGAACTTTAATACGTCCCTCCTCTGCCATGCCATTTGCTACCTTGCTCAATTCTTGCCTACGTTCTCTGCTCATTTCCGGCATGACACAGCGAATAATCATCCCATTCACAATGGGTGTGATCCCCAAATTGGCTGCCAAAATTGCTTTTTCGATAGCTTTAACACTTTCCTTGTCCCACGGTTGGATTTGTATGGTCTTTACATCTGGAGTCGTTATTGCGGAAATTTCACGCAATTTTGATACCGATCCATATACTTCAACGGATAAATTTTCAACCATCCCAGGAGAAGCTTTACCCGTATGCAATGAATTGAATTCTGTCAAAGTATGTTTTACGGCGATATCCATCGCTGATTTCGCTTTTTTTATTTCTGCATTTATGTCCATATCGATTGAAAGTCTTCCAAAGGTTAAAAATTTGAAATCGTAGTACCAACTATTTCTCCCCGGATGGCACGCCCAATATTTGTTAGATCCTTTTGGGCATCCACAATAAGTATTGGTATATTATTGTCCATACACAGTGAAAATGCCGTAGAATCCATAACTTGCAGGTGCCGCAGAAGGACTTCTTGAAATGAAATTTCATTGAATTTAACGGCATCGCGGTGATGTTTAGGATCTTTGTCGTAAACACCATCAACTTTTGTTGCCTTCACAATAACATCCGCGTGCAATTCGCTTGCCCTGAGAGCAGCCGCACTATCCGTTGAGAAAAATGCACTGCCAGTTCCTCCTGCGAGCAATACGATCTTTCCGTCATCCATAGCCTTTTGGGCATATCTTGGGTAATATGTTTCGCAGATATTTAACATGGGAAGCGCGGAAAAAACCTCCACTGCCACTTCGAATTTCCTCAAAAAATCTGCAATTGCCATGGAATTTATTATGGTTGCCAGCATGCCCATATAATCCCCCGTGAGGCGGTCATAGTTCCATTTTTCATTTTTAGACATTCCTCGAAAAATATTACCTCCGCCCATCACAACACCAATTTCAAATCCCATTCCATGGAGAATTTTTAGTTCTTCGCACAAAGCGTGAACGGTACTGAAATTAATGACCGATTCGTTGGCTTTATCTTTTAAAACCTCACCACTAAACTTTACAATTGCCCTCTTATATCCTTTCAATATAACACCTTGTTCAGGGCAACATTCACTAGTAAGATCCCTAAAATAGTCAACATAACTTGTGCCTATTCTGCCCAACAAACAATTTTCTGCGGGGGATATGGACTAAATATTTTCTAATTGCATTAAATTTTTCAATTCTTTCCATGGAAACACACGATAAATGGTAGGAGGCTTTTTTGGATTTACATGAAATACAGCAATTGGTAACATTGGTAAAGGATGCGAATCTTCATGAGTTAGAAATTGAGCGGGAGAATATGCGTCTGAAGATTGTCAATCAGGGAGGATGGGAATCTTCCCATACCCATGTTGTCCAGTCGCCAAACAGCGCTATTTCAGCCATAGTACGGGAAGATAAGGTGTCACAGATGGTGAATTTGGAGGACGATTCCAGTTACCACATAATCAAATCGCCCATAGTGGGAACATTCTATGGTGCACCATCTCCAGAATCCCAGGATTTTGTATGTAGGGATTCTTTCGTCGATACCGAAACCATCGTCTGTATCATAGAAGCTATGAAGGTAATGAATGAAATACAAGCCGAGGTCAAGGGTGTGATTAAGGAAATCTTCGTACAAAATGGACAACCCGTTGAATTTGGACAACCGCTGTTTAAAGTTAAAAAATCATAGAATATGTTCGAAAAAGTTTTGATAGCAAATCGGGGTGAGATTGCCCTTCGCGTGGTTCGGGCATGCAGAGAATTGGGCATAAAAACAGTGGCGGTTTATTCGGAGGTTGATGACCAATCCCTCCATGTTCAGCTGGCAGATGAGGCCGTCTGCATAGGTGATGCAACGAGTGCTAATAGCTATCTTAGGGCAGACAGAATCTTCAGTGCAGCGGAAATAACCAATGTGGATGCCATTCACCCTGGCTATGGGTTTTTATCGGAAAATCCTACCTTTGCCCAACAGTGTCGTGATTGTAACATTACCTTTATCGGCCCATCTCCGGAAACAATTGCCTCCATTGGGAATAAATCAATTGCTAAAAGCATTGCTAAGAGCGTACATGTTCCATGTGTACCCGGTAGTGACGGTATAATGGATAACGAAATAGAAGCAAAGAATCTCGCAGACTCCATCGGATATCCAGTGATTATAAAAGCAGCAGCCGGCGGCGGCGGCAAAGGGATGCGATTGGTTAATAACTCCGTTTCCTTTGGTAAGGAATATAAAATGGTGCGGTCGGAAGCTGAGAAAGCATTTAGCAACGGGTCCGTATATATAGAAAAGTATATCGAAGATCCCCATCACATAGAGTTTCAAATTTTAGCGGATAAATATGGAAAGATAATTCACCTATTCGATCGGGATTGTTCCATACAGAGGCGTTATCAAAAATTGGTTGAAGAAGCGCCCTCCCCTTTCCTATCGGAAAAATTACGCAACGAAATAGGTAATGCAGCCATTAAAATTGCTAAAAAATGCAATTATCAAAATGCGGGAACCGTCGAGTTTTTAGTGGACAAACAGGGCCATTATTATTTCATAGAAATGAATGCTCGCATACAGGTCGAACATGGTGTAACGGAAGAAGTAACTGGTATCGATTTGGTCAAATGGCAGCTAAATATTGCAGCCGGCGAAAAATTAACCATCGACCAAAGAGATGTTAAGATTAACAAGCATGCCATCGAATGTAGAATTAATGCGGAAGATCCCGTCCGAAATTTTGCCCCTTGTCCCGGAGAAATAGCGTTATATTATTCACCGGGAGGCCATGGTGTTCGCGTTGATTCCCATGTTTACTCTGGATACGTTATTCCACAATATTATGACAGCATGGTTGCCAAATTGATAACCTCGGAGCGAACCCGGGAGCTTGCGATAAAAAAAATGTATAGTGCATTGAGTGAATATATGATTCGTGGAGTGAAGACGACAATACCATTTGCGAGGGCTGTGATGATGGATAAAGGCTATATTACTGGCCAGTATACCACAAAGTTCGTAGATGATTTTTTACGCAGGACTCCCACGGACACCCTAAACTTTAAAAATTGTTAAAGCTATGACTACAGAAAAAAGTGATAAGAAAGAAAAAGGAAAAAACTCTTCGTTTCCCATCCCCATGGTTTCCGATGATTTATCTTGTAACTTGGGTGAAATCAAGATAAACTATTCCGTGATTGCAAATATTGCAACGCTGAGTGCCATGCAAACGAAAGGAGTATTGGCCGTTGGCAAACATGGATTTGCGAACGGAATCGCTTCATTTTTTTCGAACAAGAAATCAACGCTCAATGGGGTTAACGTTTCCGAAGATGAATTCGGAAACTATCTGATTGATATTTGTTTAACATTGAAATTTGGCTGTGAGCTCGCAAAAGTAGCCTCCAATGTTCAACAGAACATAATAGACCATATTACCAAGATGACAATGACAGGTGTTAGTAAGGTAAACGTCATCATCGATGGTGTTGAAATTTCGGAAACTACAGACAAAAATGAATTTATTGAAGGAGAACTATGAAAGAAATTTTGCAAAATTTGAGCACGGAACAATTAAGGTGCGTATTCCTATTGGGGTGGTGCATTATTGGCATTGCCGTTATCTATATTCTATATTTACTTTGGAGACCAAAGTGGATTTTTATTTCCAAGAGCGACGAAGGGACTGTTTCATTGAGCAAGGATTCATTGAACAAAATTATCGAATCTCTCGCAAGGGATGTCGGTATCAAGGACAAAGTGCGCACAAAAATTAGATGTTGCAGAGGAATCATCTCCATCGACATCGCCATTCGCATTAGCCGCAGGCAAAACCTGGCGGATATTTCCAGGTCACTACGTGAAACATTACAGAATGTTCTTATCAATAATATTGGTTTGGCAGCCGTCAGAAAAATTAATATAATAGTTGCTGAATTTCAATCGGAAGGTAGCCTGTGCAAAGGGCTATGCCAGAAAGAGCCAGCCAATCAGGAGGTACTTAACCGTTCGAATGACCAAATGAGCAACCTCTAAAGAAATTCTCCCTACGAAAAGGTTCCCCTTTTCCGTTTAACGCTAAAGGAAGTACGCGGGGTATAATTGCCCGTATGCTCGTAGTATGCGAGAAAAGGGTCCATCATTGCTTGAAAGTATATTAAAAGCCTACATTATGTCCAAAGGAAAAGACGATTTGTGTTTCGTAAAGTACCATGCCTTGGGCAATGACTATTTGTTCTTGGATGCGTCGCGGTTTAAATTGCCAACCATGGCAGGGATAAAAAAAATTTGCCATAGGAATTTCGGAATAGGGTCCGATGGAATTCTTTACGGCACGAAAGTCAGTAACAATATTTTCAAGGTACAAATAATCAATCCTGACGGAACCACGGCGGAAGTAAGTGGCAATGGCATTAGGATTTTTGCACGGGCAATGTTCGACTTGGGACAGGTTGCTCCCCATAGTGAATTTGTGGTCAAAACTTTCAAAAAAACCGTGACATGCAATATTCTTTCCAAGGATCAAATTGAAGTTGACATGGGACGTCCTCTGTTCAAAGACAGCAACATTCCGTATTTTCCCTGTGGTTCATCGACATTTACGGTAAATAATACAACCTACAGATACTATCCAGTATCAATGGGTAATCCCCACTGTGTAATTTTTGTCGATGACCTTTCCTGTGACCAGGTCAAAATTGCAGGCCCCCTTCTAGAATGTAACCCAACGTTTCCGGAAAAAACAAACGTACAGTTCGCCAAAATCCTCGACAAAAACACCATAGCCATAGAAATTTGGGAGCGGGGTGCTGGCTATACCCTCGCTTCCGGATCCAGTGCATGTGCAGTATTTGCAGTTTCGAGAAAATTGAATCTTTGTTCAAACAATGTCAAAATCCACATGCCGGGAGGGATTTTGCACGTAAAAACCGCCAAACTCGGCAACATAATGCAAAAAGGACCCGTAAAACAAATTGCCACATGCAAACTTTTCCAACGTCAACCCGCGCATACCTTCAACCTTTCATAAAACGAAAAACCCACCTGGAATCAGAATGAAAAATTTAAAAAGGCGTTGAACCACACATTATCTCTATAGCTTCTCCCGCGATTAACCCATGAATATTTCTCCGCTGCATTTCCTTCATAGGCAACGCCAACACTCGCTTCTCCAGAGGATAGCTTATAAATTAAACAAATGGCCGCACCATAGTACCAATAACCTCTCCTTCCTAAAGAACTTGCATAGGGTAATCCGTAGGGTTTCCCGGTACGATCATAACCCAGTTCTCCGGAAAACCTCAACACAAAATCGCGCAACCCCAGTGGCAATAGATTCATTTCATACTGCCCCCTTCCTTCCAGAATGATTTCGTCAGTATAAGACCTATAAATGCAATACAGTGACGGCCGAAAAATAACATTTTCCATCACGGTACCAACATAAAACCCATACGACCATACCCTATTGCCCCAAAGCCCCTTTTGCAAGGAAGAAGACGATTCAGCATTGCGGAAAATCATCCCTCCCACATCTACAACCATACCTTCAAGCGTAGCATAATAAATAAAATTACAACCCAACAAAATTTCATCATCACGCATAGACTCTAAGTCAACACCCACATCCACCTCACAACAAAAGTCCACCCTACGTTCCTTTACAGACATAGACCTTACAACCGAACCATACCTCACAGATAAAGCATTTCCTCTTCCTCTCCATCCCCGAGTAACATTTTTCGACACAAAACCTACAGATATTCCCCCTTTTCTTCTACCCTCTTGCCACTCATAGCCACAACACCCGCAAGAAACACCCACCCACAGCATCACCAAAACAGCAACAACAACCCAAACACTACCACCAAAAACACACCATAACCTTCGCACACTCTACGCCCTACTATTAACCATCCACATCGAACCCTTCCTTATTACCAAAAACAAAAACACAGGCAAAAAAACCTTCAAAATCCATAACACTGGAGAGAAGTGCCTCCCATTGGGAGGCATAACACCATCTCCGCTATTTACCATTTATTATAGCACGTATAGCGTTCCACTTATCTTTTATCTCCTGGGAAAGACCCGAGTTATTTACTAACCAAGCATCTTCATCATCCCAACCACATATACTCTGGATTGCACCCATGCGACCTACTAGCATAATATTCCTTTCACTTAATTAAAACAGTGGAAACCATCTTGATAGAAATTAAAAAAAAGTCAAGCTTTTTATTTGTATGCGACTATCCGATCCCATGGATATTTAGTTTTCGCCATGGACGTAGAAGAGCAAAAAGAGTAAACAAATGGTGGTGGGAAGGATAGGTGAAGAAAAAAGGATGGTGTATTACCGGAGACACCATCTTTAATCCAAAAAAATTTTCCTTTTACCTTTGTTCTCCTTTCAACCATCGATTTCCCATGGCTGTACTTATCTTTTCCAATTTTTTTTCGGTTTGAACCAACCATTATCTTTATATGTGTTTTTAATCCCCACGAGCGTTGTAATCAAATATGCTCCAAACAAAAATGCCTGGGAATATTCTCCAATGGTAAAATTGTGGATACAAAGATAGACATTACTAATCAACCAAAGCGTATAGCTCAATTTCATACGAAATGTAGCGTTATAAAAAGATCCCAGGAGGGCTATTGCGATAAAGAGGCTTGTAGGTGTCATGCTTTACTTTTAAACTGAGAATGGAGGATGTCAGTAAAATTTTTAATTTTGTATCAATAATTTTTTAATAGTTATGCCACCATAGATAAGGGGTGTTATCCCCCAAAGGAAGGTGTTTTTTCTGTTACGGCATGGGGTAAAAGAGTGCAGCTTTTTAAGATAAAATGCTTGATTCTAACGTTTTAAATTTCAGACTGGGCGACTCAGTTGGATGATGCACCACTAGCTCAATTGGATAGAGCGTCTGACTACGGATCAGAAGGTTATGGGTTCGACTCCTATGTGGTGTGCCACTTTCCCCATGGGGCTGTAGCTCAGTTGGTAGAGCGCTACAATGGCATTGTAGATGTCGTCGGTTCGAACCCGATCAGCTCCACCAGAAAAGTCCATTGCCCCAGGGATGCCCCAAAAGTGTAGTCAAGAAAAAGCTATAATTTTTCCAAAGAAGCAAGGGATAGTATCCCCGTGTGAAATCCGAGATGAAGGGATCCAAGGTGTGCCACGGAAAGATTGCCAAAGGGAAAGAAAAAGATAAACTTCCCTGCCATGGGGAAGGGATACATTACAAGTATTTGTTGTGTTATATTGGTGCTAATGTGTACCGGTTGTAAAACTATGGGAGGGGATTTGCCTGGGTGTCTAGCACGTAACCGAAGAGAGTTGGAAGCGGTGAATGGTCAACTGTACAACCACCTACAAACCCTGCTGTGGACGGGGAGATATAACCATATGTCCGGGAATGGGGTAGTGTGTGAGCGAGCATTGGAAGGGTGCATGGAAATAGTTGGCTACCCGGATGCCAAAGAAAAGGTGGTGTCGGAGAGCATAGGGCTCTCCGGCGTGGAAACCATGGTCAAGGAATCAGTAACCCTGAGGGAAAGGAAGAAGAAACTGCTCACGCAAATGGTGAGCAATAGCGACCTTCTGTCGAAGAGATATATAACCTACGAAAGCTCCCACCGTGCCCTGAAAAGCTTGAAGATTTTTGGTGGTGCTTGCGGAGCAGTGCTAGTGGTGGTGCTATTCCTATCGTTTCCCCGGTTACGATGACCCCAAGAAATGTTGCCCCAATTACCACGCCGTTGCCCCATGTCCTTTCTAATTCTCCTGTGGATTAGGGATTTAGGAGCTGCCTTGAGAAGTATTGACTATGTCTCCCGGAACCTTAGAATAATTGGCATGGCGAGCAATGCCCCCGAAGATTCCACGACGACGAAATACCTAACCGCCTTCGCACAGCATCGCCAGCGGTGCAGCTACGACTTTCCATACTTCTGTGGGAAGGAACTAGTCATCGACCGGAAGGGAGGAGGTGCCCCCGTGCCGTTTGTGTTCAACCGAGCGCAGGAGTATGTGTGGGAGAGGCTGAGAGAGCAGTGGGAATCGAATGGTATGATCCGAGCGAACATACTGAAGGGTCGCCAGCAGTTCGTGGCCACAGAAGTATTCAAAATCTTGGGAACATCTTCGTTTGTGCCTACCAAACGCTTCCAGCAGTTCCTGCTCGTTGTTCCTTTCTATGTTCGATGCCTTCATTGTTTTCATCGTTCCATTTCTTCCATTGTCCCCATTGTCCTCGTTGTTCACATCCTTATTCACACCGTTGGTTCCACCCTTATTTACATCCTCGCCGTTAATTTCACTGATTTCATCGCTCTTCCCATCGCTGTTCCGTCGTTGTTCCTATCCCCGCCGTTGGTTGCCCTACCTCAGCCGAA
>JAISYR010000008.1 GCA_031269795.1 Puniceicoccales bacterium
AGTGTAGGTATCCCCCGTTGCCCCATAGGTGAGGTCGATATACTGGTCACTTGGCACCCAGGAGTCGGAACCACCGCCGCCCCCCACTGCGGATGCCACCCCCGTGGATGGATTGACGGTGATGGATGTGCCATCTGGCTTAATGGCGCCGAGGGTGGTGGTCGTGGCGATGGGGAGGGAGCTATCCGCCCACGCCAGGGAAGTACCATTGGATGTGATGACCTGCCCCGCAGACCCGACCGCCAGCCGGGTTGGTGCCCCATTTGTCCCTCCGACGATGATGTCCCCTGCCGTCGTCATGGGGTTAGAAAAGCTGGAAGAAGATATTTGAGCCTGCAACTTTCCGAAGGCAACGATGGTGGTGTCCGTAGCCACAATGGCAGTTTTGGTTGCCGTAGACAAGCCCGTGAGGAAGGTGGCACGTACGGAACTGCCGAAGTCCTGCCATGACTTATCTCCTCTCCAGAACTGTGCCGTGGTGCCCGCCGTTATTGCCGGTTCACTACCGATGTCGGAATTTGCCAGCGTGACGTTGGACGACAGGGCCTTGCCATTTACCGTGCGGGAAGTGGGTACTGCCCCGAGGTTTGCCAACGCCCCTGCTGCGGTAGTTGCGCCCGTGCCCCCATCGGCCACCGCGAGTGGTAAGGAATAGGGAGAGTTGTCTGCCCATGCCAGGGAAGTACCATTGGACGTGATGACCTGTCCCGCAGACCCGACCGCCAGCCGGGTTGGTGTGCCATTTGTCCCTCCGACGATGATGTCCCCTGCCGTCGTCATGGGATTTTGAAACCCCGAAGATATCTGAGCTTGCAACTTTCCCAAGGCAACGATGGCGGTGTCCGTAGCTGCGATGGCGGAGTTGGTTGCCGTAGACAGGCCGGTGAGGAGGGTGGCCCGTACGGAACTGCCGAAGTCCTGCCATGACTTATCTCCTCTCCAGAACTGTGCTGTGGTGCCCGCCGTTATTGCCGGTTCGCTGCCGATGTCGGAGTTTGCCAGCGTGACGTTGGACGATAGGGCCTTGCCGTTTACGGTACGGGTGGAGGGAACATAGTCGGCAAAGGTGTCAACGACTTCATTTACCGCCGCTACGATGGTGGTTTTTTCGGAAGTTTCCAGGTCCGCCACATCCCCTACGGACCCGACGATTGTTTTTTCGTCGTCGGTGAAGGCGTTGGTATCTTCGTTGCTTTCGTACTTTTCCTTGACACTCGCCGGTGTCTCCCCTGCCGGTGAGCCGCCCAGTACCCACTGAGAGTCCGTAACATCCCATAGATACATGACCGCTGGGGTGCCCTCCGTCCCGACGTAGGCATAGTCCCCATCTGCCGCCGTGGGGTATGCCGTTTCCAGAGCGGTTAGGGATGGGTAGCTGCCCTTGAAGTGGTTGTCGTCCAAGCCTGCGAGCTTAGTTTTTTCACCGGATGTGAAGTTGTTGTCCGTGTGGACATAGGAAGAATCTGATACGAAGTTTCCATCGTTTGTGAGCTGGGACAGTGCCGTGGGGATGTCAGATTTTACCGCCACCTCATCCCCATTGCCGTATGTCGCCGAGCTTTTCCCTGCCGTGTAGTAAATCTTTTCCAGTGTCTGGATGATCCGCGTGCCGACGTTGTCATCCACGGTCTTGGCGTAGGTCTCGATTTTGATTGGGCTGTCCGTGTCCGCGTTTCCGCCGATGAATGATATGCTGTCATCGTTGGTGTCCGCCAATCGGTAGCCACCCCCATCGGACTCGTGGAAGAACGTGCTCGTGACCCCCAGTGAGCTGTAAACTGCCTGTTTATCGAGCTTGCCGGAAATGTCCTGTGTCTGGACCGTAGCCAGGGTGGTCCCATTCTGGTCGATGAGGGAGATATCTTCCCCATCCGCTGCCAGTGATGCCCCGTAGGATGTTGTGCTTGCCAATGCTCCCACATCCGATGGCCCGAGCGTGACGTTGGACGACAGGGCCTTACCATTTACCGTGCGGGTAGTAGGTACTGCCCCGAGGTTGGCCAACGCCCCCGATGCGGTAGTTTCCCCCGTACCGCCATCTGCCACCGCCAGTGGTAAGGAATAGGGAGAGTTGTCTGCCCATGCCAGGGAAGTACCATTGGACGTGATGACCTGCCCGGATGACCCGACCGCCAGCCGGGTTGGTGTGCCGTTCGTCCCTCCGACGATGATGTCCCCTACCGCCGTCATGGGGTTTGCGAAGGAAGCGGAGATTTGTGCCTGCAACTTTCCGAAAGCGACGATGGTGGTGTCCGTTGCCACGATGGCAGTTTTGGTGCTTATGGATAGGCCCGTGAGGAGGGTAGCCCGTACGGAACTTCCGAAGTCCTGCCATGACTTATCCCCTCGCCAGAACTGTGCCGTGGTGCCCGCGGTAATTGCCGGTTCACTGCCGATGTCGGAGTTTGACAGTGTGATGTTGGACGACAGGGCCTTGCCATTTACCGTGCGGGAAGTGGGTACTGCCCCGAGGTTGGCCAACGCCCCCGATGCGGTAGTTTCCCCCGTCCCGCCATCGGCTACTGCGAGAGGTGTGATGCCGAATATTGTCCCTCCCGTGATTGCCACAGAATCAGCATCCTGAGAAGCCATGGAGCCGATCTCCGTTCTATCATCGAGGATGACATGTTCCCCCTCCGTCGTTTTAATGATGAGATGGTCATCGGCTGCCAGGATGGTAACCGTGTCATCCTTCGTCGCATCCACCAGTTGGATGGGTACTTTAAACTTTCCACTCATGATTTTTCCTTAGTTTCCTTGATAAATTCGTCCATGGCCTGGATTGGAAGTTCCCACCAGGTGTCCCGGTCAAGCCCCATCTACGGGGCGAGTACCACCGTACAGCCAAAAGCCCAGGACGTAATATTTATCATCAAATACAAGTAAGGAAAATTATGGCAAAAGTTTATATGTTTGACCCCGAAACTCGGGAGTTCATGGGCGAAGAGGATGCGTTCGTCGAACCGGTCAAAGGAAAGGACGTGGAGGCGGTAAATGCCACACTCTTCCCTCCCATCCCCGACATCCCAGCTGGATATTCCCAGGTATTCCGGAGGGGGGTATGGACAGTGGTCGAGGACCATCGCGGACAGCGCGCATTGGACATCGCAAACAGGAGGTTCTATACAGTATCTCAACTGGGGAACATCCCAACTGGACACGTCACCGTCCACAAGGATATGGAAAAGGACTACCTGGAACACCCCCACCACTACGGGTTTTCGGAATCATCATTTTTCCGGCTGGAGGAGGATGCCATCGCAGCCATTGACTTGGAAGATGACAAACAAAAAAAGTTGGATGAGCGGTACGCCCTGTTCGATTTCGCAGACTGGAGGATGCAGCGGGCTCTGGACACCGGTGATTCGGAAGAACAGCAACGCATCAGAGATTATCGAAGCTTCCTAAGGGACTTTACAAAACGGGACACCTGGTGGGAACTTCCCATACCATCCCTGGACGAATTTATCAAGGAAACTAAGGAAAAATCATGAGTGGAAAATTTAAAGTACCAATCCAACTGGTGGATGCGACGAAGGATGACACGGTTACCATCCTGGCAGCCGATGACCATCTCATCCTTAAAACCACGGAGGGGGAACATACCATCCTCGATGATAGGACAGCCCTCGGCTCCATAGCGGCACAGGATGCCGATTCCGTGGCAATCACGGGAGGGACAATATCCGGCATTACACCACTGGCGGTGGCAGATGGCGGGACGGGCGCAACTACCGCATCGGGGGGCGGCGGTGGTTCCGACTCCTGGGGGCCAAGTGACCAGTATATCGACATTACCTACGGGGCAACGGGGGATACCTACACTGCTCCTGCAGATGGGTGGATATATACTAGATGTAACACCTTCAACGTCGATGCGTATATCATTGGAGAAGTAATAATTAATACGGGAGCAAGTTCGGCAGTATATGGCAGTGGATCGACCACCTATTCTACTAACAAGAGCCTTTTTTTGTTATTTCCAGTAGCAAGTGGATATCTTTTCAAGATGTTTAATAGTAATCTTACGATCAATGTTTTTCGATTTATCTACGCGAAAGGAGCTATTTAAAATGTATATAGGGAAAAAAAACGGTAATATCGTCGCTTTTAATGCGTCGCAGGAAGATTTGGCAATCAACGCATCGATCAAGGGTATAACACTTGATTCTATCGAAGAAACGGAAGAACCCATCGTTCCATATTACAACACTGTCCATGATGGCATCTACTATAAACAGTCCGAGGTACCATCGGTGCCTCCGGACATAGCAAATGAAGCTACTAGAAATAGGCGCAGGGAGCTATACGAAAAGATGTCCGATCCCATAACTAACAACATTTCCGTGTTACAGGATATGATTGTACGGGAAGATTATTCAACGGAAGATGAACTACAAGCCATTGGGGAAGAAATTTCGGCACTATACTTGGAACGCAAATCAATCCGTGAACAAATTGTTGCTGACAATCCATTTGTTGAGTGAGGCTGCCGTGACACAAGTCAAATTTATTACACTAAATATGGCGCACAAAGCCGATATCACTTTTCAAAGATCACCAAATATAGATTTCATCTAATATGTGGGAACACATGGCTCCGGGATGGTCCCGGAGCCATTTTCGAGACAAAAGAGATTTTAAGGGTATTATCATGGAAGATTTTAGCAAGGCAGATTTTAAACTTATACGGGACAAATTGAATATTTTTGAAATTCGACTGGAACATCTTAAGGCTTACATCGATCAAAAATTTGACGAAATTGATGCCAGCATCGATGACCTCGCTTCCAGAATCAATAATTTGCGATAGGAGAAATCATGGTTTGGACGTTGGAATATGATGGTACTACAAAACCCATCGCATCATTCGGAGTAAACAGCATCAAGCGGGTTAGAAAAAATTTACTAACCGATAAAGTAATGCTACATGTGCAAGGAAATACTTTGTCATCTTTGCCAACATTTGCGGCAAATACGTCAATAAAGATTTTTAACGATGGCAACGGGTGGTTCGATGGTATTGTTACTCAAACACCGCTCCATTGTTCGTCAAATAGCGAAGCGTATCAGTATGAAGTATCTGGGGTTTGGTGGTACTTGGAAAATCTTATATATCAACAAGCATGGAAGGAACCAGTCGATCCAACGGAGGAATCACCAACACTATATAACGTTTACAAAAGTAGGGTGATTCTTGGGATGGACATATCCGGTGAGCAGCTAAGCATAGGGCAACAAATCACGGACGTAATTGACTATGCCATTTCCTGCGGTGTGAATTTGGAAATGGGAGATATCGCTATTCCGGTTCACATTCCATTGGATGAATGCAAAGATCTATCATGTGCCGACATAATCCGTCGACTTTTGCGATGGGTTCCCGACACGATTTGCTACATAGATTATGGTCCCGGCGTTCCTACCATATCATTTTTGAGACGCTCCCAGATGCCATCGATCACACTCAATATTTCGTCGCACGTGCAAGAATTTTCGATCCAACCACGCTACGATTTACAAGTTCCGGCCGTGGTTTTAAAATTTGAGACAACGAATAGCATAAATGGAAAGACTTGGAAGGAATCTGTTCAACAAAAATATCCTGAAAGTTGTACGGGTTCCGAATTAAAAGCTCTCGTACTGACGATAAATTTGGCAGGATCAAAGGCGAACTACGTCGTCCAGAATATAGCAACCGCTGCCATCGAAACATCTTCCGTTGCCTGGTGGAAAGCACATGTTCCAGGTCTCACAAATATTCCGACGTCGAATATTTCCATAGGAAATGTTAGCCGTTCAAGCACACTGCCGAATGAATTGATTAGCGGAACAGTAGCTAATTGGATGAACAAAACCGCAGAAACTGATATTGTCCGTTGCAAGATTTCATACGCAGATGCCAATGAAGCCATCATCGACCGCGAAGTTGCCATACGGATACTGGCGACCGATGCCACAACGGGAACCTATAAAAATTTATTGTCGCTGACGACTGCAGAATCGATACCTTCAAATCTAGCGGAACAAATTTACAACTCCGTTAATCCCTTACAATACGATGGTACCGTGGCGACTGTTTCGAAGGAAATATCGCAAGATTTTTTTGGAAAAACGTTAAATATTATCGGAGGACAATCCACATGGGAAACAATGAGTGCCGTGGTCCAGGAAGTGGTGGAAGATTTGGATTCTGGGAAGATTTTTATAAAATTTGGACCGGCTAAACACCTAGGAGCCGCCGATCTAGCAGAATTGACACGTTCCGGCCGTCTACTATTTGAAAGTAAGAATCACAGTGAACGCATAACGGCGGAAGTGTCAAGCGATGGTACCGTCGAGCAGGGAATCTATGCACGCGTGGATAACACATCCTTTGGCCCTGGAAAATATAAAATGATAAAATTTGCAGATCCAAATAACCTGGGGAGGTCTATCCAAATAGATACGACGGATATCGCAACTTCAGAAATAACTGTCAAATTTCGGGAAGAAGATGTTTGCGAATCCGGAGTCTTAAAAAAGCGATACTCCCTTGCGAGTGAACCCTATTCTTCCTAAAACTTTAAAAAGCCATGGATGACGAATTTTTAACCCGTGTAAGTTTTGCCGGTGTCCCACATACTTTGCCACATAGCAGCAATATTTCCCAGGTTACCCTATATCCGATGACACCTCACGACGTCTGTAAAGTATATTGGACATTATCGTCATTGGCGGTTTCCTATGTCTATTCCATAAATGGGGTGTCAGTATACCGGAATTTTTCTGCCACGTCGTCTGTCACTCCGAAAAATCGCCTGATTGCACCGGCGACCTTTGAAACGACGGACTTCGATTCCCAAACCCAAACTTCATACGCTATGGCATTGAAATTGGACGGGGTATATTTTAGCACGGATGATAATTCCAAGATAGGATTGAAACTGATTTTCGAAGAGGTTGATAGTTTTAATCTAATAAATCTATGCCTATGGCCAATCCCTGGTATGGATAACATTGCGAGGGAATTTACATTTTTGAACAAAAGTTTTAGCGTATATTTAAATTACCAATCTCCATCGGTAACGTCGGCCTCATTTTCAAGCTTTGCAATGGTGCCGGAATTCATTGTCATCTAACACGAATAAAAACACAAGTGGGGTGCAGAGATTTATAAACCCATACCGTCCCGATGGGTATTGTAGCTATCCCACCATATAAATGGATAGCAGTCGGTCTTTTTATGCAATGACCGATGCCAGGTCGCAGACAAGATTCTACTTGCCATGAAAATTTTTTATCATTTTTCTAATGGCATGGGAAGGATCTTTTCAAATACCGAAATAGCAAGAAAAACATTTTTCTTTGACAATTGGCGGTGCTTTTGCTCTGGATTCATGGATTCCCTGACGGAGAGTCTTGCTTTGGTTATGGCTATTCGGGTATTTCAGGCTCCCAATTGGGTAAAATCATTCATATTTGCTTCGAGTTTTGTGGGAAATTTCTTTACCGTCATAACCCAATCTTTGGCAACACGGCAAAGACGATATGGGACCATGGATTTTAGTACAATTCATTGGTTCATCGTTTCATTCTTGGTCTTTGCTTCAATTTGGGCAACATCAGCTGTGTCATTTTTATTCCTAATATCATTTGCCATAATTTTTTCCAAACAACCAATCCCTCTTATGGAAGATGTTTATGGTCAAAATTATTCGCCGCAGGAACGGGGTAGTCGACTAGCCATTACGCTCAACTTGTTACTATTGTCCACCATGGTTTTTGGACAAGTAGGAGGAAAATTGATGGACTTAAATTTGCAAAACTATAGACTGGCGCTCCTCCTTGTGTCACTGGCAGCAATAGGAACAGCTCTGTCCTTTTCTAGAATTCCTTCCAGGGTCCTTCCCGTGGAAGGGAAAAAGTCGATGGCTTCCAGTGTCAAAATAATTTTTACGGACAAGCAATTTGGCATGGCCCTCCTTTGGTGGTCGTTATCAGGGATTGGCATACAAATGATGGGGCCCCTACGGACAGAATACCTAATGGATAATACATGGGGGATAGGTGCTTCGAACACATTTGTGGTCCTCGTATCCATAACTATTCCTGTGGGATTTAGAATTTTGAGCACCTTCGTCTGTGGCCAAATTTTCCACCGGTTCAATTTCATTGCCATAAAACTAATGGTTAACCTATTTTTAATGGCCAGCGTCTTGCTGTTTTTTAATACGAAGACAAAATTTTTAGTTGCCCTTGCTTCCGCTTGTACCGGCATTGCCCGCGGTGGAGGTGAAATAATTTGGTGCCTGTGGGTCACAAAAATTGTGCCGAAGGAAAAATTTAGCCTATACATGGGTCTTAACGTAGCTGTTACGGGACTAAGGGGGTTACTGTCCCCCTTCCTAGGATATGGCATTTGCCAATATTTGTCATTGGCTCAAATGAGCTACTTTTCGGCTACACTCGTGTTAATTTCTTCCTTCGGTTTCTTTTCGTTGATTAAACATCCACGTTTTGCCACAATATCGCCCGAGAATAGTTGACCAATAAAACTTCCGAAAAACGACAACAACATGTCAGCCTGTAATAAATTATTGGGAAGTAGAAACTCAACGTTTTAGAAACTTTTTATTAAACTTCCAAAAGCTATCCTTTTTTCGTTGATTTATGATCTTATACATGCTATTGCGTCACCGCAACATGATGTTTTATGTGGAATTTTAACGGAAGGAGATAGTTTAAGATTATGGCGAGTGTAGGAAATCGTGTAGATATACCAGATGTGTCATCGTCTGCGACGGATAATAGGCAACTTGGAGGTGAGCATGGCAATGGAGAAAGAAGGATTACACCTGCAAATGCGGCATTACCAACAAATATGGAACTAGTAGGGAGGGGAGCATTAGCACTTACAATGCTCATAGTGGGAATGCTAATAGTGGGAATGGGAGCACTGGTAGTAGCACTATTAGGAACAGCATTAGTGGGAATAGGAGTACTAGGAGTACTGATATATGGCTTGAAGGCATTATTTGAGAGATGTGGTGAGTTGTTTATGGGAAGATTATCCTTCGCTGAATTTTTCTCTGTTTAAGTGTAAAAGAACATTCCTATGGACGTACAAGGGTAATGGCTGCTTCTGCGGATGATTTTTAAACCATGATAAAAAACAGACGTTTTATCAAAATTAATATTGATTAATCTAAAAAAATGTAAATAAGTAATACTTTGGGAGGGTTTGAAAAGGTTTGAAATTATGAGTGACACTGACGCAATGCCGGAGTTTGGTAAAATAAGGAAGTTCTTTTTCCCAATCTATGGGTTTGAAGTAAAAAAAGCCTTACCGATGGGGCTGATGTTTTTTTTCATCCTCTTCAATTATACATGTCTAAGAAACATGAAAGATGCCATGGTGGTTACAGCACCTAATTCGGGAGCGGAAGTTCTTCCTTTTTTAAAGGCACTTCTGGTCATGCCCAGTGCGGTATTATTTACACTGCTTTATGCCAAAGGTAGTGATGTTATGAGCAATGAAAACTTGTTCTACGTGACCATTGGGTTTTTTGTGGCATTTTTTGGAATTTTCGGATTTGTAATCTATCCTCATTTAGACTTTTTTCACCCGGCAGTAGATACTGTTGCACGTTGGCAAAACAGCTGTAGCGGAAGCATTCGCTGGCTGTTGGCAATATTTGGAAATTGGTCATTTGCATTGTTTTTCGTGATGGCAGAATTGTGGGGAAGTGCAACGCTATCCCTATTATTTTGGCAATTTGCCAATCAAATATGTAAAACTTCGGAAGCTAAAAGATTTTATTCATTTTTCGGGTTGCTTGCCCAATTTTCACTATTACTGGCAGGAGAAGTTGCCGATCACTTTTCCAAAATTTCTCTTAGCGCTCCTAAGGGAGTCGACCCTTGGGCAATTTCTCTACGATGGCTAATGGGGATAGTTGTAGTATCCGGTATTGTGCTCATGGGAATCTACCGTTGGATCTATAAATATGTATTAACCGATAAACGGTTTTACGATAAGCCAGAACTTCCAGGAGCAAAAAAGAAAAAAGCTAAAATGGGATTCTGGCAAAGCATGATATTTATGGTAACTTCTCCATATTTAGGCTTAATAGCTGCGTTGGTAATTTGCTATGGAATTGGTGTTAACGTAATCGAAGGATTGTGGAAAGGGCAGGTCAAATTGCTGCATTCCAATCCCAATGCGTTTAATGCATTCATGGGTCGCTATTCATTCTATACGGGAATAGCGTCGATGATTGTAATGGTTATCGGTGGAAATATTTTGCGCAAGTTTAGTTGGTTTACGGCTGCTGCCATTACACCGACATTAACTTTGGTCGCCGGTAGCATATTCTTTTCCTTCATAATATGGAGAAATGATTTTATAAGTGTACTAGCCCAGATTGGAACAAATCCCATAGCAGCAGCAGTTTTTATCGGAGCTGTAATACTAATTTTAGCAAAGGCTACCAAGTATGCTCTTTTCGATCTAACGAAGGAAATGGCTTATATTCCACTCGATGATGAGATGAAAGTAAAGGGTAAAGTCGTGGTTGAAGTCATCGGTGGACGGTTGGGCAAAGCAAGCGGAGCATGGCTACAGGCCGGATTATTGATGATCTTTGGGATGAACATATTTAGCCATGGTAAAAAGGTCGAATTGATAAGTTTGGCTCCGTACCTGTTTGGGATATTGGTTACGATTTGCCTATTATGGATACTCGCAGTGCGAGCACTTAGCAAAAAAATTGCGGCGGTGACAACCACAACCCCTAAACCAGTAGTAAGCGAATAGCTTGAGTTTAGTATTTATGCGGACCTGTCCTCGGCATATTGCCGAGGACTTTTGATTATAAGTTTGGTTATGAGAAAGATAATTCAATTTTTGTTCGCAAATTTTAAAAAATTTACCATATAGCGTGGCCAGGGGGGTTTTATAAAAACCACTGCAAACATATGCCGTTAAATAAAATAGTATTATCCTTGCTGCAGCCGATTGAAGTGGTTGCTTCACCAATAAAACCAAAATTGAAAAAGCTTTCCGACATTCTGGCCGTAATTTTCGATGTCTATGGTACGCTATTTACAACCAAATCCCCCTATAGTTCTTTGTCAGAATCAGGGATACAATCCGATACAGCCATCATAGAGGCCTTGGAGGAGTCCGATTTTAACGTATTTGAACACGATACAAATTTGAGCAACCTATACATGGAACATGTGCGGGCCCACTATGATATTCGCCGGGCCGAAGGAATAGCATATCCTGAAATTAATATTGGTGACGTTTGGCAAGATTTTTTAAATGAATTATTCATTGGCGGAATCATCGATGGAGATTTGACAGAACGTTCAATCCGTCGGGTAATAATGTGCTATGAATGTAAAATTAACCCGGTATGGCCGGCGAAAAGATCCCTAGAGTTTATAAGAAATTTACAAGACAATGACATATATGCCGGAATAATTGCAACCGGCCAATTTTATACGCCAAAAATAATGGAAATATTATATCAAAATAGCCTTGAAACTCTTGGATTCAGGCAATCCCTTTGCCTATGGTCCTATGAATATAAGCACAGAAAGCCATCTTCCCTATTATTTAACATATGCCAGGAGAGGTTACAAGGCCTGGGCATAGACCCACAGGAAACCATATACGTCGGTAACGACATGCTAAATGACATAGTACCAGCCCGTAAAATCGGCTTCAAAACAGCTTTATTCACAGGAAATGCCAATTCCACCCGTTTGCACGAAGATGTCGCAGAATGTGTAAAAACAAAACCAACCATCATTTTTAACAATTTTGACCAATTGGCTGATTGCATTTCTTGATGGCAGACACGGCTTACCTCGCTTGGTTCTATTTATGCTAGAAAAAACCTCCAAGGAGATCATGGAGTTTATATTTTCGGCACTCACTATGCCCTTCCGATGTATGAACCATCATCGGAACTGACGCGAATAACTTCGCCTGGTTTGATAAACAGTGGTACTTGAACAACCAGTCCTGTTTCCGTCGTGGCAGGTTTTTGTACGCTTGAAGCGGTATCGCCGCGAACACCATCGGGAGCATCCACAACCTTCATTGTGATTGAAGCTGGGAGCACAATTTCCACAGGTTTGTCATTTACGCAGGCAATATCATATGGTTTCCCAATGGCTAGAAACTTCTTTTTACTTTCGACTAATTCGTTCGGTAAACAAGTATCTTCGTAGGTTTCCGGGTTTAAAAAATGATGGCCCATGTCGTCTACATAGGAATATTCCAGTGTTATTGTGCTTGTTGTCAAAAATGTCACATTGTCGGAAGAAAGAAATTTAACGGCCGTGGAGGCGCCCGTATTTAGATTTCGCATGACCACCTGGACAAACCCTGCCTGCCTCCCCTGTGTTCTATGTTGAACTTCCAGAACAGAATGTGGAACGCCATTATAATCTATTACTTTACCCTTTCGAATATCGGTTGGATTAGCCATGGTAAATCTCCTGTGTTTTATGGCAGAAAAATCAAGCTTTTTAGGAAATTTTCAAACTTGTAAAGGACACATGTTCCCGACTACTTCTGTTTTGCTTCCCACTCCACGCCGGTCCATGATAAAGCACGGGCACCACCATTAACCGCTTCCGAAATTTTCGATGTTTTTTCGCCCGTGTAATAATTTACGAGCATATTTGCTTCATCTGTCAGGTTGGAATAAAACTCAGCGTGACCGTCCAGAAAAACGATAATGCCTCCACTTTCCCCATAAATTCCACCATTATCTCCTTTTGCAGGCCGCCATTTTCCGGTTTCGTAATCAAGACCTCTCGTATAGGCAACCGGAGTAGTTGCAGCGGGAGCTCGACTGGCAATGCCAGAAATTATGATGACGCTCAATGGAAAATGCTCAAAATCTGGATTGATACTCCATTGGCCCTTCTTTCGAATTCCAATGGTTTTGGGCATTGCTCGGTGATTTGACTCAACCAAGTAATCGTCATTGAAAATGAAAATGGAGGCAGTGTTTAATTCTTCGTGTTTTGAAAGTACCCCAGCCCACTCCGCCGCATTTTTGCAGTTGTGCAGTTCCCTAGCGCGATCTTTCAATGAAAAGCTGACATAGGCCGTCGCGATTTGTTGCAAATTTTTTAACGCTCTTAGTTTCTTAGCATCGTTTATCGCATTTCCCACCAATGGCATCAATATGGCAGCTAATATTATAATTACCGAAATTACAGTCAACAGCTCTACCAGGCTAAACCCCCTACTCCTTTTGCCCCAACGCACAGGATGTGCAAATGTATAAATTCTATTATCCTTGTCAAGATAATCCCCATACTTTTTCATTGTATCCATGATTGCTTATCATATTTCTAATCTTGAACAGTAGGAGCGGTGAATATTTTTGTGACAGGGACAGATACCGATGTCGGGAAAACAACCGTAGCGGCTTGGATATGTCAACGGGTTGGGGTTGCCTATTGGAAACCAATCCAAACAGGAAATATGCGGGATAGTGAAACCGTAAAAACCATTTCCCCACACACACAGATCATCGAAGAAGTCTATAGGTTAAATGCGCCATTGTCCCCCTATAATGCCGCAAAAATTGATAACATTTCCGTCGATGAAGAATTGCTTAAACGGCAGATAGATAATACGGTTATCGAAGGTGCCGGCGGTATTTTAGTGCCCATCAAGTTTGATTTTTATATGGTAGACCTGATAAAACTTTATGATGCCAAAACCATTGTGGTGGCTAGGTCAAAACTGGGAGTGATTAATCATTTACTAATGACCATAGAGATTTTAAAAGCTAGGAACGTTGACATCCTGGGGATAATTATAAATGGGCAAATGGAAGAAAATATTAAACAAACAATCGAGCTATTTTCTGGGTTAAAAATACTTGCCCATATTCCCCATGGCAACGACTTAAATGGGATGTTGCGATCCATGCGCCTTCCATCTGAAATTAGTGAGGTGTTTAGGTGATTTGGAGACCATTTACACAGGAAAAAACAACGGCTCCAGCGGTCAAAATAGTTCGTGGTGAGGGGGTTTATTTATTTTCTGAAACCGGAGAAAAGTACATGGATATGATATCCAGCTGGTGGGTAAATATTCATGGCCATGGGAATGAGGAAATCGCCGAAGCAATTTATTCCCAGGCTAAAGTGCTAGAGCATGTCATATTTACTAAATTTTCCCACGGTCCAGCGGAAACGTTGGTAGAAAATTTGAAAAAATTGCTTCCACCGAATCTATCGAAATTTTTCTTTTCCGATAATGGATCTACGTCCGTGGAAGTTGCCCTCAAAATGGCCTATCAATACTTTAGAAACATGGGTATGGAAAAGCGCAACCTATTTCTTTGTTTGGAAGGAGGATACCATGGAGATACTTTTGGGGCGATGGGCGCCGCAGGGAAATCTTCCCAATACCATTCCACATTTTCTGAACTATTTTTCAGTAGCCACCCCATAGATGTGCCGGAATATTACGAAGGTGTGGAAGGTGTGGAAGAACGAGAAGCCAAAGTTATAGGAGAATGGAAACAAAAATTATTGGCAATAGGGGATAGGGTGTGTGCCATAATAGTCGAGCCTCTCCTCCAGGGTGCTGCGGGAATGAGGCTATATCGTCCTGAATTTCTTGAAAAGCTTGTCCATGCCGTTCGTCCCTACGGAATTCTTGTAATTTTCGATGAGGTCATGACGGGGTTTTACCGTACCGGGAAGATGTTTGCCATGGATCATACGAATATAATACCGGATTTCATCTGTTTATCGAAGGGTATTACCGGTGGATTTCTTCCCCTCGGAATGACTGTAACCACGGAAAAGGTCTACGATGCGTTTCTATCGGATGATCCACGCAAAACTTTCATACATGGTCATTCCTACACCGCTAACCCAATTTCCTGTGCCGCTGCGAACAAGTCATTGGAAATGCTTTTACGCCGAGAAACCGTCGAAAACATTGGAATGATATCGAAATTCCACAGGAAGGCCATTTTAAAAAATGTTCACCGGAGGAGGATCTTCGGTACGATGTCTGCCTTTGACGTTGAGTCATCGACACAACGGGATTACATTGTGGAGTCCGCTTTCAAGGAAGGAATATTTTTGCGACCACTGGGGAATACAATATACTTTCTACCACCTTACTGCATGACGGAAGAGGAATTGGACAAGGCCTACGCAATCGTTAACAAATTTTTATGAAAAATTATCATGGAAAATACTTTTGAGAAGGCGAAGAAAATTTTCAATTATCCATTTTTTAAGCTTATCCGAATGGCCCACGATGTGCATATTAAAAATTTCGATGAACAAACGGTGCAGATAAGCGGCATTCTGAGTGTAAAAACGGGAGGTTGTTCGGAAGACTGTGCCTACTGTGCCCAATCCATTAGAAATGGATCGAAATTTCCAAAGCAGCCGATGCTAAGCTTAGAAACTGTAATAGCAGCTGCGAGGGAAGCCAAAAGTAGAGGAGCCAGCAGATTTTGCATGAGTGCTTCCGGAAGGCATCCATCATCTGAAACGGAGTTTGATGAAATTTGTAAAATGATAAAAGGGGTAAAATCATTGGGCATGGAAACCTGTGTAACCCTCGGTATGATCAGTGAAGAACAGGCCATCAAATTAAAACAATCGGGCCTGGACTACTATAACCACAATGTGGATACCTCTCCTGATTTTTATGGTAAAATAATTTCGACGCATAGCATCGATGACCGGATCAAAACCATAACCATCGTCCAAAATGCTGGAATTAATATATGTTCGGGAGGCATTGTTGGCATGGGAGAAACAAGTGACGATAGGATAAAAATGCTCGTTTTACTGGCAAATTTAAAAGTGCCACCCCGGTGCGTGCCCATAAACAAATTGGTAAAAATTCCCGGGACGAGGGTGGATGGTAGTCACCCCATCGACGACTTTGACTTTGTTCGGTTGGTCGCTTTGGCCAGGATTCTAATGCCACGGTCCTATGTCAAGATTGCGGCAGGACGCAACACTTTTTCAGATGGAATACAAGCTTTATGCATGTTTGCCGGAGCAAATGCTCTGTTTTCCAGTGAAAAGTTACTCACCGTCAATAACGTAAAAGATGGTACCGATAAAAATCTGTTCGCCAGGCTTAATATCCAATTGGAGCAACCATTGGGGCCTTAGCATTTAACTTGTTTTCACCGTTTTACATCTGCCTATGCAAGCTTCCGCTAGGATCGACAGCGAATCAGCTATGGGATGGTTTTTGTAGTATTTATCCCTTACAGCTAGAGGAATTTCCGTACATCCCAAAACGATGACATCGGATCCCTGGGAGATTAAATCATCCATTGCATCTGTGAAAAATACTTTGGCTTTTTCGGGTGAAACATATTGCAGTCCACGTTTTACTGCCGCAATTCCGCCATCGACGGATTGCTGCAAATTTTCTTTGGGAAACAAAAATTCTAGATGGTAACCTAGGGACTGGGAATGTTTTTGATAAATTTGGGAAGACCGTGTGCCCGCACTGCACAGCAGTCCAATTTTTTTTGTTTCCGGATATTTTTCCAATATGAAAAATAACGTTTCATTTACTATGTTCACGAATGGAAGGCCGACAGCATGTTCAATTTCTTCGATTACACAGTGGGCCGTATTGCACGGAATGCAGCAAACTGTTGCCCCACAGGTTTTTAATTTTCTACCGACTTCAATAAAATATGGGGCGAACGAAACGCTGCTCTTCCCCATGGCAAAGGCAATCCTATTCGGTGCTTGGGTTGCTTGAAATAATATCATTTCGGGCTGTTGGATATCGTCCAAACACCCGAGTTCGGTGAGTCTTTTTTCAATGCGGTGGGCTAACTCATTGGCTGCCGCCACACCACAACCGCCAATAATCCCTATGGTTTCTTTCGTATAGGCAGCCATAAATATCACTTGGATTCAGGAATTTCAACCTTGTTTTCTATCACGGCATCCACAATTCCATATTCCTTTGCTTCCGTTGCAGTCATGAAAAAATCACGGTCAGAATCCTTTTCAATCTGTTCTATGCTGCGGGTGCTATGCTTTGCAAGAATTTCGTTTATGACCTTACGCCACCTCAAAATTTCCTTTGCGGCGATGGAAATATCGGAGGTTTGGCCACTGGCCCCTCCCGTCGGTTGATGAATCATGATCCTGCTATTTGGCAAGGCAAACCGTTTACCTTTTGTCCCTGCAGCCAACAGAATCGTTCCCATGCTGGCCGCTTGGCCGATGCAATAGGTGACAACGTCACAGCGCACAAACTGCATGGTATCATAGATGGCCATTCCCGATGTTACGCTTCCCCCCGGTGAATTCACGTAGACATGAATGTCTTTTTTTGGATCTTCCATTTGCAAAAAAAGTAGCTGGGCGACGACGGCATTGGCGACAAAATCATCGATCTGTGTCCCGATGAAAACGATCCTATCCTTCAGCAATCTGCTATAAATATCCCACGAGCGCTCACTGCGGCCATCCTTTTCATAGATATACGGTAATGGTAAATAACTTCCCATGGTCCCTTTCTAAGCAAAAGTGCTAGAAAAGCAAGAATCTTTGCGATGAATTCCCCACAAACCTTCCATGTTTCGGGAGAGAACAGGGCCATTTGGTTCTTGCTGAAGGAGAACGAAAAGAGTAGACAAAAGGGATAGAAAAGGATGGATGGGGATGGAAATGGACAGTCCAAAAATTGAAGAAGTTGGAAGATCCAAGGAGCGCCTTGGGGATAAGATATGATTTGGTATTTGTGATGAGTATGATGCTGGCGGCGATACTGGCAGGACAGAAAAGCCTGCAGCTCCATGGCTTCCTTCACCAGCCGCTCAACACCTTCCTTGTCCATGTTGTTCGCTAGTATTCGTTCGTTGTCATCGGGTAGCCCAACAAGTTCCAAACACCCGTCCAGGGCTCGCAGCCCTACTTCGCTGCTTCTCGGATCGTGGTTCCCAACATCGTGATTACCTAGCCTACCTCTCCGGAACTTTCCATTTACTGGTTTGCCATTCCCCAGATCACAGCCGTCCCGTTGGTCGCCCCTGTAAAGTAGTGCTAGTAACTTTAGCCTCAGGGTGGTTTAACCTTCAGCATGCTTTCTACAATCCTAGGGATTGTATGGTACTTTGTCAAGGTATTGGGCTACCTTTACTTCGGCGATAGCGGACGACCTATTAATGCTTTCGCTTCGTAGGGCTTGTTTGTGGGCAAATTTAGTTTTGGTGGTAGCAGGAACATTTATTTTGGTGGCTGCCAGTTTGCTAGACACTGCAGCTTTATCCTTGATTTTTCTGTCGAACTTGCCACTTCGCAAATTTCCGGATCCCGCCCTCCCATGGCTGCAAGTTCTGCATTTGCTTATTCTTCTTCCGCCGTTTCTTTTTCCAAATCATTCACTAAAAATTCAAAAAAATCTGTGAAGGATGGCCATTCATCATGGGGGTTGCGAAATTTTCCTGTTATTGCATAGTGATACATATCTCCATAGTCGCACCATATCATGGGTGCTGGCTTTTCAGAAGAATCTTGGATTATCATAAACACGCTTCCGCCATCGTCATTCGCTAAAACAAGAATTTTGTCCATTCTTTCCTTCGATTGGCCATTGGAATCCTTTTCGTAATTCTTCCGAATTTTTCTTGCTCCTAAGAATTTTTGACAAATTTACCATTAATCAAATTTTTAGCAATTGGGTCGGGTTTCCATATGCCATTTTTTGAAATGTAACTTTCGTCATCATAATCGCCATATTTGGCTAATTCATCTTCCATCATATACTGGAAAATATCAGCTTTCACAAGTGCTCCACGGGATTCCATATCTGGGAAAACGAATACATAAATATTTTTTTCTATGAGTTTATCTATGTACTCACATAAAAAATCATGTACTTTCATTTTCTTTACTAATTTTTTTTCTTCAAAATCATTGAAGAACATATCAGCATATTCTTTAAATGGCCATACTGGTATACATTCTCTGTTTGTTGCATCATATACAGTAATTAAATTGCCCCGATCATCGTACATCAACCATAAGTATTCCCAGGCAGCAGTTTTATGCACGAAATATCGAACCCGAGCATCCACATCAGACCTTAGCACCATTTCTATCTCTTTTTCACTGAGTTTATAATTCATTTCTCTCCTCGATCTTTGTTCAGTTTACCTTTTTTGTCAAACTTATGTTGAGCGTCATGATCCGCTTTTAGCTTAAGATCCGAATGTTCATACCCATGCCCTTTAGCGGCCTCAAAACCCCTTCTGCGGGCTAACTCTTTTCCTGGAGGGACACGAAGAGAAGGTCGACTTTCTTTGCTTCTGGACATAGAGTTTTTTTCTTGCTTAAGCCACCCTCTATCGGCCGAACTAACATTGGGATCATTCATTAGCTCCCTTAACCTTGTCTGTCCTTCCGCCATTTGCCACTTGCAGAACGACGGTTTCTTCCACTGCCGGTTTTATGCTATGTTCCTGGGCATCAAACCGTATGCCTTTCTTCCCTGCCCGCATTTGGGTGCCCTGCTGTTGAATTTTTCCTCCGGCCTCGATCGTCATCCCTTCTCCTGCTACCAGAGAAGTGGTGGTTGCCGTTGATTTTTGGATGGCAGTGTCGTCGTTCACATGGGAAGACACCATGTCCGTAACTATCTGGCGGTCGATGACATCCCCACGTTCGCTCCTGATGGTGAGACTTTCCCAAGCTATTACTTGTGCTGCTTGCATCTCCACTCCTCCGTTTCCGGCTATGGAGATATCGCCCGGTGCTTCCAGATGAACCTGCTCGACACCTATCCTTTCTCCCGTTGGAGAGTATATGTACTGGGATAATGTCGATACCCTGCCATTTGCCCTCAGGTCGATGTCGGTGCTAGACGGCAACAAATTTCCTTTTCTCAAAGTGCAGCTACTGTTTTACGTATAAAAACCTGGAAATTTGGAGTAGTCGGTTATTTTCGGTTCCCTGCGACAAAGTTTGTACTTTCCCTGCCACTCGGATGGATCAAGTTTCGCAGCAATGAATTTCGACAACCCGTATTTTTCCACCATTTCCGACAGCGGTTCGCCGCAATAGATACAGTACTTTATGGGAATCCATCCCTCTCCAAATCCCTTCCTGTAATGCATGTAAAATTGGTTTTCTTGAGGATCATATTTGAACATCGGTGTAGGGGCCTTCATGTTCGGATAGCGATTACCTTTCATGAACCATTCAAGGAAGCTTTCGCACATGTATTTCCGTTTTTTCCATCTTTCGGATAGGTCTGCCTCATATGGATCGACCTGTTTTCCACAAAAAGGGCAGAAGGATATTCCATCTTCGGCAATTTCATCACGTTCAGCAAATTCTTCAGCGTTGTATGTATCTACAAACCTTAGGAGAAAATTTAAAAATTCACCGCGAACATTGCTAAACTTCTCGACGGACATGGGGACTTCGTTTTCGGAAGAAACCGCCTTCCACATATCATCGCAGCAACACTGTTCACGGCTTATCATGATCCTTATTTCTCCTTAAACAAATGGCCCTTCTTATCAAGAACTTTTTCTGTTATCGGATCGATAACCCAAGATTTGTCACCTTTGTTACATTCTATTTCATTGTGTAGGAAATCCCCCCATCTTTTTTCACCAGTGTCTTTGTTGATGTATATTCTTCTACCATCTTTAAATTCAGGCTTCCATTCTCCACTTTGCCCAAGTTTCTTAAAATGACCTTTGACATCTTCCGAAGTTCTTCGGATCCATTCCTTAGGCGCCGGACCAACTTTTGGAGTGTGATCCCTGCCGTCAGCTTTTCTGGCAAAAGATAGACTGGTGAAGTCATCGGGAGGCAAAATGCTCCCCGCAGCAGCGGCAGCGGTAATAACTCCAGCCCCGGCTCCTTCCACGGTAACGCCAGGGACGGCCTCCAAAGCCCCCGTCAGCGTGGCCCCGTTGGGGGTGGCAAGGACTGGGTCCCTTCGCCGTCAGCCGTCCAATGTTTATCTAAAGCCCTATGCTATAACCTTCGTTTTTTCCACCACTCGTCAGTCTTGAATTCCTCGGGGAGTGGATCCAGTGGCTTACCAGTGTCATCCCTGATTGCATCAAAGTGCTCATCCACTAGATCGGTGGGAAGCTTTTTCCCACAAAACGGGCAATAGAACAATATATATTGATTGCGTGGATTTCCTTTTATCACAAGACCATAAGAACGCCACTTTGGAGTATATAATATAACAGGGAAATCTCCAAGGAAAGGCCCTCCTTCAACGGCATCCTTCATATGCTCACAACAGTAATTCATCTCATTTAATATTTATACTTCTTCCTCCTACTTTCAAGTCAGTTCTTAATTCTCCGTCGCTCGGCTTAATGACTCCTATGTGTTTACCGTGCTTGTTGTAAACAAAGCGACATATAAATAATCAAAATTTGTAACTTTTTATTACATTTTTATTACGTTTCTTCCAATCATCGAACCATTTATTCCAATGGGTTATTTCTTTTGGATCTGTTGCTTGGATGAAGTCTTTTGTCACGGGATCTAAAAAACCTATAATTTCTCCCGTTGGGCTAAATTTATTAAGCCAGTGAAGCTCCGGATCTTCTATCTGAAAATACCCATTTTCGTTCATTGTATACGTATTTCCATCTATATCCTCACATATTACACACAAACTCCCATCCATATCCCTGTATACTTTCATTTTTATTCTAACTCCTTTGTATATTGTCCTTCACTTTAACAAATGGCCTTTCTTGTCAAGAGTTTCCCCTGTTACCGGATCGATGACCCAAGACCTGTTTCCTTTGTTACACTCTATTTCATTGTGCAAGTAATCTGCCCATCTCTTTTCTCCAGTAGTTTTATTTACGTACGTTTTATCTTCTTTATTAAACCTCCAACTTCTATCTTCTTTAAGCTGCTTAAAATGACCTTTGACGTCTTCCGAAGTTCTTCGGATCCATTCCTTAGGCGCCGGATCGACCTTGGGAGCGTGATCCTTGCCATCAGCTTTTCTGGCGAAAGACAAGCTGGAAAAGTCGTCGGGAGGCAAGATACTCCCTGCGGCAGCGGCAGCGGTAATAACTCCAACCCCGGCTCCTTCCACGGCGATGGAAGGGACAGCCTCCAAGGCACTCGCCAGCGTAGCTCCATTGGGGGTAGTGAGGGGTTTGGGTACCCCGCCACCACCCGCTCAATTTTATCTAAGCCC
>JAISYR010000012.1 GCA_031269795.1 Puniceicoccales bacterium
CATTGCGCCCCTATGCAATGGAACGGAGTCTGGGAAAGCCTTTAATTTAAAAGGTTTCCGTGAAGTTCCTGGAGGGCCATAAAACTTTTATGGCCCTCCGCAGATAATAGATGTACCCATACCTCTCCCACGGATCTTCTCCCCACGTTTTCGCCTATAGCCTCCTGTATGGCTCTCCATTCTTTTAACCCCAGAGCCAATCGAGCTGTCCAGGTTGTTTAGCTCCATCCTGTATATCGTCCCGTACGGCATCTGGTGCTATTGCAACTTCTTGATTTACTTCCCATATTTCGCCAAGTCTTTCATGTGCAGTATTCCTTGCCTCGCCCTGTGTATCTTGCCATGCCTGTTCTCGCTGCAGCTTTTCCTGAGCAGCTGGACCTTCTTCCCCTATTCTTTCAAATTCCCCACGTGCCTCTTGTATTGCACCCATATCTGTTGTTGCATTTGGGAAATTTCTTTGTATACTTCCCACTTCCCTTCGTATTTCTGCCAATACAGGTCGCCGTGCTTTCTGCATAGCTCCCTGTGTCGGTGCCGTTTTTGGTTGTAAAATTTCCCGTATTTTCATCCATGCTGCTTTCAATACAACTCTCGGTACAATTTTTGGATCTATTTTCCATATTTCATTAAATTCTTTCCGTGCAGCTTTTTGTACAATTCTCAATTGAGCTGGATCCAATCCACGTGCAGTTTGTCGTATATCGTTCACTATTCTTCGCCATGCCTGTTTCCTTTCAGCTTCTTCCTGTCCCTGTTGTAATATCTTTTCCTGCATTGTCCGTATTGTTGCCAATGCAACCTCCTTTGCCTGTGCCTGAGCAGCTGGACCTTCTTCCCACATTCTTTTAAATTCCGCATATATGTCCTGTATTATTGCTACACCTACATTTGGGTCAATGCTTCGTATTTCTCTCAATATAGGTTGCCATGCTTCCCGTACAGTGTTCGGTGTCGGTGTTGCTGATGGTATTGGTTGTGGCTGTGGCTCTGGTGCTGGCGGTATTGGCCGTGGCTCTGGTGCTGCTACACACCTTTCGTTTATCGCTCTTTCCTGCGTTCTCTTATCTAATATATCTCCCTTGATATCTGGGTGTTCTAGGTGTTGCTGTATTGGGCGGTGGGGCTTGGGTTTTGGTTGTGGCGCACTGTCAGGTACACCACCATTTCCTCTACTTGCACTTGCCTTACTTACTTCATTCATAAATTTAGTCCTCCTTTAAAATTTTAGACGATGGGTCAGTGCATAGCACTTGTAAAATTAGAAATCAACAAAAAAAAGCATAGTTCTTGGGGATTTAATAAAAATTTTAAAAACATTGCGTCTCCATACATTGGAACGGAGCTTGGAAAAGGTTTCCGTGGAGCTCCTGGAAGGCCATAAAACTTTTATGGTCCTCTACTAGAGCAGCTACTATTATCGTACGTCTATGGAAATGGGGATAGTGAATGGAAAATTTTTTTACAAAAAATCAACTAGGAATGCCTATGTTTTCTTTACAGAGAGACTAATAGTGTTGCGCGATGATTTTGTTAATTTGGAAAATTATCAAAGGGTAAAAATAAATATTGACGTTTGTCCGTGACCTTGCAAATTGCGGATAATCGGTCTTAGGTAACGTACACGCCGTCGTGGCGTTGTCAATGGCGGGCGCCCTTGTAGCTCAGCTGGCAGAGCGCATCCTTGGTAAGGATGAGGTCGGCAGTTCAAGTCTGCTCGGGGGCTCCAGAGTTTAGAATTTAAATTTTATATAAGTATAAAAAAGGAAACAAAATGGCAAAAGAAACCTTCGAACGGAATAAGCCCCACGTAAATGTTGGAACCATAGGGCACGTTGACCATGGAAAGTCAACGTTAACAACGGCTATATTAAAAGTACAGTCGGACAAGAAGTTGGCCGAATTCAAGTCCTACGCTGATGTTACCAAAGGCGGAACGGTTCGTGATTCTACCAAAACTGTCACGATTGCCGTATCACACGTCGAATATCAGACAGAACTTCGTCACTATGCCCACGTCGACTGTCCAGGACATGCTGACTTTGTCAAGAATATGATTACCGGAGCTGCCCAAATGGATGGAGCAATTTTGGTCGTTAGCGCCTATGATGGTCCCATGCCTCAAACCCGTGAACACATATTGCTTGCTCGCCAAGTGGGAGTTCCAAACCTGGTTGTGTTCTTAAATAAGGTTGACCTTTTGGATGATCCGGAATTGCTTGACTTGGTTGAAATGGAAGTTCGCGAACTTTTGAATAAATATGAATATCCAGGCGATAAGGTCACCATTATTCGTGGATCTGCTCTGGCAGCGCTGGAAGGTAAACCGGAGGGGGTTAAGGCCATTGGTGAGTTACTGGATGCAATCGACAATGACATTCCAGAACCCGTTAGAAACGTAGATATGCCATTTTTGATGGCCATCGAAGATGTTTTCTCGATTACGGGCAGGGGAACCGTTGCAACGGGTCGCATTGAACGTGGAGCTATCAGAGTCGGAGAGGAAATTGAAATTGTTGGATTGCGCGATACGGTAAAAACCACGTGTACGGGAATTGAAATGTTTCGCAAACTGTTAGATAGAGGGCAAGCCGGTGATAATGTTGGGATACTTCTACGTGGCATTGATAAAGATGATGTCGAACGAGGGCAAGTATTGGCCAAGATCGGGTCAATTCATCCGCATACAAAGGCAAAGGCTGAAATATATGTCTTAACCAAAGATGAAGGAGGGCGCCATACTCCATTTTTCAATGGATACCGTCCTCAGTTTTACTTTGGAACAGCTGATGTCACAGGTATTGTTAATTTGCCGGAAGGTAGGGAGATGGTAATGCCAGGGGATAATTTGAGCATAGAATTGCTTCTGCAGAAACAGATAGCCATGGAAAAAGGGCAACGTTTTGCTATCCGCGAAGGAGGTCGTACCATAGGGGCAGGGCGTATCACAGAAATAATAGCCTGACAATATTTAAGGGTAAACTCCTATGCTACCTTGCCGTTTGGAAAAAATATGGTTAGTTAATGTTTGAAATCAAAGGAGAATAGTTCAATTGGTAGAGCAACGGTCTCCAAAACCGTAAGTTGGGGGTTCGAGTCCCTCTTCTCCTGCCATGATTTCTACGAAGAGGAAATATATGCTAGGAAAGACGAAACGTTTTTTTGTTGAAACATTGGACGAGCTCAAGAAAGTAGCTTGGCCTGCGAAAAAGGAATTGGGGAAATCTACCATCGTTGTCATAGTTGGCATGCTTTTGATTAGTTTCTATGTAAGCATAATAGATTTTTCACTGTTCAATGTCGTAGATTTTATGATTAAATGCGTTAGGGGTTAGAGTAAAATGGATGACGAGACATCAGAAGAGCTTGAGACTGTGTTTGACGAAAGGATGTTGTTGCCAAAATGGTTTGTTTTGCAGACCTTGTCAAATCAGGAAAGTAAAGTTAAGGATGCCATTCATATTCTCGAAAAGGAGCATAATTTTGAAGATATTATCCAGGAAGTGTTGGTTCCGGCTGAAAAAGTTACGGAGATAAAAAATGGTAAAAAATATTCCCGCGTGAGAAAATTTTATCCAGGCTATGTTTTTATTAAAATGAAAATGTATGATGCCGCCGGCAGGTTTCTCGAAGAACCATTTTCTCTTGTAAAAAATGTTCCGGGGGTTGTTAGATTTGTGGGAGACCGCGACCCCGTTGCATTGAAGCAGGATGAAATTGACAATATTTTGGCGAAGGTTGAGGCCGTTAGCGGACAAAGTATGCCTAAGGTTACCTATGGACTGGGCGAAATTGTAAAAATTAATGATGGTCCATTTTTAAACTTGACAGGAACAATAGAAGGTATTGATACGGAAGAGGGTCGGCTACGTGTAAATGTTTCGATGTTTGGTCGTTCGACGCCAGTTGATTTAGAATTTTGGCAAGTTAGACGATGTGCTGATGGAGAAAATTAGAGTTTTTAGGAGTAAAAAATGGCAAAGAAGGTCATCAAAGAGAAAAAGTTGCAGCTACCTGCCGGCGCTGCAAATCCTGCACCTCCGGTTGGTCCAGCATTGGGAGCAGCCGGCATAAACATTATGGGTTTTTGCAAAGAATTCAATGCCAAGACAAAGGACCAAAATGGAATGATTTTACCGGTGGTCATATCGGTTTATGCGGATAAAACGTTCAGTTTCATCCTTAAATCCCCCCCCGCTGCGGTCTTACTCAAAAAAGCCGCCGGCATAGAAAAGGCATCGGGAGTTCCAAATCGTGATAAGGTCGGAAAAGTTACAAGGGCCCAGGTTATGGAAATCGCCAATATTAAGAAGGAAGATTTGAACGCTAATTCGATTGAACAGGCGGCTAAAATAATTGAAGGAACAGCGAGAAGTATGGGCATTGAGGTCGTCAAGTAATAAAGTTTATGAAAAAATCAAGCAAACGATATGCTAAAGCACTGGAGGTTGCCGACTCGGAGAATGGATATTCCGTATCGGAAGCCATTGAATTGCTAAGGAAAATGCCAAAAACAAAGTTTGATGAAACCGTTGTGCTGTCTGTCCACTTGGGGGTAGATCCAAAGCAAAGCGATCAAATGGTTCGCGGGACTGTTTCATTGCCACACGGTAGCGGCCGAAGGGTAAAAGTATTGGCGTTTACCGATGACCCGGCGGGTGCGTTGGCTGCGGGGGCTGACGAGGCAGGCTTACACGATGTTTTACAAAAAATTAACGACGGTTGGTTGGATTTCGACGTAGCCGTCGCAACGATATCGGCCATGAAAGAGGTTCGCTCCGCTGCTAGGATTTTGGGACCACGGGGTTTAATGCCCAATCCGAAAACCGGTACCGTTTCGGACGATTTGCCTTCCGCGATTCAGGCGGTGAAGGCCGGGCGAGTCGAATTTAAGATGGATAAAACCGCTAATTTGGCAATTGTTATAGGCAAACGATCATTTGATGGACCAAAATTAGTGGAAAATTGCGATGTGGCCATAGATGTTCTGTCTAAGATACGTCCGGAGGAATTTCGTGGTAAATTTATAGAATCGATGACGATTGCAGGAACCATGACACCAGGCATTAAGTTGTCACAGAAGATATTTGGAAAATTTTAGGGGAAAAAATGAGAAACGAAAAGAAACTTTTGGTTGGAGAAATAGGGAAGCATCTTGACAAGTCGGACTATGTATTTTTTACGGATTTTCGTGGCGTGACAGTTTCCGATGTTTCCAATTTACGTCAAAAATTACGTTCGGAGCAGGGTGAATTTCATGTTGTAAAAAAGTCTCTGTTAAAAAAAGCAACCGAAGAGAGGTCTCTGCCGATGCCCGCAGGTGGTTTTGAAGGACAAATAGCCCTCGTCGTTGGCGGGGAAAATCCCGCTGGAATAGCGAAACTGTTAAAAGAGTTCCGTAAAAATAGTAAGGAAGAAAAATTGGCAATGCGGGGTGGTTTGCTCAGCGGCAAGTTGCTTAGCTTACAAGATATAGGCATGTTAGCGGAACTTCCCGGGATGGATATTTTGCGTGCCCAGTTTTTGGCATTGTTAAATACTCCAGCAACGAAGTTGGTACGGACGATGAATGCTGTTCCCCAGGGCATATTGAATGTATTGCAGGCCAAGGCAAAATTATAGAATTTTTCAAAAAATGAAACTTTGCTAGGAAAAGTATTTCTTAAATGGCATTTGGTGATGCCGCTAGCGAAATTTCGAAAGGAGAGAAAATGGCAAGTATAACGAAAGAACAGGTAATAGATTGGTTGAGTGAACAGTCGGTATTGGAAATTGCTTCCCTGGTTAAAGATTTGGAGGCTAGGTGGGGTGTCAGTGCAGCAGCACCGGTAGCAGCGGTAGCAACCGTTGCGACAACGGCTGCAGCGGATGCACCCGCCGCGGAAGAGAAAACTGAGTTCGAAGTCGTACTAAAATCGACGGGCGATAAAAAGATTGAAGTCATCAAAGCTGTCCGCGAAGTCGCAGGACTTGGACTAAAGGAGGCTAAAGATCTCGTTGAAGGGGCTCCGAAGACCGTAAAAGAGGCGGTTTCGAAGGCTGATGCAGAGGAAATAAAGAAAAAATTGGAAGCTGCCGGAGCAACCGTTGAACTGAAATAGTTTTCTCCAAGTGATTATTTTCAATCATATGGTCTTTTTTGGAAAAAAGCTGTGGTCTTTTTTGTTGTATTTGGTATAAGTACAGTAAAAGAGGCTAGGGTTGAGTAGTTTGTGTAAAAATTTTGAGGAGAATCATTGCATCCTATGATGGACAGAAATCACGTTAATTTCGGAAGTTTAAAAGAAATAATAACTCCACCCTATCTAATTGAAGCACAGATAAATTCATTTAAAGAATTTTTACAGGCTGATGTGGAAGCGAAGGATAGGCAAGATGTAGGATTAGAAGCGGTTTTTAGGCGAACGTTTCCCATCGAAAGCTATGACGGGACGGCATCGTTGAATTATGTGTCCTATAGGGTTGCTCCGGCCAAATATTCGGAGGATTTCTGCATCAAGGAAAGTCGAACCTATGCTGCCCCATTGTTTTTGTGCCTAAAGCTTTCCAGTGGTGATGATTCAAGGGAGGAAGAGATTTATCTGGGTGAAATTCCGATTATGAGCGAACGTGGTTCGTTTGTAATTAGTGGGACAGAACGTGTTGTCGTCAGTCAATTGCACCGGTCTCCGGGCATTTGCTTCGAAGTTTCCACCCATGTGACGGGAAAATTATTACATGCATTCCGCATAATGCCTGATCGAGGGACTTGGATAGAGGTACAAAATGACCAGAATGACCTTTTATATGTCTATTTGGACAGGCGTCGTAGACGCCGTCGGTTCCTCCTAACGACTCTATTGCGTGCGTTTGGTTATAGTTCGGACCGGGAAATATTGTCAGTTTTTTATAAGCTGCAAGAGGTTAGCGTAGATCGATTAGTCAGGGAAGAGTCTTTGGTCGATGTCGTTTTAACGGATGACGTAATAGATGTGGAACATGGCATTGTCCTGGCACGGGCCTACGAACCCTTGGGCAAAGGCATGTTGAAAAGTTTCATCGAAGCTGGCATTACCACCATCTCGGTTGTAAATGTCTCGGAGGATGGCGGATTAATAATTCGTAGCTTGAAAAAGGATACGACGCGGAACGAAGAAGAGGCACTCTACGAAATTTATAGGCATTTTAGGCCCGGGGAACCTCTGAATTTGCAAAATGCGCAAGCATTTTTTGCTCGTAGTTTCAAGGATAGTAAACGCTACGACCTCAGCAAAATTGGAAGGTATAAAATCAACAGTAAATTGGGACTACGTAAAGATTTAAACGATATCCTGGTGGGAGTAGATGACATTGTGGCGGCGACAAAGTATCTGTGTTTACTTCGCTCCGGCGAAGGTGGTTCCATCGATGATATTGATAGTTTGGGGAGCAGGAGGATTCGGGGAGTCGGTGAACTCTTGATTAACCAATGCCGCATTGGGTTAGCTCGTATGGAAAGGGTAATACGGGAAAAAATGTCATTGTTAAATCAAAGCGTTGATATACTTTCGGCGCAAAAGTTGATCAACGGGAAGATGCTAATGTCTGTCATCAGGGACTTTTTTGCACGGAGTCAATTATCTCAGTTTATGGACCAGATAAATCCGCTATCCGAGCTCACCCATAAAAGAAAGCTGTCCGCCATTGGTCCGAGTGGTTTGAATAGGGATCGTGCCGGCATGGAAGTTAGAGACGTACACGCATCACACTATGGCAGGATTTGTCCAATTGAGACGCCGGAAGGCCCAAACATTGGGTTAATCAACTCGTTGAGCACCTATGCACGCATAAACGGTTTCGGTTTCATTGAAACTCCATACCGTGTGGTAAATAGTGGCCATGTTACTTCCGATGTTGTTTATCTATCTGCGGATAAGGAAGAAAACAAATTGATAGCCCAGGCAAATTCTGATACCGATGAGAATGGCAATTTGGTCGGGAAAATTACCGTGAGGAAAGCGAGTGAGATTCTGGAGGTTGACCCGCAGGATGTCGACCTAATGGATGTTTCTCCAAAGCAGGTAATTTCCATTGCTGCCGGATTGATTCCATTCCTTGAACATGACGACACCAGCCGTGCCCTCATGGGTGCTAACATGCAACGGCAGGGAGTGCCATTGTTGATAACGGAAGCACCCCTTGTTGGAACCGGGATTGAGAAAAAATTAGCCTGTGATTCTGGCCATGTGATTCTGGCAAAATCCGACGGTATTGTTGCCTCCATCGATGGGACAAGAATCATCGTAACCAAAGATGGACAATTGCCGAATAATTTTAATGAATTCGATGGCTCCCATGGGAAAAATATTCAAATTTATCATTTGCGTAAATATTGGAGATCGAACGCATCTACGTGCTTCAATCAAAAGCCGGTGGTAAGTAAAAATCAAAAGGTACAAGTGGGTGATATTTTAGCAGATGGGGCGGCAACCGACGATGGGGAATTGGCTCTGGGAAAGAATGTTCTTGTAGCATTTATGCCGTGGAATGGATACAATTTTGAAGATGCGGTAATTTTAAACGAGCGTATGATTCGAGATGATGTTTTTACGTCGATTCACATAGAAGAGTATGAGGTGTCTGCCCGAGATACGAAGCTTGGTCCCGAAGAAATAACAAGGGATATCCCGAACATTGGGGATGAAGCATTGAAAAATCTGAGCAGGAATGGCATCATTAAAATCGGGGCTGAGGTAAAGCCAGGGGATATTCTGGTTGGGAAAATTACACCAAAAACGGAGACGGATTTGGCGCCGGAGGAAAAACTTCTCCGGGCTATTTTTGGTGAAAAGGCAGCCGATGTTAAGGATTCATCCCTGTTGGCACCTGCAGGATGCTATGGAACCGTTATGGATGTAAAAATTTCTAGCAGGATAGACAATGAGCGGGAAGATATTTCCGAAATAGAGTGCAAACGAAGAATTAAAAAGACTAACGAAGAATTTCGTGCCCAAGCGGATATGATTCGGGATGACCTAACGGAAGCGTTCTCTAGTATTCTGTTGGGAGAAAAAATTCCACTGGATATTACGGATAGCGAGACTGGAGAAGTGATTTTGCCAGCTAATAGAAAAATCACAAAGACATTGCTGCGCAGATTGGCAGCTTGTGGAAACAATGTTATGATGGCTGCGTCTCCCGTTAGGACCAAGATTGTGGAAATCATCGATGTATACCAGGCAAAATTTGATGACTTGGAAAAAGAAAGGTTGCATAAAATTGCGGCCATTGAATCTGGGAATATCGACGACAGTGGTATCATCAAAAATGTTAAGGTGTTCATTGCAAACAAACGGAAGATACAGGTCGGTGATAAAATGGCTGGCCGTCACGGCAATAAGGGTGTCGTTTCAAAGATTGTTAAATCGGAAGATATGCCATTTTTGGAAGATGGGACTCCCATCGATATAATATTAAATCCTCTTGGTGTCCCGGGCCGTATGAACGTTGGACAGGTTTTAGAAACACATCTGGGTCTGGTATGCAAAAAGCTTGGCATAACAGTTTCAACTCCCGTGTTCGACGGAGTTAAAGAGAGTAAAATGCAAGAGCTATATAGGCAAGCAGGTTTGCCGGAAGGCGGAAAGGTTGATTTATTCGACGGTTGTACGGGTAGAAAATTTGACCAGAAAGTAATGGTTGGCTACATTTACATGATGAAACTAAACCATCTTGTTGCCGACAAAGTCCACGCCCGTGCCGTTGGTCCTTACAGCCTGATAACGCAACAACCCCTGGGAGGCCGTGCGCAATATGGAGGTCAGCGGTTTGGAGAGATGGAAGTTTGGGCACTTGAGGCCTATGGGGCAGCCTATTCGCTGCAGGAGCTATTGACCGTCAAGTCCGATGATTTACAGGGAAGAACAAGGATCTACGAATCGATAGTAAAAGGGGATACATCTTTGGATGCGGGAGTTCCGCAATCATTTAATGTTCTCGTAAAAGAGATGCAAGGATTATGCCTAGACATCAAATTGGAGGACGATAGGCTATTGGACATGGAAAATTTTTAACTAGGGAATTGGTAATACAATGAGTTTCGCAGAAAAAACTAATTTCAAAGAAGCAAAGTCAATTCTAGGGTTTGATGATATCAGCAATTATAATCGCGTTGGTATTTCTATCGCTTCCCCCGATACTATTCGTTCGTGGTCAAGCGGTGAAATAAAAAATCCGGAGACGATAAATTACAGAACTTTTAAGCCCGAACCGGGAGGACTGTTTTGCCAGAAAATTTTTGGCCCAGTTCGTGACTACGAATGTGCCTGTGGCAAATACAAACGCATTAAGCATAAAGGAATGGTTTGTGAACGGTGCGGCGTCGAAGTCACAGTTTCCCGTGTCCGTCGAGAAAGAATGGGGCACATTGAGCTTGCGGTTCCGATATCACACGTTTGGTTCCTAAAAAGCTTACCAAGCCGGATCGGGTTGATGCTTGATATAACGGCAAAAAATTTGGAAAAAGTCATATACTATGAACGTTATATGATCGTTGATCCAGGGGTTACGCCTTTGCAGAAATACCAATTGTTAACGGAAAAAGAGTATTCTCAGTTGCAGGAAGAATATGGGGACGATGCCTTTGTGGCAAAAATAGGAGCAGAAGCCGTGCGGGATGTTTTGGCTCAGATTGATCTACAAGATCTCATAGCGGAGTTACAGGAACAGTTGAGGGTTACTCATTCAAAGCAGGCAAAAAAGGTTTTGACCAAACGGTTAAAGTTGGTTGGTGGATTTGAAGCAAGTAATATGCGGCCTGAGTGGATGATATTAGAAGTTTTGCCGATTATTCCTCCCGATTTGCGTCCCCTGGTCCCCCTAGATGGAGGGCGTTTTGCTACCAGTGATTTAAATGATTTGTATCGCAGGGTTATCAATCGAAATAATCGCCTGAAAAGTTTGTTGAGCTTAAAAACCCCCGATGTCATAATTCACAATGAAATGCGCATGCTCCAGGAGGCAGTCGATGCATTGTTCGATAACGACAAGCATGGAAGGAGTGTTATGGGGGCAGGCAATAGGCCTTTGAAATCCCTCAGCGAAATGTTGAAGGGGAAACAGGGACGTTTTAGGCAAAATCTGTTAGGTAAGCGCGTTGACTATAGTGGGCGGTCGGTAATCGTTGTGGGGCCAGAATTAAAGATCCACCAGTGCGGGTTGCCGAAACGTATGGCTTGGATACTATTTGAGCCATTTATCATAAGACGCTTGAAGGAACTCGGTTTTGTTCATACGGTTCGCAGTGCCCGTAAGATGATAGAAAAGCAGGCCCCAGAAGTTTGGGACATCCTGGAAGAAGTAACCCGTGAGCATCCCATATTACTAAATCGTGCACCTACACTCCATAGATTGTCTATCCAAGCATTTGAGCCAATTTTGATAGAAGGAGATGCCATACGGTTGCACCCATTGGTATGTGCAGCTTTCAATGCTGACTTCGACGGTGACCAAATGGCCGTGCACGTGCCGCTGTCTTTGGAAGCTGTGATGGAAGCAAGGATGTTAATGTTAGCCTCGAAGAACATTTTTTCTCCATCGAGTGGAAAACCGGTACTTGTTCCTTCGCAGGATATCGTCCTTGGTTGCTATTATCTAACGATTGATCCTATGACAAGGAAAGATCCGAATGCAACCTTGCCATTGATATCTAGTATCGAAGAGGCATTGCGGATAGATGCGGAAGATGTTTTGGGAAAGCATGACCGGGTACGCTATGTGAATCCAGATTACAGGCAGAATACGCGCTATGGCGATCCAAATACAAAGATCATAGAAACTACGCTTGGCCGAATAATTTTTAACAGCATCTTCCCCCAGGCGTTGGGGTTTGTAAACTCCCCTGTGGCCAAAGGAAAACTGGGGGATCTCGTTCTTAACACGTATAAGGTAGTCGGCCAGGAACTTGCCGTAAAAGCCTTGGATAAATTAAAGGATCTTGGGTTTAAGGAAGCTACAAAGGCGGGATTGTCCATTGGAATTAACGATATGATAATTCCAGACAATAAGCAAAATGTCATCGCCGCTGCTAAGAAGAAAATTACTGACGTGGAAGCACAACACAAAAGAGGAATCATTACTTCCGGTGAACGTTACAATAAAATAGTTGATATTTGGACTACGGCTACCGATGATATTGCCCAGATGGCATTTGAATCGCTGGCCAAAAATGGCGGTTCAAACGATGTAAATTCGATATTTTTGATGATGGACTCCGGCGCCCGTGGCAATCGTCAACAGGTCCGTCAGCTATGCGGTATGCGCGGTCTTATGGCAAAACCGTCAGGGGAAATTATCGAACAACCAATATTGTCATCATTTCGGGAAGGTTTGTCCGTTCTAGAATATTTTAGTTCTACGCACGGTGCCAGAAAAGGTTTGGCCGATGTCGCTTTGAAAACGGCAGATGCGGGGTATCTGACACGCAAGTTGTGCGATGTTGCCATGGACTGTGTGATAGAAGATCACGACGATGGCAATAGAAGTGGCGTATGGAAGTCGGCGATTTTGGAAGGCGATGACGAAATTGTTAGTCTGGCAGATAGGATTATTGGCCGCTGTACCAGTGAAGATGTAAGAAATTTGCTCGATCCGGATGAAATAATAGTCGCAGCCGGTGAGCTAATAACGGCGGATATTGCCAAACGCATAGAAGAATGTGGCATCGAACGCGTCAAGATTATGTCGCCGCTAACGCATATGGCAAAAAGCACAATCCCAGCCAAGGCCTATGGGATTAATCCTGCCACGAACAGTATAGTTGAGCGAGGAACTGCCGTTGGGGTAATTGCTGCTCAATCCATCGGTGAACCGGGAACACAGTTAACATTGAGGACCTTTCACGTAGGTGGTGTTGCCAGTCAAGTTTTGAAAAGTTCAGAATATCGTGCGCGGCACACCGGCTTTGTTAAATTTAATGGTTTGAGAATGGTCACAACCCTCGAAAACGCAAATATCGTGTTGAACAAAACAGGATCTATCCAAATTGTCGATCCCGAAGGTCATGAGTTAGAAATGTACTCTATTGTGCCCGGTGCCTTACTCTACGTTTCCGATGGTGCAAAAATTGAAAAGGGCGATTTGATCGTCATGTGGGATCCACATAATATGCCAATTTTATCAGAAAAGCCGGGTGTCATAAATTTCAAAGACATGATCCCTGGCGTAACAATTAAGAGGGATGTCGATGTTTCAACGGGACGCATAACTATCATCATCATCGAACATAAGGATGACCTAAACCCAATGATTGAAATTTTAGCAGGTATCAATGACCAGGGGTTGCCCACGGATAAAGTAGTGGCCACATATTCTATCCCGACCGGAGCTCAGGTTATCGTAAACAATGGCAATGAGGTTCAAGCTGGGGCATTGTTGGCAAAAACTTCCCGTTCTGCTTCCAAAACCCAAGATATTACCGGTGGATTGCCGAGAATTGCAGAATTATTCGAAGCTAGATGTCCTAAAGACGTCGCTGAGATGGCAAAATCGGATGGCATCGTGTCATTTGGTGGAACTTTGCGCAATAAGCGTCGCATTTTTATCACCGATAGTGAAACGGGCGAAAGGCAGGAACATTTGATTGCCCAGGGGAAGCACATCATTGTCCATGAAGGTGATTTCATAAACAAAGGTCAGAGCTTGACCGATGGCTCGCCGGATCCCCATGAAATATTGAGCATTTTGGGCCCATCGAGCCTTCAAGAATATTTGGTCTCTGAAATTCAAAAGGTCTACAGGTTGCAGGGTGTTGTCATCAATGACAAACACATAGAAATTATTGTCGCATGTATGCTGAAAAAAGTACGGGTACTAGAACCGGGAGATTCTGATTTTTTCTGGGGAGAGCAGGTTAGTCGTGACCTGTTCATGGCCGAAAATAAAAAAATCCTAGAAGCTGGGGGGGAACCTGCCACCAGTGAGCCAATTTTGATGGGCATAACAAAGTCATCCATAGAAACGGATAGTTTCATTGCCGCTGCATCATTCCAAGAGACTACCAAAGTTTTGACGGAAGCTGCTACGCTTGGAAAGTGCGATCCTTTGAGAGGATTTAAGGAAAATGTCATCATGGGACACCTAGTCCCTGCCGGTACCGGATTGCCGGAGTATCGTTATCTTAAAGTAAAACATTTGGTATCCCAGGAGGAATCGTTTGAGGAAGGGCGAAAATGAGTCACAATTTACCATAAGGCAATGGGTACAATATTTTTTGCATGCCTTTCTATCTTTGACATATTTCCTTTTTCAGTCAATGTGTCTTGTAGGTTAGTTTTTGTTGATTTTGAAAGGATAGATTACGCTATACTACATCCTAGTCCTATTTGGATTTTTGTTGGCACATATGCCTAAGTGCGTCCTTCGATTATTGTGCATCGTGTGTGGCAGCATTGTTATGTTTGCAATGCCTTCCCGTAGACGACTTGTACTGTCAAATTTATATTATGCTTTCCCTAATCGAAGTGCACTCTGGCGCAGAAAAGTTTGCCGAGAAAACTTTTTCCGCCTCATAGAACTTGGCTTACTAAGTGTTGCTGGAAACTTTCTCAGTAAAAAAAGAATAAAGACAGATTTTAAATTAAATGAAGAATATAAAACGGTTATTAGGCAAATTCTAACGGGGAAACAGGGAGCCATTGTTCTGGTTCCTCACTTTACTTTAATGGAGAGTATGACACTTTTGCCAAAAATCGTAGATGACGTCGATTGGCCCGAAGTAGGTGTCATTTACCGACCATTCGACAACCGATTATTGGAAAAGTTTATAAAATATACCCGCGAAGGATGCGGGATGAAATTGGTCTCTCGCAAAAAAGGCATATTTGAAGCGATGCAGATCCTAAAAAATAAAGGGATAATATCGTTGTTGTTTGACCAAAATGCTGGCGATAGCGGCCATCGCATGATATTTTTTAATCGGCTAATTGCCTCGACGGACCTACCAGCTTTACTATACCAGAAATTTAAAGTGCCCGTTTATTTCCTATATCCTAGGAGGGTTGGCTTTTGGGAGGCGAACATTAAGGTCAAAAGACTAAATTTTGATGAAAATGATCCCAAAACAATTCTATTTGCTGCCAATAAACACTTGGAAGAAATTTTAAAGGTAAATGAAAATGTCTGTTCCGACTGGCTATGGGCCCATGATAGATGGAAGGTGGTAGCCCATGGCACAAGAAATTTGGCAAAACGGAGATGCCAATGGTTGTCACAGTCTCAAAAATACCTAAACATCAGGCCTGAAGCGGTAATAAATCTTCGTGTTATGGTACGCATGCCAAATTGGTTGGGGGATATCATCATGGCGATAGCTGTACTACGGACGCTAAAACATTACCGTCCCGACATGGAACTGATTTTGATTTGCCAGGAACAGTTCGTCGATTTTCTTGCCGCATTGGAAATTGCTGACAGAGTGACACAATTGCCGGAGAAGAATTTTAAATATTTTCTCAATATTCTAAAAATTAAAGACGTTTACCCATACCTAGATGTGTATATTTCGCTTGTCAACTCATTGCGCGGTGATATTGAGGCTGTTTTAATGGGTGCTCCCAAAAGGATAGGAACAGACACTGGGAATAGACCCCATAGGAAAATTTTCATAAATAACTTGTATGAAAGTGGTGCGGATACTGGATCTCTACATCAAACAAAGCTATTGAAAAATGCATTCAATGAGTTTGGGATCGAGTGTGAAGATAATCTTTCCCCATTCAAATTATGTACGGATATGGGGATTGTTCCGAAGGCCAAACGTACAATTGGAATGGTGTGTGGATCCATCAATACCCCTCACAAACGTTGGCCCGCAAAATCTTGGAGAATTTTAATCGAAAGAATTCATGGGCTATACAAGGACGTGCATGTGAATCTATATGGCACGAAAGCGGACGCCATGTTTATCGATGAAATTTCTCTCTTTCTCAACCGGGAGAGGATTTCAAATTTGGCTGGTAAAACGAACATAGTCGAACTGGCAAGCTATGTGCAAAAGGATGCTCTGGTAATCGCGATTGACACCGGAGGTATGCATCTGGCCAACATGTTCGGCCGTCCATTGATTTGCATATATGGTGTTACCAATGCCCTCGCTACCGGGCCGATATTCGAGGCTGATAAGATAATCGTCATGCCTGACAGTTGTCCCCAAAGTGGCGGCTTTCCGACGGAAGACATCAGCATAGAATCTGTCCTCAAGGCCGTCCAATTGATGCTGAAGTAAGTAAATTTGAATATTCGTCAGCCATTGATAGTGGATCACCCGACCAATTAGTGTATAAATATGTAAAAAGTTATTAATTTGTTTAAAAAAGAGGGATTCGAGCTTGGCAGGGATTGTAATAAATTGTATGTAAATGTAAAAATTGCCGCTAGAGTGAAGCAACAATAAAGCAATAAATGAAACAAGGAAAGAAAAGAAACAGCATAAATTTTACAAAGGCATCCCTTCTGGCATTAGAAGTGCCGACAAAGGGAATGGCAACGGTGAAAAAGGGCTAAGTTTATATGTGACGGCAAAGGGGGCATAAAAGTTTTTTCATACAAAAATGCATACAGGGAAAAATTAAGCGCATAGTATTGGGACATTTTCCGGATATGACAGTGGAGTTAGCGAGGAAAGCAGCTCAGAAAATAAAAGGCCAACTGGCGGAAAGGAAGAACCCCCTAAGGGAAAAAGAAAAAATAGATGCCGAGAAAACATTTGGAGAAGCGTTTGAGATGTACATAAACCGCCATGTTAGGGTAGAAAATAAATCATCCATATTAAAGGATATCGAGTTCCGAATGAGAAAAGTTCTACCCCATTGGTCTTGCAGGCCTCTTTCTTTCATAACAAGAAGTGAAATACAAAATATGCATGAGCAGATTGGGGAAAAACATGGAATATACGAAGCAAATAGAGTTTTATCTTATGTTTGTGCAATTTATAAATCACCACA
>JAISYR010000013.1 GCA_031269795.1 Puniceicoccales bacterium
TATACGCAGATGTTAAGCAGTGACCAATTCACCTTTCCGAGTGGGTATGCAGTCCGGCAGCAACCAATTGTGGATGGTTTCATTACCATTGATTTGGCAAATGGTGGCAAAGGGAGAGATAGCATATTTAAGCAAATAACAAGTAGAAACCCTTCTAAAATTGCCCAACAACAAACAACATGGCAACAAGAAGGTGTGAAATATGTTGAATCGCCCAATGCGGAAGCGAAGTATAAACTTAGCATGCCAATACACAACATGAATGATGGCTTATTTGTCTACTTATTCCAAACATCTAACTTCGGAAATTGGGAAATAGAAAGCAATAAAAACTATGGCATCATGTCGATATACACCGGGTATAGGGAAGATATCGAGCTATTCTCATCGGAAACTCTAGTGGACGATACAAATTTTTTAGAAGGAATAGCAGAATTAAAAAAACAGGCCGAAGCCCAACAGAGACTTGGGTACCGCTACATGCGTGTGGCGACAGGAACGTCGACAGAAACTCATGCAGAAAACATTGACATCGCTGCCCTACTGGACCTCGATCTGAGTTATATGGAAGCTGGAAAGGCATACCCAATTGATGACCGTAATTGGTGTGACAGCATGTCACAGGATATTCCTCGCCTATCGATCAGAAAAAAGATGGGGAAACCCTATGAATGGGGAACCTTGCTTGGGTACCGTTTCGAGCCGAGCGCTGTGTCCACGATTAAGGTTTACGTTACTGATATTAAGGCTTTCAGTCCCACCACCACTTGAACCACATGGAATTTGCACATTTCTCCCGGATCACCTGCCTCAATTCGCTCCCCTTCACCTGGCACAGGTCTTCTCTTTCATTCAAGATTATTTCTTTCTAATTTTACTTTATTTCTTTGCCACAATTTTCCCCGATCGGAGTAGGTTTTTCATTGGTATTCTATGCCTGGCGTGTGGCAATGCGGCGCTTTTTTCAACCTGCCGGGCGTGTTTTCAGTGGCGTTGTTTGCTCAAGCCTACGTCGTAGGACAAGTGGGCTCTGCGGTGATACATGAAGTACGGCTCCACCCTACGCCATCCCGGTCGTACGTCTGACCCGGTACGGTTAAGCCTCTCTCCCTAGGCTTGCTGTCTTACATACATTTAAATGTGTAACTCCACCAGCGGAACATTCGTACCACATTTGGCCAGCTCCATCGAAACCTTTGTATTCCTCCTTTTTCAAAATGCCAATGCCCCCATGAGGCTTGGTCCTAGGGAGCGGTCTCGTATAAAATTTTTCTATATAGTGCCGCACTCTTCTTATTACTTTGTACAAGTTTTGAAGGAATGTCCAAAAACTCTATCACCAGTGAAAATGTCGACGCAAGGCATTCCAATATTTGATCGGGGCTATTTTTTACTAGCTTGAACGTATAGTTCGGATGTATTGAAATTTGTCTAAAGATGATGGGAATTTCATTCTCATATAAACTTTTGAGAAAATTTCTGAAAGAATCGGTAAACGTTGTAAACTTTATCTTGTAAAGATATGATTTACTGCCCCCTTGTCTGACGTCGGGAGAAAATATATCACTATTCTCAAAGTAGTTAGAATGGGGCAGATCACCACGTTCAATGGATATAATTTTTAGGTAGGAAGTTCGCGACTCTAGCAAGTAAGAAATGAGCAATCTGAGTTGTTCTTGCTGGTGGTGAATATCATAAATTTCACTGAGTAAGGGTTGCTCGTTTTTCTCAAAAAAATCTTGAAAACCAAAGGAACAAAAAGGTTCGAACTCTACACCTAGTGCATCGCAGGATTCTCGTGCCCATGTTAGGTACTCTGATATTTCAAAAAATACTGCTATGTGATTGGGTGGTAAGCTGCGGGTACTACTAGCATACGCTAATTTTGACATATTTTCCCAGGTTTTTGATGCAAATTTTCTATACTGGATTATATCTGCTTTAAACTGCCGTTCTTTTTCCAAGTGGTCATGGGGTAGCTTCGATTGTTTAATACCTAGGGAGCTTGTTAGGGCTATAACATTTTCCTTTTGTAAAATTTTATTGCGATAGGCATGGAAGCAATTTCTTATAATTAAAATCTGACACACCGCCAATATGATGACGGTAATGAAAAACAAATAATGACGTTTAAAGAAAAGTTTTTTCATCTCACAAGAATTTCAGATTGTTGCCCCAGTACTATATCAAATGAAAAAGGTAAAATATCACCGTTTGCCAGTGACATTTGTATGTTTTCAATGCGATCAATTCCCTCTATTTCACCCAGCGACGATATCAACTTTTCGATGATTTTGTTGATTAGTTTTTTTGTTTCACCATCACTGATCCATATTTTTGCCGACACTTTAATCTTGTCGTTACCATTATCATCCTTTTTGTCTACCCATGTGAGTGACTCTATCCAGGCAGTTTTCAAATCCCCCATTTTACATTGAAGTTCGTTGAATAAACTTGCCCAAGCAGCTTGGGAATACAGGGATGATTTGGCATCCGTGATAAAAGAGTGCAAAGCTTCATGCTCTTCGTGAGCTTCTCCATACCTGATAATATCCGTGTTAACTTCAAGCAATTTTGCTTCCAGTTGAAATTTCTTGGTCTCAAGGTTTATGGCGTCTTTTTTTAATATTTTCAATCCCGTCAATAGGGCCAACGTCATGACGATAACAATAAGCAGGTACCCAAAATTTTGGCGCTGAAATTCTATTTGATTTGAAAAGTCTACGGAAAATAGCTTTAGCGGTTGCACTTGTTTAGAATTCAAACAATACACTGCTCCAACGAATACGCCCATATTGTTCTTTACAAGTACCATTTCTTCTTCACCAAGATTACATGCAAATTGATGCTTAAAAATATCAAACACATTGACAATTTCCATGTCTTTTGCGGTATTAAAGGCATCGTATAGGTAGCTTTCACTTCCGGTCAGGTATAACTTTGCTATCGGATACTGCCTTAGGGTTCGGCAGTAAAATAGCTCAGATTTTTTAATTTCCTGGCGCAGTTTCTGGGAAAATTGTTTGAGGTAATAGGTCATGAACGCATGGTTTTCATTCTCCCGATTGATAAAAAATTCCGAAAGCAAAAGCTTAGCCTTTTCGCAGGATACCTTTTGGGATTCTACAATTGTTTTAATTAGGTGTATCCCCGTGATAGGTATGCTACGAAAATATTCTGCACCATTCCCAATGCATGCCAAATATGATGAATTTTCTCCCATGTGTACCAGCATGGAATTTATTGGAGAATCGGTATATTTTTGAATGGCGATGGTGTTGAGAACTATTTCCGGACAAATGTATGAAAAATCTATTTTATTGCGGATCAGGATATCGACTATTTGTTCCGACACTACCCTCGGAATGGCAACCCCAAGGGCATGATTTGATTGGCTATTGTTCCGATAAATGTCCAAACACCACTCATTGGTCCCCCCTGGGAAATCATGTTCACACTCAAATTTAAACGCTTCCTGAATACCTTTTTCCGTTACCTCTGGAATTTGAATATGTTTTATAAAAACCTGATCGTTGGGCGGAACGACTAGCGTTATTCTTCTTTTTGTTGCTCTTGGGATCTGGGATACCGCCTTTGCGAAAGCTCGTAGCCAGCCCACGACATTTTCCTGAAGATCTTCTTCGGACTGGATTGCATAGGCTGCTATTTTTACGAAAATTCCCCGGCCATCGACCTCCACCACTGTGATCGATTCCATACCGCAATGCATTATGACATTATTAGCCATTTTTCAGAATTTTACGCTAATTGATAAACTTTTCAAGCTATCTTGCAATGATTCTTATTTAAATACCTTCAGACGTGGGGTGATTTTCTGCCGGTACAACGATTCCTAGCGTGTTTCCTGGTGGAAACAAATTGTTCGACAATGAGTAAAATAATTAAAAATTTTGCTAAATCCCGGCTTGTGCTGATTTTTAACATAAAGTTACCTATTTTTCCGTCTCCTACCAATAGGAGAGAGTATATGCATGAAATGACCACGCAAAGCAACGTTTTGATTTTGAAATTTATGGCGTTGAAGTTTGACAAAATTCTACCATGCATCTTCTCATTTGATAAAATTTTCAATTTTTTATTCCTACGGCCTATGCCGTAGACAAACAACAGGGCAACACAAAATGGTGCCACCGATAGGACTAAAAAAACTTTAATATCAGCAAAAATCATAGGCTATGGGACTTTTTGTAGGGAAGTGTTTCGTAAAAACATTTCCAAGAGAAAGCACGCTAGGCTCGCCATTACCAAATAATAGCTACACCGTATTATCAATGTTTCCATGATAACCATCGGCTCCGCATACGCCAATAATAATAGTAGCACCGCAAGTATTCTACAATGGATGAGAAAATTCCCGGAAGGTTTTATGCTCCTTCCAATGATTTTTTTCAATAGTGACACATTGGGAATCAAAATGGATGGTTGGCGAACATGTTTGCGATAAATGCCTTTGAAAATCGGCAAAACCAACAAAAACAGCAGGGCATGGGGGTATAAAAAAATTATGTTCATCTCTAGGGATGTCCGAATTGCAAGGGCGTATATCTTTTGCTAATTTTTATGCCTTTGCAATAAAATAATCAACGGTAGCGGGGCGTTGACTTTTATTATTTTGCCGAGATGATCGAATATCTGTGAAGGTAGTCATGGCAAGTGTTTCCGGATTTTGTGGTGGGGTAAAACGTGCCCTAGGGCTGGCCTATGATGCGTGCAGGCAATGTACCGGTCGGGTATATGTTGCCGGTGAACTCGTTCACAACAAAGAAGCCATGGAAAATGTAAAGGCTGCCGGTGTAAAATTGTTTAGAAATTGTAATTTGGAGAAAATTACTCCACACGATGTTCTTCTAATCCGTGCCCATGGGTGTCCTCGAGAGCAATGGGCCAAGTTCCGTAAACTTTTTAATACCGTCATTGATGGGACCTGTCCACACGTTGTCGGGATATCAAAAATGGTAGAATGCGAATCGGGAAAAGGGAAAACCATCCTACTCATCGGGGATAAATCTCATCCAGAAGTGCAAACATTGGTAAGTTTTGCAAAAGATGACAAGGTATACATAATAGGTTCTGAGGCAGAATTAGATCTCTTGAAAAATGGCCTAGGTCAAATATTGGTGATTGCCCAGTCTACCATCGATGAAAGTTTTTTTAAAAGTTTTGCCAGCAAAATTTCTAAATTGTATCCCCATGCCGAAATAAAGAATACCATTTGCGTTTCGTCACGTAGACGTCAGCAAGCAATCTTGAATTTCAAAAAGGAGGGTATAGAGGCTGTCGTTGTTGCGGGAGGAATACATTCTAACAACACCCGAACCTTGGCACAAATCGCCCGAAAGATCGGTCTGACTGTGTTCCATGTGGAAACTGCCTCAGATTTACCAATTCAAAAATTGAAAACTTTCCAGGTCATTGGGGTCATAGGTGGGACATCAACGGACGAAAAAACAACAAAACAAATGATTGTCGACCTCCTGGCGTTGGAAAATTAAATTGTAAAAACTTTTGCCAAATTTGCTTGCTTTGGCAATGAAAAGTATACATATTATTTTTCAAATGAATAAATTATTGAAGACAATGTGTGTTGTGGCTGCCATGGGGAGTACAGGATGCCAATCGGTGGGTCCTAAAATTATCGAACATTCCCATCCTCGATACAATAATGCCGTGGTGTCGGTCATAGATAATCAGCTATTGTTAAATATTGTTCGTTTAAAGTATCGCGAAAATCCTTTTTTCCTGGAGGTCAATAGTATAACGGAATCGCGCAATTCAGGAGCCGATAGTGGTTTGAAAGCCATGGAGTGGTTCCCTTCCGATTCCAGTAAAAATAAAGTTGTTCCAACTTTTTTGATGAAAAATTACCAAATTCCGACAATTTCCTATCGTCCCGTGCGTGGGAAGGAATTCATCAAATACCTGATGACACCAATTCCTCTGAATGTAACCCTTGGCATGTCGTCTTCGGGTTGGAAACTGCAGAGGGTATTCAACACGTGTATTGAAAAAATAAATGACGTGGAAAATGCACCAAGTGCTTCGGGACCAACTCCACGGCATAAGCCAAACTATGAAAAATTCTATGAAATGACAGACTTGTTAAAAAAATTAGAGGATGCCAATCTTATTGCCATCGGCATCGATCCCAACAATCAACAGGGTTTGGCTATGCGCATAAAGCAGGATACCGCAAACAATGCGGACGTCATCAAGTTTAAGCAAATTCTCGGCCTTGACCAAAATAAAAATGAATTTTGCTTTGAGAATAACTTTTTAAAAGCTGGTAGTAATGGTCTGGTAGTCCGCACAAGGTCATTGATGGGGATCTTGTTTTACCTGTCCCATGCCGTAGATGTTCCCTTCGAAGATATCGAAAATGGCGTAGTCCAAACGACGGTCATGGACGACGGCTCCGTATTTGACTGGTCACAAAATGCAAGTGGTACACTATTGAAGGTATACTGTTCCAAAGAAAAACCAAGGGATGCTTTTGTTTCCACGTACTATCGGGGTCACTGGTTTTACATCGCGGACAATGATCTACACTCGAAATCCACGTTCATGTTTGTTTCAATGCTGTTCAACCTTCAGGCAGGGGAAGCTTCTTCGGCTGACGTTGTTCCGGCATTGACGATTCCGGTGGGGAGGTAATTTTTGCCGATAGGCGCAGGAAACAATGGAAAAATAACCCTACTTCCTTGCGTAGGGAAGCTTTTTGAGAAATATGCTAAAGTTTTGTTCGAAGATCTCATCCCAAGAAAACGCTAATTTAATTGGTGAATTTTTGGACGACCAAGAATTGGTTTATTGGAGTATCGAAAAAGATTGTTTACATGATAAATATTCTTTGTGTGGCTATGTTTCCAATAGACAGGCTGGCGATGAAGATTTTGCCAAAATAAAGTCCGCTTTCGCAGACCTGGGAGACGTCGAAATTGCAACCATAAATCCTTCCGATTGGGAAGAGGCATATAGAAAATCTGCCAAGCTATGGAAATGTGAAGATTTATACTGGGTGCCAACTTTTCTGAAAGATGAAATTGAGATTCCAGAAGATGGAACGGGGATATACATAGAACCCGGCATGGCATTTGGATCTGGGAGTCATGAAACCTCACAGCTGTGTGCCCGTGCGTTGGTGATGTTCAAGAGCTTGTATAAAAAGACCAACGATTTGATGATAAAAAGTTGTATCGACATTGGCTGTGGTTCTGGAATATTGGGGATTTCGGCCCTAAAATTGGGGTTGTCCCATGCCACATTTATCGACATTGACGCGGATGCCATAAGGATTAGCCAAGAAAATGCACTGGCAAATGGGCTGTTTCTAGACCAGATGGATTTTGTCACTGGCGATGTTAGGGTGAGTCTACTGGGCAGACATGCGGATCTGTTGATGGTAAATATCCTATCCAATGTTCTCATCGAGAATGCTGATTTGCTCGTGAATTCTGTAAAACCCGGTGGCCTATTGTGCCTAAGCGGTATTTTGAAGGATGAAAAATTTGATGTGGCCCATGAGTTTACAAAATTTATTAAAAAAAGATGGGCATCCGTGATAGAAAGCTCCATGGACGACGGAGAATGGTCCCTGCTGGCATATTTTCGCGGATAAATTTACTTGCCTTTAGGAATGAAATAAAACATGTTCGCCCCTATGAAAAAGAAAAAACTAACATCTAGAGATTTATTAGTGTGTTTAATTTCCTGTTTGTTCCTCTTAGCGGTCGCGGGATGTAAATGTTGTCACTGATAAATTTACTTGCTTTTAGGGGTGAAATAAAACATGTTTACTCCCATGAAAAAGAAAAAATTAACACCTCGAAATTTGCCGGTGTGCTTAATTTCTTGTTTGTTCCTAGTGGTCGCTGGATGTACATGTACACAGACCAGCGGGACACTGGGTGGGGCTGCCATTGGTACCGGTGTGGGGGCCGGGGTAGGGTATGCGGTTGGAGGCAAAGGGGGAGCCATTCTCGGAGGCGCCGTAGGAGGATTGGCTGGTGGAGCATTGGGAAGCGAAGCGGCGGCACGCAAGGAACAGGAATCATCCACAAAAACTTCCCAGGTCCTTGCATCCGGACGGACAGTCGATCACACCTATGATAATAGTGCATTGGAACTTGAAAAACAGAGGATCGAAGTGGAGCGTCAACGGATTGAGGTAGAGAGGGAAAGGCTCGAACTTGAAAAAGCAAAGCGGGATTTGTTCCATTAGGAAATTAAAGTAGGATGCCATGTCAATCGAAGGAGATAATATTGCTGATTTGAGTGAGTTGGAAAATTTCTCATTTCAACCGAAGTGGGAGAAACAAAAAATAGAAGATTTTTCCTATCCGCATGCGAAAAATGATAGAAAAAGTTTTCGCAGGCCAGGGCATGCCTCCGATGGCATAGGTTTTAAGAGAAATTCCTGGCAGGAGGGGAATGGAAAGAAGAATTTTTCTCAGGATGGTATCCGTCCCCAAAGGTCTGATAGGTCAGGTAGGGATAGGTATGGCAGGGGATTTCCAAAGGCCCAGAACCTTCATCGACCTTTCGAGCCGATAGTCGATGTCGAATTTTATCCCAATGACACAGTTTTTGATGCCATAGTGTCTGCCCTAAAGTCTACCCATAAGACCTATGAACTATTTTCCGTGGCTAGGCTATTTTTAGAAAAGCCGGAACGGTTTGCGATGGTGGTGAAGAAAAAAGATACCCAGGCAGACAAATATCTCTATTTGACTAGCGACGATAACTTCATCTTCGAAACAGAAAATATGGCGGTGGACCATGTCCTAGAAAATTACGCGGGGAAGCACTTTGACATCGAAGAACTGGAAGTTCCTCCTCCAACGGGAAAATTTATCTGTTTGCATAGGTGTGGCATGACAGGTAAGGTGTTGTGCCCCCCGAATTACCACAAATATCAGGAAATTTTGTTGGAGCATCATGGTAGATTCTTGCCACGCGTTCCATTTGAGAAGTTCAAAGCGAGGATAGAAAAAATTACATCCGAGGAAGAGATAGAAAACTGGAGAATCCAGTCTTCCAAGGTACAAATTTTCAAGCCGAAGGGACAGGAAGATCCCGTCGAAAAAATAGAGTTGAAATCTACCGGTGAGGCGAAAAAATATTTCATTGAACACCTCAAAGGCCAAGCCATTACCCGCTATGATTCGGTGCGGATTTCCGGTGAAACATTTGATAGGATGCCGCGAAGTTTGTTGAGCAAGTCAATCTTTGTTCTAGTTGGCAGAGAAAAATCTTTTCCATTGAATTTTGCGAATAATTTGCGGGGACGTTTGGGCCGTTCCGGTTTTACAATTTATAAAATTGGTAACAAACCAGGCATCAGCTACGTCTCCGGAATTAGGCGTAAATTTAGGCAGCCCGGGAATATTTTCACGGATGATATGCAGAAAATCATCGCCATAGTAGATGCCAATCCAAAAATTTCCATCACATCCCTGTGTTTACAGTACACGCAAGGATTCCTGGGAATTCCCGACGGTTTTGAAAAAGAGGGCAATCAAGTACCAACGTTCGCTTCGACATCCCAAGAACCTTCCAGTGACACGGAAAGCGTTGCCGCATCCCCCTTGAATTCCCCCAAAGAATCCGGAAGTCAGGAATTTTTCAAAAATTTACATTGGTTGATCCGCGAAGGATATGTAATAGAATTCGAAGACGGCACACTGGTTTCTACCGAAATAATCGCACGGAAAGAACAACCAAGAATGCAGGCGGAAACAGAGCCAATTGTGCCGTAGGATCAGCAAATGAAAATGTTAGGAACGAGCTATCCTAGAGGCCAACGACAAAGTTTAGGGAATGTATTCGTAGAGGTATGCCACAATCTCTTGGGGAGCGCGGCTTTTTTTTACGTTTCGGGAGAGGTTGGGGTATCCTTTTATGGTGAGAGTCCAAAGCTTGAGATTGGACCCCATGGACTGTGCCTTACATGCTGCCCTAAAATGTGCACTTGGAACAAATAAACAATGGACTTGCCTGTCCTCGGACTGCAGATCGTGCCTGTGAGTCATACAATTGTCTATATCCGCTATTAGGGCAACAGCCGTCTGATCAACCCCTGGCATGGTTGCATGTTCCATAAAACATTTTATTATGGCCAATGTGGCGGTTGTAAAAAGTGCAATCGCACAGAGGACTTCAAGCAAAGAAAAAGCTTTTTGATCTCTAGGTTTCATCATTCTTGTGCGTATATATGTGTTTGTGCGTTCGCGTCGACGGCAATAAACCATTCCTTGCCTTCAAGTGAAAATTTCAACTGGAAAGGGGTAAAAAATTTTTCTTTGAAAATCACTTGATTTTGTGGTATTTCACCGGCTTTAAAGGAATTCTGGGGACGGTCCGAGCTTTTACAAATTTCAGGAAAGTTTACAAAACTACAATTCGAAATTCTTGAGTCCAATCTTTTGCTACGTTTTGTCATCCAAGGACCTTTCTTAATTTCTAGGTCAACAAATTCGTCAAGAGAGTCGTAATCTGACCTTGAAACTAAATCAAGGGTAATCGCATCGTCGGATCCCATGGCATACAATCTCGCCAGAAATACAGCTTCGGATAGGATGACTTTTGTCCCATAAACGGCATCATCTCTGGACCTAAACGGCTTAATGACAAAGCACGTCACAAACGCTCCCATCAGCGCTAGGACAAATATTAACTCTATCAGCGTAAACCCTAGCTGTTGTTTGTTTTCCCCCATGACATTCTTTGATGAATAAAGCACCAAAAACATTTGGTGCCTTTGAAATAATTTGCAAATTGTTTAAAAAGGCAAATAGGGAGACAAGTCAATCGTAATTGGGGTAACACCCGCCGTGGCTGCCTTACCCCCCGATTTAGGTGATACGGTTACTATGTTACCACTTACCGTAAACTCATACGGCTCTCTGTAAGGATCATTTGTGGTGTTAAGGTTAAGGTATGTCGCCTCGATAACACCCGACTGCGGTATCACTCTGCTTGAAGATACTTTTGCTACGATGGCTGTTCTAATCCTTCCATCCATGTCGATCCTCGTTTGTTGTGCTAAAGCTGCATCGCGCCCAGATCCGACACTCCTTGTAAGAGTGACAGCTATACCTGCTAAGATTGCCAAAACAATCAGTACTTCTATCAGTGTAAAACCACGATTTTGTTTGTTTAAAATATTCATAGTGAGGAAGTATTGTACGGAACAATTACATGCCGTCAAGTTTTAATCGACAAATTTTTGTTAAATTTTTACAAATTTCTTCCCGTGAAACATTTTTCAGGACACAATTTCTATTTTGATAGAGGGACAGGGTACCATTTGGACTACCAATAATCGCAAAGTCGGCATCTGCCGCTTCCCCCAGGCCATTGACCATACACCCCATCACGGCGATCTTCAAATTCCTTGCACCTATTTGTTTTTCCAAGTGTGCCCTAAGCTCCCCCAGAATGGACTGAATGTCATAGGATGTGCGGCCACAGGATGGGCACGCAATGAATTCTATGCCATAGCGCCTCACTCCACACCCCTGCAAAATGTTCCTTGCGACCTCTATTTCCCTGACGGGATCTTCCGTCAGCGAAACCCGCAGGGTATCCCCAATGCCATCCATCAGAAGACACCCCATGCCGATTGCTGATTTTATGCGGGCGTAATCCCCACTGCCAGACTCCGTAACCCCAAGGTGAATTGGATAATTTTTCTCCATTTCATCGAGCTTGGAACAGGCCAGGCGATTGGCAGCTATCATTTTTTTTACATCGCTGGCTTTAAATGACAGAATGATATTTTCAAATTTAATTTCCCAGGCCACTTCGAGGCACTCCTTGGCACTTTCCCACATGGCGACATCCCCATGCCCAAATTTGTAAACCATACGGGGAGCCAGAGACCCATGATTAATTCCGATCCGCACGGACTTTTTCAAATCCTTTGCTTTCCGCAAAAATTTGCCCAGGGATTTTTGCAATTTGTTTTTCCCCACGAGAAACTCATCATCCGAAAACGACTGGGGTCCCACCAGCTTGTCGGAAAAATTTCCCGCATTTATGCGAACCTTATCGGCCACTTCCAGGCAGTTCAAAGCAATGGCCGGAGAAAAATGAACATCGGCCACCATGGGGACTGGAATGTTCCTGGCCCGTAGAATTTTTTTTATTTCAGCGAAAAACTTTATGTCCTCCAAATCCGTTATCGCCAGCCGAACAATTTCACACCCCCCTTCGAATAACTCACAAATTTGCCGCACATTGCCTGCCACATTTTTCGTAGGAATATTCGTCATCGATTGGATGCTAATGGTATTGTTCCCCCCAACGCCAACATGGCCGACGGCCACCTCCTTCGTTTGCCTACGTTTAGCGACCATGGCGTATGATTAGTCGAGATTCTCTCTGATTTTCGAAGATCGCTTGCCTTTCGGCCCATATGCGTCTAAAGTCGAAAAAGGTAACATAGGCCAATAGTACGATCAGCAGGGCAAAAAATACGGTCTGAATCTTTGCCAAAACTTTATTCAGGGATTTCCACGTTGTAAACCTTTCCAACAGGGCAATAGTAATTATACCGCCATCCAACACGGGCAAAGGCAGCAAATTTAAAATTGCCAGATTTACGTTTATCAAAATAACAAAACACAGCAGGGTGAGAAAACTGTTTTTGGCAAATGTATGCAAAGCTTTTATCAAGCCGGCCGGTCCCATCAAGTGTTTTGCAGAGATGCTAGAGCCTTTGCTAAACAGGCTCCCCAGGGTTTTAAGGGTAATATCCATCGAATCGACGATTTGCCGAACTGCTGTCGGCCTATGGATTATCGACTGGGGATCAAATACTATGCCACACAAATGGTCAATTTTCGTATCAGACAAATGAACGTCGGTAATTTTTTCCAGGGAAAGTTCTCGCTCTCCAGATTTTGTCAGAATTTTTAGCGTCACTTGATCGCTATTCCTGAGGACATTGCCAATTTCTTCCAGGGAAAATACCTTCTTTCCCCTAAAAGGGGCCAACCGGTCTCCATTGGAAATACCATTTTTTTCTAAAAATTTTTCGTCGCTACAAAAAATTTGCATATGCGAAAAATTTTGCCGTAGGCCGTTATTCAACGGCGTAATATCTTTGTCCGCTGGGATAAAATCAAGCTTCCAGCGTTTTTTCGAGAAAGTTAATCCGCAAAAAGGTTTCCTGACGGCTAATTTTACAACTGGCACATTTACGGTCTGAAATTTCCCATTGCGCTCAATCTCCATGGCAATGGTTTCATTTTTTGAGGCCATATCATGCAATGTTTGCGCATGAAATAGGGGAACACCATTGGCCGACATCAGGCGATCTCCCTTTCTAAGCTCCAGTACTTGTGTCTTATCCAAATGGCGTAGGTCCCCAACAATCAATGTTTGTCTGGGATGGACTCCAATGACCCTAAGCGCATCATGCCGTTGCTTGGAATAGGAGATGAGTATAGGATTTACTGATACTTGTAACCTTACGCCATCGCGTTCGAGTTCAATGGTTGCCAATGGTTCTTTACCGTTGTCTTTTTTATTTCCCAGGGCGATAAGTTGCACGATCTCATCGAATTTTTTGACCCTATGCCCGTCTATGGATAAAATTTTATCATTCGGAAGAATCCCAGCCTTGGATGCCGGGGACTGCATCTGGTGCCCATCGGGCGTGGTTAATGTGGGCGCAACGTATCCGACAGTGGTCGTAAGTTCCTCTTCCAAAACCGGAAGTCCGACGAAATAGACAACAATTGCCAGACCAAATGCCAAAAGCATATTAGCCAGTGGCCCTGCAAATGCGATGATAACTTTGTCGAAGCAGGTGGCCGGCTTCGCATCATCGGGCAGATCAAAATTTCCTTCGATCTCGTGCAAATCAGCCAGCTGGGGGATCGCCACGTATCCACCCAACGGTAGCAGGGAAATTACGAATTCCGTTTCCTGAACCCTAAATCCAAATATTTTTGGACCAAAACCAATGGAAAATTTCGGAACTAGCAGCCCCCTTTTTTTGGCCAGCACATAATGTCCTATTTCGTGGATTAGAATCGACCCTCCGAAAAATATTATCACCAATAAAATTGGTACCAAACGGACTAGGAATGCCTTCATTTTCTTGAAAGGTGTCGCTAACTACAGAATAGTCAAGCAAATCAAAATCATGGTAAAATTTGCATAGGCTGCCGCAATGATATCGTCGACGACGATACCTATTCCCCCCGAAAGATCCTGGGATTTTTTTATGCCAAATGGTTTCAAAATATCAAAAATACGGAAAATGATAAAACCAAACACCCAAATTTTCCACATGGCAACTGTCGCCGGGACGAAATGTTTTATGCCAAGGAAACAAATGGGCATCGCAACGAACTCATCGAGGATGACACAGCTCGGATCTTTTTCTCCAATCACTTTTTCCGCCATGTCGCAAGTGACAATGGCCAGCAAAATAATGGTGATGAGCGTAAAAATCATAGGGAAAATCGACAAATTTTGCAGGAGGATAATGTGAAGCAATAATCCCATAAACGACCCAAGTGTCCCTGGCATAATCGGGAATTTTCCAAGGCCAAATAGCGTGGCCAGATTGATAATAAAATTTTCCAAAATCATTGGTAACAAGATGTTCTTTTAATGGGAAATTGAAAGAAGAATATTTACACATACCCGGGAACGCCATCGCAAAATTTTTCTGCCTACCATTGATTGCCAAGTACATGCGGTGGTGTTCATCGCCTAAATTTTGCAGCTGCCCGCAATAACCTGTCGTCGATTGCTATTCCAATTCCTGTCCTCGGAGGCCGTTCGCACAAAATGGTATCATAGTGTGCAAAGTCGAGTCGTTGAAGGGTAGAAAACAGGTTCCTAGCCACCACATTTAAATTGCCGTCGTCGCTAAACCAAAGGATAGCTTCGGCTAGGAGTTGTAAATTTTTCACAGTCCCATCGAAATCTTTCGGCCTTTGCGTAAACACAATGGCCGTTCTCCCAGCGAAATATTGCGAAAGATCCCTGTTACCATGTTCAAAAAGGACCAGACGGGTATCGGTACAATAGTGCTGCTTCAATTGGCCAGGGACACACGGGTTTTTAGAAACAATCTGAACGTCATAGTCGATAACATCTTCTCCCAAAACTTTGGCAATGGCATCGGCGGCTATCGCTCCCGGCCTTAAAATCTTGGGAACCGTGCTGGTTATGTCTAAGATTGTCGATTCCAAGCCAACGGCACATTCACCACCATCGAGCATTATTTTTACCCTATCCCCAAGAGTTGCTTTTACCTGCCCAATGCAGGTCGGGCTGACATAGCCAAATGGATTGGCGCTCGGAGCGGCCAAGGGCAGGTCGGAGGCTAACAGGACCGCTCGAAAAATCGGATGGTCAGGACAACGGATTGCAACCGTACCGTAACCAGAGGTCACAATGTCCGGAATAACTGCTTTTTTGGGGAGAATTATGGTGATTGGACCTGGCCAAAATGCCCCGGTAATTTTTTCAACGCGCACTGGATATTTTTTTACATGACTATACCGTTCCAACCAGGAACTATCCAGCACGTGCAAAATCAATGGGTTATTTAGCGGACGACCTTTGATCGTAAAAATTTTCCTAACAGCTTTTTCGTCGAGCGCATTGGCTGCGAGACCGTAGACGGTTTCCGTTGGCAAAATAACCACTCCACCTCCCTTCAACTCCTGGGATGCCGCAGCAATATCAGCATTCATGGGAACGCTCTATTTCATCAGAAGCATATTGCGAGCCCGTTTGATCATCCGCGTGACATGGCGTTGCTGGTGGGCTGTCAATCCGGTAAACTTCCGTGCCAAAATTTTCCCCGTTCCCGTGATGACCGCGGACAATTTCTCAACATCCGTATATTTCAACTCCAATGGAGAAACATTCTTTATCAATTGTGACTCTGCGCTGGCTTCTTCTTCCATCGCTTGAAGATCAATGGGAAAGTACGACATTTTGCAAGACAAAAATGAAAAAATGAGATATAATTGGGCGTGAAAATGATTTTAAAATCAAAAACTTCTACTAGGGGAGAATACTAATCAAACATTGAAAGATATAGAAATTACTTGCACAGAAAGGGGACAAAGGCTCACTTCCCATAGGCAGCAAATAAGGTTTCTGCCATCTTTGAAGGAACTTCTGCAATTGCGACACCGGCATCACGGAGGGCTGTCAACTTGCTTTTAGCACTCCCTTGGTTGCCGGATACTATTGCACCCGCATGTCCCATGCGACGGCCTTGGGGCGCACTTACTCCAGCAATGAATGCAGCAACTGGTTTTTTAACGTACTGTTTTATGTAGGCAGCCGCAAGTTCTTCAGAATTTCCTCCGATTTCTCCCACCATTAAAATCGCTTCGGTTTCCGGGTCGGCATTAAACATTTTTATCACATCCAGGTGTGTCATCCCGATAATTTGGTCACCTCCGATCCCAATGCACGTTGACTGGCCGCTGCCCCGTTGGGTCACTTGCCAAACTGCCTCATAGGTAAGCGTTCCCGACCGCGAAACAATTCCGATGGGGCCAGGCCTGTGAATGTAGGCCGGCATGATTCCAATTTTACACCGCTGGCCAGGAGAAATTATCCCGGGACAGTTTGGTCCAACAAGGCGTGAATTGGAATGTTCCAACGCAACGCTTACCCTGACCATGTCCAACACAGGAATTCCTTCCGTTATGCAAACTATAAGCTTTAAATTTGCTCCGATGCATTCCATGATCGACGCAGCGGCCAACATGGGAGGCACGAAGATCAAAGCCGTATCAACTCCTTCATTGGCTACGCTTTCTCGAACCGAATTAAAGATCGGAATATTGCTTCCCGTCATTTGACCACCCTTCCCTGGGGTAACCCCCGCCACTATTTTGGTTCCAAATTCTAGACATTGGTTCGAATGAAATGTTCCAGCTTTTCCGGTAATTCCACAAACCACCACACGTGTTTCTTTGTTGACCAGGATACTCATTTGTTGGGTTCTAGATTAATCATTATTGGCACAGGTTGACGATTTTACTGGCAGCACCGTCGAGGTCTTCGGCAAAGGTAATCCTTAGCCCACTCTTCTTTAGTACTTCTTTCCCTTCTCCAACGTTTGTACCTTCAAAACGAACGACCATGGGAAGAGATAATAAGGTTGCCTGGGCGGCGTTTACAATCCCCTGGGCCACCGCATCGCATTTAACAATCCCCCCAAAAATGTTAACAACAATCCCCCTAATATTTGGATTTTTAAGAATGATTTTAAAGGCACGGGTAATTTGCTCCTCATTTGCTCCTCCTCCAATGTCCAAAAAATTTGCAGGTTGCCCCCCATGGTATTGTATTAGATCCATGGTCGCCATGGCCAGCCCAGCTCCATTTACTAAACATGCAATATTACCGCCGAGAGCAATATAATTCAAATTATACTGCAATGCTTCCACTTCATTTGGATTTTCTTCCTCGACATCACGCAATTTTACAATATCCGGCCGACGAGGAAGAGCATTGTCATCGAAATTTATTTTCGAATCAATTGCTAGAAAATGGCCGCTTCTATCCAAAACAAGTGGGTTAATCTCAATCAGGGAACAGTCTTTGGCTATAAACAGTGCATACAGTTGCAATAGTAGTTCGGATAATTCCTGGGCTTGTTCTACCGTTAATCTTATTTGGCCGGCTAGTTCTTTTATTTGACTAGTCGTTAGCCCCATGGAAGGTTCGATGATTATTCTGTGTAACTTTTCCGGTGATCTGTCGGCTATCGCTTCTATGTCAACACCTCCTTCCGTGGAAAGCATTAGTATGGGCCTTCGGAGATTTCTATCGACCAGAATTGCGACGTAGTATTCCCGTGAAAATCTCGCCGGCTCCACCAAATATACTTTGCGGACAACTTTACCGCCATTTCCCGTTTGCTTGGTCACCAATGTATTTCCAATCATACTTTTAATGACACCAAGAGCCTCTTTCTTGGAAGAGGCAATTTTTACACCTCCATGGCCAAGATCATTTTTAAAATGCCCAGCCCCTCTTCCTCCAGCATGAATTTGGGCTTTGACACAGATCTTGTCAAAACGCAATGCCCCTAGAATAGCCTGATAATCATCCCCCGCAGTTACTAGCACTCCAAATGGTACCGGTACGTTGAACTCCTTCAATAAATTTTGCGCTTGATATTCATGGATATTCATAAATCACTGGTCAACAATATGACAGCAATTCTATACCGTACAACATTTTTCTATCATAAAATGCTCCATTGCATACGATTGATTCGCAGCATTTGTCCCTTTTTTGGGATATCTGTGCGGAATTTTTACAAAAAGCAGTTTTCTCTAGAAAAAATGTTTATTTTGTTGACTTTTTTAAATTCTCCCATTAGGGAATGGTCAATTTTACATTCAAATGAATACAAATACTCCTCTAGTTGTGTTGTCAGAAGATGACAAAAAATTGGCAGAGATCTTGCAAAAGCAAATAGAGATTTCCGGCATGGATGTCCGGACATTTCATGATGGTTCAGGTACCGTCGAATTTTTGCAAAAGGAAGCAGCCAGCATATTACTCCTCGACATTAATTTGCCCGACATCGATGGTTTTGATGTTATAAAGCAATTGCAAAACAGCCACGTAGAAATTCCAGTAATTTTCCTAACGGCTTTCTCCGATGAATACTATAAGTTGAAAGGGTTCGATGCCGGTGCCGAAGATTTCATAACAAAGCCATTTAGTTTCACGGAATTAATTGCAAGAATAAAAGTCGTGCTGCGGAGGACATATGGGAGAGAGAGGGATAACGTTTCAAGCAATGTTACCCTATGTGACGACGACTTTGAATTCTGTGGAGCGGTAATAAAACCATCTTTGATGCAAATAATTTTCAAGAATGGTAATGCTATTCCCATAAGGCGGAAGGAGTTGGGAATTTTAAAACATTTTTCTTCCAACGAAAACACCATCCTAAGTAGACGTAATCTCATCCATAATGTTTGGGGAAAGTACGCCAACATTAGAAGCCGGTCATTGGATCAATACATCGTCAAGATTCGTCAGTTGCTCAAAGAGAACGGGTCCGATGCCAATGCTCTGCGTACCCTGCATGGAATAGGGTATATTTACACGACGAAATCCGGTGTTCCCGACATGACTCGGCGGGAGTATGCGGATACTTTCGACGTAATGCTATAGTTTTTTTCTCCCACATAAAGAAAAGCCTCGGGGAAAAAGGAACTGAAATTTGCTCGTGCCCCAGTGAGACTCGTCGACAGGTTTGCCAGGGAAAACGGTCAAAGTTTAGAGGAATTTTATTGTTTGAGGTTTTATTTGCATCATAGCGGGGGGACACAGTTGGCATATTGCCCTATAGGGCGTTTTTCCTTGCTAAATTCTAGCAATGAAATTTCATATGGCCGTCAGTCGTACAACTATGAAATTTGATATGCTGGGCAGTGGAAGTACAGGAAATTGCGGGCTCATAAGGACCCAGAACAGCATCGTGTTAGTAGATGCAGGGTTCTCATGTAAGCGCATAAAAGAAATGTTGATTGCCCGCAGTATTTGCCTTGGGCAGGTGAATGCCGTGTTCATAACCCACGAACATTTTGACCACATTCAAGGGTTGCGTGGCCTGTCGAAGTTTGGACATATAAGTTTTTTTGCCAACAAAAATACTGCCAGTGCCATAGAAAATAAATACGGCTTCAACATACCCTGGCAGACGTTTTCAACAGCTGATAGGTTGACATTTAATGACCTAAACATTGCTTCTTTTAGCGTTCCTCACGATGCCGTTGACCCCCTAGGGTACGTTTTTTCCGTGGAAGCTGACGGCAGCACTGGAGAGATGCATAGCATAGCATGGATGACGGATTTAGGATACATTCCATCCCACGCTTTACCCTATGTTTCCAATGTCGACCTGCTCATACTTGAGTCCAATTATGACAATGATCTGTTGACCCTGGATACGAAACGGCCACCATTTATTAAGGCTAGAATTCGCAGTCGATATGGCCATTTGCCCAATGAAACGGCGATAAATTTTATAAAAAACAATAAATGCAATCAATGGAAAAAGGTCATCCTGGCCCATGTCAGTGCGGATTGTAACAACGAAAGATCCATACGAAAACTACTGGACACCATTGAAGGGCTCAAATTCGAAGTTGATATAGCACACCCCTAGAAACTCCTCCCAAAATATCTATAATTTAGCAAGTCACACCACAGGCGATATCGTCCCATGCATGTTAGCGTTATGTTGTCATTTTCTTCCAATTTTTCACACAATCCGGCGTTACAATTTTCTAGTTCGATTTGATGTTGTTCCCCATTGATTGTTTCCCAGCTATTTTCATCGTCGATTGCTATGGTTTTCTTTTTCGCAATGTGAGATGCGTGAATTTTTAGCAACTTTTCTAGTGAAGCCATCGGATACCGTTTGACATCCCAAGACTGCGGATAAAAACTAGCAAAAACTGTCTGCAAGTTATTCGTTACAATCGCTTTCCCATCCTTGGTAAATGAAGTCAATATGCAATTTAACATCGGACACCCATTGCGAGGAAAATCGAAGATGATTTGCAGCCGCGAATGTTGATCATTGCCATAAAATATCGGAGAATACATCACGAAACAATCATTGTCTCCTATTTTTAATAGGGTCTTTTCGTTAAATTTATGCACAAGAATCAACTGCCGGGTTTGGTCGAAAAATTTTCCCATTGGCCATACAAAATTCTCCGTGCATTGCCTAAACCTTGGAAATACAGGGATATCAATTTCGGCAAAAATGTTTGTCAATCTCCACAATCTCATGGACTCTATCAAAAAGATCACCAGCAATACCGTTGCTATGAGCAGTGGGATTGGTTTGGGTTTCTCGCTGCATACGTTTACCAAAAATGAAAAAAACAATGAGCAGGAAATTCTCATGGCCCACATGTTGACAAACGCAAATTTTGGACTTCCAATGTGCCGTCTAAGGTGCAAGAAGATTACCGTTAGCAAGAAAAATATGGCGGCCCAATCGCCATTTGTTGATGATTCAAAAATCTTCGATGTCATATCTCCCTAGTGTTTTCCAATATCGTTAGTGTTTCCCGGCATTGTTTTTCAATGATTCTAAATATTTCCAAAATGAGGAATGCTGCTCGACCATTTGCATTTCACTAACTGGGAATTTTGCCCTGAATAGGAAATCCGACAGGGTGTGTTGTGGCAGAATATAGTGACAATACAAAGTATCGCTATTAATTTTTTCGACATATACCCTAAGCGTATCCACCTTCAAGCGATAGTACGTTTTTCCATCGCGGTAGAAGTTAGGAATATTTGAATCTTCGTTTTTAAATGCTTTCGCTGAGAGTTCGCTAATACGACTAACCAGCTGCAGTTGTTCATCCTTCGCGAACTTATCCAATTCCGAAAGACTTTGTTCGCTGAAGGTAAGTTGATACATATTTTCTTAAAATTAAATTCAGTTTTTGAAAAAAAGCAAATCCTGATTTTATATTAGTTCACATTACTCTACGATTAAAAGCAACCTTGAAAAGAAAAGATTTTAATAGTTCGTAGCTTTGAAAAAACATTCATACTCGACTTTTCCACCAAAAAAACTTTTTTGATTTGCCAATGGAAGCATTAGATAAAGTTTTTATCCCCGAACAGGTGGAAGAAAAATGGACGTCCAGATGGTTGAATGATTGCTGTTTTGACAAAACAATGGATCCTTCCAAGGAGTCATTCTGCATTTTGATGCCCCCACCGAATGTAACGGGCGTACTGCACATGGGCCATTTGCTCAATCAAACTCTACAGGACGTATTCATACGGCGAGCTAGACATTGTAACAAATGTGCCACCTGGATTCCTGGCACGGACCATGCAGGAATTTCTCTGCAAGTAAAAGTTGAAAAGGAATTGATGGAAAATGCTCTCAACCCTAGGAAAATTGGACGTGAGAGGTTTTTGGAACACGCCAGGGCCTGGCGCGATAAACACGGTGGGATCATTTTGTCGCAATTGAAAAGTCTTGGAGTTTCCTGTGATTTCAAAAACCAAGTCTATACCCTCGATGAAAGCTACAGTCGGGGAGTATTGACGGTTTTTATTGAACTGTATAAACGCGGATATATTTACCGTGGGCAACGGATGGTAAACTGGTGCCCTAAAACATTAACGGCCCTAAGTGATGAGGAAGTCACCATGAAGCCACAAAAAAGCAAGTTGTACTATGTTCGCTATGAAATTGTGGAATTGCCTGGGAAGTTTATTGAAATTTCTACCACACGCCCGGAAACAATTCCGGGGGACGTGGCGGTTGCTGTCAATCCGGGAGATGAACGGTATAAAAATCTAGTCGGATTACATTGCAAGTGCCCATTAAATGAGGCAGAAATCCCAATCATTGCGGACGATGCCGTCGTTAGAAATTTCGGAACCGGAGCCTTGAAAATTACACCTGCCCACGATACCGTCGACCTAGCAATCGGCCAGCGGCACAATTTACCGATAGTTGATATTTTAAATGCCGATGGGACTTTAAATGCCCTAGCCGGTCGTGAATTTGCTGGTTTGGATAGATTTGCTGCCCGGGAAAAAACGGCGGAAAAATTGCAAGCGATTGGCGCATTGGTAAGGATAGAGGAATACGAAAACAACATTGGATTTTCCGAGCGGGGTGATGTTCCCATTGAACCAAGACTTTCCGAACAGTGGTTTCTAAAATACCCAAAGGTCAATGAGGCGAAACGTGCGGTTTCGGAAGGATTTATAAAATTTTATCCAAAACATTGGGAAAAAACCTATTTGCACTGGCTGGATAACATTCAAGACTGGTGCATTAGTCGCCAGCTTTGGTGGGGCCATCGCATTCCTGTTTGGTACAAAAAGAATTCCGACCGTAGCAATAGTAACAATTGGCATGTTTCCGTCGATGGTCCTTCGGATATTGAGAACTGGGAACAGGACGAAGATGTTTTGGATACATGGGCATCGTCTTGGATATGGCCATTTGGCGTTTTCGGATGGCCGGATCAGGAAAAAATGCGCAGAGAATATTTCCAATATTTCTACCCAACTAACGTTCTAGTAACGGGCCCCGACATCATATTTTTTTGGGTTGCCCGAATGATCATCGCCAGCCTGGAATTCATGGGACCCAACAAAAAATCCCTAAATAGCGAAGAAATCAAGGTACGCATTCCTTTTAAAAGTGTATATTTTACGGGGATTATACGGGATAAAATGGGGCGTAAAATGTCAAAAAGCCTAGGGAATTCACCGGAACCATTGGACCTAATCGCCAAATATGGTACCGATGGTTTACGATTTGGGATTCTATTAAGTGTTGCCAGTGGCCAGGATTTGATTTTCAACGAGGACAATTTGAAACTGGGAAGAAATTTTTGCAACAAATTATGGAATGCATTTCGCTTCAGCCGTATAAACCGTGCGTATAAACCGTACACTAAAATATCCTTGGCCGACATAATTGCAAAAATTTCCATTCAAGACCTGGACATCGACGACCATGCGATTCTGTTAAATTTGATAAAATTTTGCAGCACGTTCGAGGAACAAATGGAACGCTTTGAAATCAACGCTGCCGTAAATTCCATGAGTTCATTTTTTTGGAATGAATATTGTAGTTGGTATGTGGAGGCTTCCAAAACTAGATTAAGGGAAGGGAATAAGACAGTGTCAGCGGTCCATGACATCGTCATACGACAGTTGCTACTTCTTTTAAATCCATTTATGCCATTCATTACCGATGAATTATGGAATATGGGTGAACATGACCAACATAGTATGCAAAACGTTTACTGCGAAACGGCACAAGATTTACGGTTAGCACTTGGCACTCTTGGCCTGGATGAAACTTCCATCGACATGGTTGCCCAACTCAAAGAGTTTTTAAATTTATCCCGGCGATTAACTGCACAGTCCCCGGAATCAAAGGAACACACGTCTTTGTTGATTTGTCCAAAAAACGAAACAGCAAGGAAGGTTATAGAAGGTTATATCCCTAAATTACAAAAGCTCGTTGGCATGGAAAAAATAGATTTCACCGGTGAAATTCTTCAATTTCCGTTCGTCCAAACATCCCTAGGAACAGTTTATCTCCACGTGGCAAGGATTAATACCGTTGAAGAAAAAAAGAAGCTTACCTGGGAAATTGAAAAGCTTTCCAAACTGATAAGATTAAACGAGATACAATTGGCGAATAAAGAATTTTTCAGCCGTGCGCCTGCGCATATTATTGAGGGAACTAAAAAAATGCTGCGGGAAAACACTCTCAGGCGGGAAGAGCTGCGCAAAATTTTATCGACAATGGAATAGTTTCTTCCCAAGGCTCCTGGGGAACCATGACCTAGCAAAAAATGTCCTCGGGGGGATTTTTCCATCGTTTGGAGTTTTTCCCAATATCTTAGTGTCCTACCCAATGTTCTACAAGGACTTCGTCTATCATTTCCTTGCAATATGATTCCAATGCAGCAATGGAGTATCCTTGTTTTCTAATGCCGTCATTTTCATGAAACTCTCCTCGCAAATGCTTACATTTTTTCAAAATGTCTTTGTCGGTATTGTATAATATTTCATATTCCGACCCTTCGCAGTCGATCTTTAACAGTTTACAGGACTTTAAGGAGAATTTTTCAAATATGTCCTCCAGCGTCACAGACTGCACATCACCGCTTTGAAAACCGCCAACCTTTTTCTTCTCACTCAGGCCTGACCCTCCTGAATTTGTTATATTAATATCCAAATTAACAATTCTTGCATCTTTGGTAACTGCTAAATTTTCTACGGTAATAACTCCATCAGGAATGTTATTCAGTTTGATATTTCTTTTAAAGTTCTCGAAATTTTCTTTCACCGGTTCGAAGGCATAAATCTTCAAAAATGGAAACTTTTTAGCTAGAAAAATGGAAATCATTCCAACATTTCCTCCGATGTCTATCACCACATCTCCCTCTTTAAAATCTATGTTAGAAAAATCGTATGAATTATGTCCAAATTCGTTGGCAACCATTCTTACTGTATCGGAAGTGATTAGGTCACAAAACATAAAATACTGATCTTCAAGTAAAACCTTGTGCAAAGAAAATACCCGGGAAAAATCTTTACCCAGTACTTTCCTAACAAAAGATGCATCCGCTTCCGATAGGCTATCGGAGCTTTTGGCAACTTCCAACCTCAAATTTTTTATTTCCTGCTTCGACCTTTTGTGGTTGGAATAAAAAGAAACAGAAATTCCACACATTGCCATAAAAAGCAATGCCACCAAAATATTACATTTTTTCTTCATAGAGCGCTCTTTCACCAATTCCTTTTTCTATATTTATAAAAAATGACATTAGCAAGCCAATAAAGGTTAAAATTGGCATGGTTAGGAGGGCATTTCTGAAAGCAATATGGGATATTGCATCCATATCGCCGGTAGAATTTCTCCCCATTAGCCAGCCGACTATGGGTTGGAATATCCCTCCCACAAACATTATAATCATGTTGACCACCGCAATGGCACTACCCTTCGCGCTTGGCAAATTAGCCTCCAAGCTTGCAACAAAACAAATCACCTGTGGACTCGAAGATATGCCGGCCAAAAACAGTAACAATCCTATGATAAATGGAGATCGTATGGGACATACCAGTATCACTGAGAAAAAAATCGTACTTAGAAAACAGCCGAGTATCAATAGCCTCCTCCTATGCCCTATTAGATCCGATAATAATCCAACTAGCGGTCCTCCGACCAGCCATCCTATGTAAAGCATACTGGCAACTTTGGCAGCCTCTGCCTTGTGCAGACCCAGTGCACTCCGTATGTATTGAACCCCCCAAAGATCACCAAATACGACAGTTGGCATATATAGACAGCTAGCTACTAACCCCACCACCCACGTTTGGGTGTTGCGGCAAACCGAAATTAATCCAGCAACGAGGTGCACAAATGGGGATTGGTCAGCCTTTGTAATCTGCTGCTTTTCCTTCTCCCAACGGGGTGTTTGTGGGATAAACAGGTATACAATTATAAATGTTACTAGCCCTATGATTGCCAATAGCACCAGCGACATCCTCCACCCGGATTTGTCTATCAAAATCGATAGTGGAGCTTGCCCCAAAAGAGCTCCACAGATCCCAAGTGACGTAGCTAATCCCGACAGGAAGGCCAATTTATTTTCATGGAACCATACTGCAGCTAGGTACATGACCCCAATGAAAGCACAGCTTGAACCTACCCCCGCCAACATCCTTCCCATGGTCACATAAACTAGGGAACTGCTTGGAATAATCATGCAAAGACATCCAATGGATACCAAAATGGCAGCAGGAACAAGTACTTTTTTACCTCCAAATTTATCGAACAGTAGGCCTGCAAACAATTGCAAGGGGGCATAGACCAAATAATAGGCCCCCAATACGGCCCCCATCGTCGCAGCGGATGCAGAAAACTCCACAGCCAATTCATGTTCCATTACGCTGGGAGCAATGCGAACCGCATACTCATACAAGTAGAAAATTGACGCTGCCATCCACGCGAACCAGGCAACACGACCACTCTTTTTCTCATGCTTCATTATGTCTTTGCCATCAATTTGTACAATTTCTAAACCCAAGACAATAGAAAAAGTTTAAACGGCAACATAATTTATTTAAAAAGTTTAAAAAGAAATTCCGTCGCAGAATTTCGAGTATTGATCGGGAAAATTTTTATCCCAATATTTTCCACATCTCTAAAAATTAATTTTTGATAGGCAGCGTATTGGGTCGCTATCCTGGTCATCATTTCGGTATCATTGGTATTAACCTCGAAAAATTCACCGGTTTCCGAATCTTCGATCGTAATTCTACCAAGCTGTGCCACCAACATTTCATTGTTATCTACCATAGGAAACATCATTAGGTCATGCCTTGACTTTAAAATGTGCAGCTGGGCTAGTATTGCTTTTCTTCCAACGGTCAGGGCAAACGTGTCGCACATCAAAATGACCCTAGATCGTTTGGTCAATACTTTGTTCAGGAATTTTAAAGCGACCAACAGATCTGTCCGTAGCTTTTCTTGCGAATGAACTATTTTGTCAATGGTGTACGGGAAACATTGCGTACGCCGCCGTGGTGGAAAATATTTTTCTACTCTGTTGGAAAACATAAGACAACCCACCCTATCGTTATTTTTTTCCGAAAGCTGGGATAGGGTTTTTAAAACATCTATCGCCAGTGAAATTTTCGACTGTTTTTGAGTTCCAAACTTTATGGACTCACTAACATCCAATGCAAAAATGATATCATTTCCACTATCGGCACAAATATTGTTTACGAACAAAGCGTTGGTTTTGGCAGTGATATTCCAATTTATGAGACGGGTATCATCCCCCGCCACATATTCCCTAGCATCGGCCAACACAACGCCACTTGGATAAAAGAACTTGCGGTATAGTTTTGAAAGTACATTTTTAGTCCACAAAATCATAGCACCAGTTACCTATTCAATCGCCGACAATAACCACTGGGCAGCGGACATATCTTTTCCCGCGGACAATATTTCTTTCAACTCCATCGAAACCTTTCGCAATGGACGCTGAAGCTTTTCATCGTCGATATATGGCAAAATATATTTTGCGACTGACTTTGGTTTCAATTGGGATTGTATAAATTCCCGCCACACGCACCGATTTAGTAAAATATTTGCAATGCCCAAATGTTTTACACTTACCAACATTTTCCCAATAACGTAGGTCAGCGGATGAGTTTTATACACAATGGCACCAGGGATACCATTCAGACAGCATTTCAAAGACATGGTGCCTGAACTCATGATGGCCACACATGCCTCGATGCTATCCCCGTCGGGCACAAATGTTATTCTATCTAACAGTTTTGAAAATTTCCTATTTAAAATCTTTCGCAGGATAGCCAATATCGTTTCATCGGGATATACTACAATTGCCGTACATTCGCTCCTATGTTTCAAAATCTCATTGAAACTGCCCAACAGTAAGGGGAAAATTTTTTTGACGGTGGGACATCTGCTGCCAGGAAGTAGCAAAATTGGTCCCCTAGGGTTATATGTGACATTTAATTTGTAAGAATTCGCTACAAATGGATGGCCCACAAAGCTGACATCCAAGTCGGTTTTCTTAAACCAGTTTTTTTCAAATGGTAAAATTGTTGCCAATCGATCGACAAACTTTGCCATTTGGAAGCATCGTTTTGGTTTCCATGCCCAAATTTGTGGTGATATGTAGTAGAGAACTTTTATGTCCCCCCCGGCCTTTTGAGAAAGCTTATCGTCGAATAGCATTTGAGCCAGCCGAATATTGAAACCTGGATAATCTATGAGGCAAACGGCACGGGGATGATTGTTTTTGATCCATAAAAATACCTGCTTTATCAATTTTGCAAAAAAGAAAAAGTTCCGCAAAACCTCGTATAAACCAACCACTGAAAATTTTGTCATGTCCAAAATTACATCAGCTCCGGCATTGCGGAGAGCACTTCCTCCAAACGCCACAACATTGATATCGGGACGTATTTTTTTAACTTCAGCCAGCATTTCTGCCGCATGCTGGTCACCCGAATGCTCTCCTGCTATGATAACTAAATCTATCCGTTGTCCCCGGTGGGACTCTAGGTCAAATTTTGAATTCTTCACCTGTGAGGCAGAGTAAAATGAGGTAAATGGTTTTGTCAAACCATATGGAAAAATTCACAGTAAAATGCGTATCAATTCTTGTATTTAACACATTTCACAATGTTATCCCAGATAAAACCTCAAGAAGCCCATCAAATGATTTGATGGGCTTCTTCTTTTTAGAGTATGTTGCTCTATTAGATACTCCCCGGCAACAAAAACTGTTTTCCGAAATGCATTCTTAACTTGGTATCTCCAATGCAGCCTTCAATGCAGGAAAATCTTTCCCAAGTTCTATAAGTTTTTTTCCACCACTTCTGCTGCGCATCTCATCTTTTATAACTTTACATAAGGTACGCCAGTATCCTCGATTTGCTGAGTCTGGCGATGGAAGTTGGTTTAAAAGGTAATGAGTGATTTTTTGTAGTTGATCTCCGAACTTCCTTCGCCGGCTTTTATTGGCATAGACATCCACCATCGCCTGGGCTAAAGGAGTTACCCGTCCATCAACTTCTTCATTTTGTAAATCTTCCGGCGACAGTTCGCATTCCACTCGAATATACTCTTTTGCCTCTTCTAGAGTAGGACGTTCCTCCATTGCTCTCCATAAAAACTTTTCTCCAAATAACATATAAAACCCGAAATCATCCGCCGCCGCCTGATCTCCCCCGAGAAGCTCTAGCCAGCGATCTTCTGATATGCCTTTGACCAGTTGAATAGCTATTCGATATCCGTCGGGTAAGAAGAGTACAAGTGCTAATTTGCTTGGGTCAGTTCTGCCTTTGAAACGTAACAATTCAACGATTTCATCTTCCGTCAGATTTGCAGCCTTTTCTGCTGTAATATCCAATAAAGATACCGAATCAATTCTCGGATTTCGTCGTGCAACAACGCGAGAAACGGCAGTTGCCACCGAACGTGCCGCCAGCACATCCTCAGGCACTTGCCTCGGAGGAATACTAACTGCTTTATCACCTACTACAACGGAATCTCCAACCTTTGCAGCAGTGCTTGCTTTTTCAAGTGGCTTCGCACCCAATTGACCGTAACTGTGGACAGACGGCGTTCTTTCTACTCTTCTCATAGGAAAGATACCTAGAAACAATTTTCCCCAAATTGTCAATATCTTGAAATATTTTTTCGAATTTATCGATGTTTTTACACGGGAACTCCCTTACTTTCCTTAAAACTTTCGTTTTCCGAGACTCTAACAGGAATTCATAATCACTTTTTGAAAAACATTCTTCTCTCTAAAGTCGTGGGAGCGTAAGGTTAAAAGTCAAGTGCAGGAAATCCTGCGGCAGAGGTTCGCATTCTACTCGGACAAGGTCTCCCATCTCTCCTACCGTCGGGATCTCAACTGCAATTTTATCAAAATAATCTTCTGGAAATAATATGTGCTTAAAATGATCCGCCGCCTCGACATTCCCTCCCATGGACCTTGGTAGGAAAGTTCCCGACTTCTTAAAATGCATTTTTAACTTGCTATCTTCATGGCAGCCATAAATGAAGGATATTTTTCCTCAAGTTCTACAAGTCTTCCCTCGCCATCTTCGCTATCTTCGCCACCACCTTCGCCATCTTCGCCAACGGTCTCTTCTATTACGGCTTCACATATGTTCTTCCAGTATTCTCGATTTGTTGCGTCGGGCGGTGGTAATTTGCTAAAAATTGAATCAACAATTTTTCGCAGATTACTTTCAAATTGTTCCCTCCGACCTTCATCGACATAAGTGTCTACTATCGCTCGGGCTACAACTGTTACCAATTCTTCAAATCTTTCCCTTGGGAAACCCTGCGGCAGAGGTTCGCATTCTAGTCGGACAAGGCCTTCCATCTCTCCTACCGTCGGGGCCTCAACTGCAATTTTAGTAAAATAATCTTCTGGAGATAATATATACCTGAAATGATCCGCCGATGCAACATTCCCTCCGATGGACCTTAGCAGGCAATCTCCCGACATACCATTGATTAGTTGAGTAACTATTTGGTGCCCCTTTGGCAGGAAAAGCATAATGGCAAATTTGCTTGCGTCAAACCGGCCTCTAAAGAGAAGTCGTTTGCCAATTTCGTCCTCCGTCAGATTTGCAATATTTTCCACTGTAAACTCCAACCAAGACGTCGGAAAGGTGACCGTTGAACCCGACGGAACAACAACGGGCGGAGCAGCAACGCGAGGGGCAGTATCAGCTACCGCCGAATGTGCCGCCGGCGCATCCTTCGACAGATCTGCAGTATTTCTCTTCATAGCCTCCTGCCAAGGCGCTGGAATGCCGATCGTTGAGCCTGGGGGAACATCAGCTACCGCAGAACGTGCCGCCAGCGCATCCTCAGGCACTTTCCTCGGAGGAATACCAACTGCTTTATCACCTACTACAACGGAATCTCCAACCTTTGCAGCAGTGCTTGCTTTTTCCAGTGATTTCGTACCTAATTGACCGTAACTGTGGACAGACGGCGTTCTTTCTACTCTTCTCATAGGAAAGATACCTAGAAACAATTTTCCCCAAATTGTCAATATTTTGAAATATTTTTTCGAATTTATCGATGTTTTTACACGGAAACTCCCTTACTTTCCTTAAAGCTTTTGTGTTCCGAGACTCTAACGGGCATTCACAACCACTTTTTACAAGGCATTCCTCTCTAGTCCCATGGGAGCGTAAGGTTAATAAGGTTAAAAGTCAAATGAAGGAAACCCTTCCCTAGCTCTTGCACGTTTTTCTTCACCATCTCCATTTGTTCCTTGAGACTCATCTATCATAGCTTGAATAGCTCCACGTATGTTATCCCAATATACTTGATTTTCTGCGTTAGGCGGTGGAAATTTGCCAACGATCAAATCGGCAACATTTCGTAGTTGTCTTCCAAACTCTTCCCGCCGATCTTTATGGATATAAGTGTCTATTATTGCCTGGCTCAAACCATCTATTAGTCCATCAAATTTTCCTTTCTGTGGACCCCGTGGCAAAAATTCACATTCCGCTCGTACACTATTACCTACCATTTCTTTCGTCGGGATTTCATCTATTTCTCCTTCTTTAGCGAAATACTCTTCTGGAAAGAATATACACATAAGATCATCCGCCGACATTCTATTTTCTCCTATGAGTTCCAATAGGCGATTTCCTGATATTCTATTGGCTAGTTGAATAGCTATTTGATACCCGTTTGGCAAGAGAAGTACAGTGCCAAATTTGCCCACGTCAAACCTTCCCTGGAAAAACAGTAATTGGACAATTTCGTCCTCCGTCAGATTTGCAGTATTCTCCACCGTAAACTCCAGCCAAGACGTCGGAGGGTTAACCGCTGAACTTTGGAAAACAACAACAGGTGGAACATCAGCTACTGCCAAACGTGCCGCCAGCGCATCCTCCGACAGATCTGCAGTATTTCTCTTCATAGCCTCCTGCCAAGACGTCGGAGAGTTAACCGCTGAACTTTGGAGAACAACAACAGGTGGGACATCAGCTACTGCCAAACGTGCCGCCAGCGCCTTTTCAGGCACTTTACTCCAAGGCATACCAACTGCCCTATCGCCTACGACAATGAAATCTTCATCTTCTGCAGCGTCGTAGTCTTTTCTCACTAGTTTTGCAACCAATTGGTCATGCTTTTGAGCATACTTCATTATTTCTAATCCGTCCATACGGAAAACACCTAGAAACAATTTTTTTCTAAATTGTCAATATCTTGACAATGATTCCTCTTGGCTTGTCAAAATTTTTACATTATGCGGCTCCATTGCTTCCCCAGAAACCTTCATTTTCCAACACCCCATGGGAAAAAGAAGTGATTCCCTCCCATAAGGTGAAAAAACGGAGGAACCTAAAAAGGTCAGCATTTGATATCAAAAAAATGAAGACCATGTGACAGGGCAAGAAAATTGTCCTATGCGACCGTGATTTCACGGCCATTGATTCTTATCCTTTTGATATTTACTCTTCGAGAGATACCTTCTCCTTTGGTCATGAGAGTGCACAGTCAAATACAGGATATCTTTCCCTAAGTTTTACAACTCTTTCTCTCTCATCTGCGTCGCATGTAAACACATGTTCAATAATTTCACGTATGTTATCCCAGTATCTTTGATTTTCTTCATTTGGCGGTGGTAATTTGCTTAAAATTAAATCAACGATACTTCGTTGTTCATCTTGCATCTTGTTCAGCCTATCTTTATTGCGTAAAATGTCTCTCGTTCCCTGGACAAAAATAGTTACCCATTCATCGACTTTTTCCGGCGATAAACCCCGTGGAAAAAGTCCGGGTGCTTCTCGTAGATTTCTCTCTATTTCTTCTACCGTCGACCCTTCGGTCGTATCTTTCGAAAAATCTTCAAATAATATACCCATAAAGTCCTCTATCGGCGTTGATTCTCTTGTGAAAGTCTTTCCAAATTCGGAAGATTGTGTTTTTTCGAAAAATTCCGCAAAAGCAGGAGACTCTCCGATAGACTTTAGCAGACAATCTCCCGACATACCATTGATTAGTTGAGTAACTATTTGGTACCCGTTTGGCAAGAGAAGTATAAACCCAAATTTTCTCGAGTCAAATATACCTGGAAAAGGCAACCGTGCAACAATTTCATCCTCCGGTAGATTTGCAGTATTCTCCACCCTAAACTCCAGCCAAGACGTCGGAGGGATAACCGCTGAACCCGATGGAACAACGACAGGTGGAGCAACAACGCGAGGGGCAGTATCAGCTGCCGCCGAACGTGCCGCCAGCGCATCCTCGGACAC
>JAISYR010000015.1 GCA_031269795.1 Puniceicoccales bacterium
TATACGCAGATGTTAAGCAGTGACCAATTCACCTTTCCGAGTGGGTATGCAGTCCGGCAGCAACCAATTGTGGATGGTTTCATTACCATTGATTTGGCAAATGGTGGCAAAGGGAGAGACATAGTATTTGAGGATATTACGGGTGGGGATCCCGCTAAAATTGCCGAACGAATAGCAAGGTGGCAACAAGCAGGAATAAAATACGTCGAATCGGCAAATCCAGCAGAAAAGTATAAATTTGAAATGCCGATACACAACATGAATGATGTATTATTTGTCCACTTCTTCCAAGCATCTAACTTCGGAAATAGAAAAATGGATTTGTGCGAATGCGGCACCATGCGGATATATGCCGGGAAAGAGAGACGTATCGAAATATTTCCATCGACAATCCGAGTGGGCGGATCAAATTTTCTAGCCGGAATAGCAGAATTAAAAGAACAGGCCGAAACCCAACGGCAACTTGGGCACCGCTACATGCGCGTGTCGACAAGATCATCTGATGGTAACCACGCAGAAAACATTGACATCGATGCTCTACTGGCCCTCGATCTGGATCATATGGAACCTGGGAAGGCCTATCCCATCGGCGATCGCAATTGTGGTGGTCGGAATGTGTTGTGTGATATTCGCCGCCTGGCGGTCAAAAAAACAGATGGTACTCCTCCAACCCATGAATTTGGAACCTTGTGGTATGGGTCCCGATACGAAAATGGGTCCCAATTTGAAAATATTCACATGTCAATAATTAGGGTTTATGCCACCGAAATTAACACCGAAATTGAAAGATTTGACTCCCGAGGTTTCCTTAGTGTCTTTTGGCATTTTTTATGTAGGCGTCTTTATCAATTTTTGTCTTTGTCTGCTTTGGTTGTATCAGTTATTTTATAGTTTTCCATGTGCAGGGAAGAATCTGCTCGAAATAGTAGTTTAGCGTTGAACTTTTTCTCTATTGAAATCAGGGCATCTTCATCGTTTTTCATACGCTCTAGAACTTCATTATTTAGCGAAACTTTAAATTCGATTTTTGTTTCACTGGGAACTTTTGCACGTTTTTGTTGTAAAAATTCGATAAGTTTACGATAAATTTCATTGCACATGGTTCGGGGAGACTTAATGAAGCCATCGCCGTCACAATACTTACACATGGTACGCATTTCGCTATTATTACTCTGCGAATGCCGTTGGCGGGAAATTTCCATTAGGCCAAGCTGGGAAATGGGCAATACGAAATTTTTCGCACGGTCCTTGGATAACTCCTTGCGCATGAGATTGAAAATATTGGTGCGATCCTTTCTATTGATCATATCAATAAAATCTATCACGATTAAACCCCCAATATTTCGTAGACGAAGTTGTCTCGCAATCTCCTTCCCAGCTTCGAAATTTAGATTGAAAATGAAATTGTTGGCGTCCTTCCCTTTGGATTTGTAATTCCCCGTGTTAACATCAATGGATGTTAGTGCTTCGGTTTCATGGATAACAATTTCACCTCCGCATGACAACGGAACACGGCGGGAAAACGTTTGGTCAATCTGCCGTTCCACGTTAAACCGTTCAAACAGTGGAATATTTTCCATAAATAGGTGAAACTTTTGTTTTGAACGGGGAGAAATAGCAGCTACTGATTTTACCATGCGGTCAAATGCTTCCCGGTCATTAACAATTATTCTGTCGATGTCGTCGGTCAAAAAATCTCGGACCGTACGCTCTATCAGATCCGGCTCATTGTGTATGAGGGTTGGTTTAGGACTTTGTTCATAGCGGGAGAGGATAGATTTCCACTCCTGTATTAAAATATGTAAGTCTCGGACAAAATACCGTATTTTTTTCCCAACTCCGGCCGTACGGATAATAACACCCATTCCTTCCGGAATGGTCAGTTTATGTAAAATATCTTTTAGGCGATTTCTTTCCTTGGGATCATCTATTTTTTTTGAGATTCCGCATTCTTCGGAAAAAGGCATCAGAACCAAACATGTTCCCGGTAGAGCAATATTTGTTGTTACCCTTGGTCCCTTACTTCCAATCTGGTCTTTTATGACTTGGATCATGATGTCTGTACCAATGCGATACAAATGGGGGATATCGTTGATGGTAATATGTTTGTTTTTCTTCGATGAATTTTTTCGCACCACTTCGAATGTTTTGTCATTAGCCTCCGGCAAAGCATCCCAATAGTGGAGAAAGGCATTTTTCTCTTCCCCAATGTCGACGAATGCAGCCTTTAATCCCGATTCTAAATTTTGAATCTTTCCGCGGAAAATTGCTCCGACAAGGTTTTGTTCGTTCAAATATTCAAATTCGTAGTTCTCCAATATACCATTGCAAAGCAGCGCAACGCGGGTTTCCGTTATTTCACAACTTAAAATTAATTCGCGGTATGGCCTGTTTGGACTAATTAAAGATCTTATGATTCTCTGTATTACTGGCTGTTGTTTTGCCCTTGCAGCAGCTTCTTGCTTTATTTTTTCCAGCGAAAGTTCTTCCCTTTGGCTAAGAGAATGATTAAAAAATTTTTCATTTTGATTTTTTTCGGTATCTTTCATTTGTATTCCTAATATTTATAGGAAGGGAACTTGATCCTGTCTGCCGTTTCATGTAAAACTATTTTGATGGCGGTAAACACTTTGTACTAAACCTTGTAAAAAACAGCAAGTTAATAAAAAAGACCCCCCGTAACTTAAAAATGGAAGAGGGATTCCAGTAATTGGCATTAATCCTATGGTCATGCCAATATTTATACAAATGTGCGCTAGAAGTAACATGCTGATTCCGACGCATAAATACGTTCCAAATTTATCGCGTGCACAATTTGCTGTCCGTAATCCACTCCATATAACTAGAGCATATAACAATATCACCGTTAATGCTCCTACAAACCCTCTTTCTTCTGCTATCACAGAAAATACAAAATCATTTGAAGCTATGGATTTTGGAAGATACCCTAGCTTCGCTTGGGTTCCATTGTTGAACCCTTTGCCATTTAATCCTCCTGATCCTACCGCTATTAGCGACTGATGTAAGTTCCAACTGATTCCTATGCCATCTGGATCGACCTCATCGGGAAACAGAAATGCAACTATTCTGTCCCGTTGATAGTCTTTCAGCGGGAAAAATGATTGATCTTCGTATTTCGTAGTTGCTGTTCGATCTCCCAAATTTTTTTTGTCTAGAAAGTTTCTATACCCATAAATGTCAAAAGCGACCATAGATAATAGCGCCAATACACCCACGAAAACATAGGCGAAAAATTTTTTCGATAGATTGGAAACATATAGCATCGCAAAAAACATCACGGGAAATGTTAGTGCAGACCCCAAATCGGGCTGCAACAACACCAATAGTGTTGGTATGCAAAACACCCCAAAAAACTTTGCAAGATTTTTAATTGATCCCCAAAAAGATATGATTTCGAATCTCGCCATCAATGCTGCCAACATCACTAAAAATCCCAATTTTGCCAGTTCGGAAGGTTGAATGGTGATACCGAAAATTTTTATCCATCTTACCGCACCATAGTGTCGTTTCCCCAGGGGAGACCATGCCAACATCAACAAAATAATGCTGATGTAATATATCCAATGGGCATTGTTACGCCACAGGGAATAATCTAGTTTTGATACGATGAAATAAATAACAAAACCGATGGATGCCCAGAGAATTTGCATCCACCACTGCTTACCCCCCACATAGCTATGAGCAGCATAAATCGCTGTTATCCCTATGGATAGTAAAATGACTATGGAAATGACGGGAACTAAATCCCACGACTGCCCTTTGGTATTACCCAACAGTGATGATAATTTAAACAAAAACTTACTACGTATTATTTTCAAGTTTTTTAGAAAATGTTGCCGATAATCTATCAAGTGTTGCGATTTTACAACACTATTTGATTCTTTCCAAGATTTTCCGTATAAAAATAGCAAAAGCGTAGGTCAAGAGGTGTTTTTTTATTCCATCATGGTTTGTCCATGCTTTCTTCCTTCCCACTTTCTAAGGGTGTAGGCCGTTTTGGGTTGTGATACTCCAGGGGAAAAAGGAAATTTCAACGGCCATGGGACGGCGTTTACAGGGCACAAAATGCTTGACAAAATTGAGGTTCCAAATAGTCATGCCATCCAGTGGTGATGCTCAATCCAGTTGTCTTGTCAGTTTCTCTTGTGTTGATAATGTGCGTATCGCGCATCAATGTTGTAATAGCGTTAACGACAGGCTCAATAGTTTGTGGAGTGCTCGGTGGAGCGTCTTTGAAAGATACCATTAATACTTTTTCCCAGGGGCTCGGAGGTGGAGCGAAAATTGCACTAAGCTATGCACTCCTGGGGGTATTTGCGTCGGCGATTGCCCATTCGGGACTGTCGAAATTTCTAATGGATGGAATGGCACGCCTATTACATCTAGGTCCGGGCAAATCGAGTACGCGAAGTACGACGACCAGGGCAGGTAACCACACCAAAAGGATGTTATTTCTTGCCATAGCTTGCATTGCAATCGCCAGTGAAAATATTGTCCCTGTCCACATTGCATTTATTCCTATCCTAATTCCGCCATTGCTGAGTGTTTTCAACGAATTGAGAATGGACCGTCGCGCCATGGCCTGTGTCATTGTTTTTGGCATAGTGGCTGCTTACTTGGTTATCCCGATGGGATTTGGTGAAATTTTCTTGGTGAATATACTTTCCCATTATTTAAAAATTAATGGTTTAAACATGCCATTGGCCGAAATAATTTGTGCACTGCTTTTCCCAGTCATTGGAATGGGGGTTGGATTGATTTTGGCATTGCTGAGATATAAGAAACCAAGACACTATGAGACATCGACCGTACGAGATTCTAGGAAATCTGATCAAATTTCTAGGAAGGATTTCATAGTATCCTGTTGTGCTGTCGTGGTGGTTTTTGCCATACAATTGATCGCCAGGGATATTGTTCTAGGAGCATTGACTGGTTTTCTATGCTTATTATTTGGTGGGGTTGTGAAGCAACGGGACAGCGAGGATGTAGTTGCCAATGGGTTCAAAATGATGGCAATGATCTCATTTACTATGCTTGCTGCCGCTGGATTTGGCTGTGTTTTACGTTCGTCAGGGGGCATTGATGAGATTGTAAATTGTTTAACTATTCATGCGTCTAGTAGCAAAGCGTTTACTTCCTTCGGTATGTTATTCGTTGGATTTTTAATATCCGTTGGGATTGGATCGTCATTTTCCACGGTTCCAATCGTTGCCAGCGTATATGTCCCCTTGGGGATTAAATTGGGGTTTAGTCCGGCAGCAATTGCTGTAATAATTGCAGTATCTGGGGCCACCGGTGATGCGGGATCTCCGGCATCGGATTCAACACTTGGAGCTACGAGTGGGCTGAATGCCGATGGTCAACATTCCTTGGTTCGCGACACAGCGATTCCAACGTTTATATATTTGGCCGTTCCGACATTCATTTTTGGTTGGATAGCATCGCTGTTGGTTTAGGCATAGCATGATCTAGCCACTGAAATATCCTGCGGTGAAAGTGCAGGGAATGGATATCAATAATGCCGGTAAGTAACAATGGGATTTTTTTACTTTTGTTTTATTGCTCTTCCATTTTATCAGTTTCCTATGAGGCAGAAACCTGCGAATAGGATCTATGGTTAACCCCTTTGAGGGAATATGGGTGGATTGGTATTCCTTTGAGGCGAGATTTTTGTCCATAAACGATTCCTGCCATCTCACTTTTTAGAAAAATTTTACCCTACTGGGTGAAAAGAGGACTATCATCCATAACAAAACAGGAAGCGCAGGACATGCATGACCGCATAGGGAGAGAAAACGGGAAATACGAAGCGAACCGAGCATTAGCCTACATTCGCACCATCTACAATAAGATGATAGACTGGGGATGGAAAGGAACAAATCCCGCCATAGGAGTCCAGAAGAAGGACCGGTTCATATTGCACGATGAACTGCCGAAATTCATGGAAGCGTTGGAAGCTGAACCGAACAGGGACATGAGGGATTTCTTTTTGATGTGTCTGTATACGGGAGCTCGCTGTGGGAGTGTGTTGAACATGCGGTAGGAGGACATAAATTTTTCTATAAGTGAATGGAGAATTCCTGATACGAAAAATGGGGAGCCTGTAAGAATTCCACTAATAGAAAAGGTTTTAGATATCATTGCATCGATTCCATGCCGTCAAACCTGGTGACTTTGGGTCCACATCAATTTCCATCCGGTCAGCCACCGGAGTGCTCATCCCA
>JAISYR010000007.1 GCA_031269795.1 Puniceicoccales bacterium
TTGCTTTATTGTTGCTTCACTCTAGCGGCAATTTCAAGCTCGAATCCCTCTTTTTTAAACAAATTAATAACTTTTTACATATTTATACACTAATTGGTCGTCTGACTTAAAATCCGAAGCGCCGCCAAACGGTACCGTGGGTTCGACTCCTGTGTGGTGTGCCACTTCCTCCATGGGGCTGTAGCTCAGCTGGTAGAGCGCTACAATGGCATTGTAGATGTCGTCGGTTCGAGCCCGATCAGCTCCACCAAGAAAAGTTCATGGACAAAAAATGGACAAAAATCCCATCTCAAAAAATAAATAAGTTGGGAAGTGTAAAGGTTGCCTCATCTCCAATGGATGATGATGGCAATTTTTTGCCATTGGCCTTGAGGCTGTGATTTTGTTACTTTTCACTTCGGCAGAATGTAAAATCGAATCACAAATTTTCAAGATTTTTAAAAAAATGTTGAAAATGATGTAAAAATGTTGACCATCACCCCAGCGAGGAGAAAAATTTATGGAGTACACCCGATGTATGTCAGTTGTCCATCCAGTGTAGTCCTCAAAGATACGGATGCCGGCAGGATGACCATCACTTCATCCAGTATGGTGTTGATCAACCAGAGAAAGACCACCATAGATTCCCTAACCTTTCAATCGAATAATGGCAATGTTGCTGGGGTATACGTCGACGCTGGTACCGACCTGGCGGTTGGGGAACTATCCCTAAACCATGCGTTGCTCGTGAACACTGGTAAGTTCACCATCAACGGTGCCAACACATCGGACGATGTCTTCCTGTTGAATGCTGGGGAGTTGGAAACTGCACATCCCCTAGACAATATTTCCCACCTATGGAATTGTGCACGGGGGGTGGTTCGATCGTGCAATGATCTCATGGTCTGTGCTGCTACGGTGTCGAATATGGGGACAATCATCGCTCCTCAGATCAACCTGATATGCGAATCCTTGCTATCAAACTTCGGAACCATAGAATCTGCCCGAGAGGTAAATATATACGGCGATGGGGATGTGCAAAACCATGGCATAATCGGAGGAGATGAAGAAGTATATGTTACCGGGGAACGGTTCAGGCAGTATGGCGATGGGAAATTGCATGGCAACCACATAACATTTCGATCCCAAACGACGGAACTGTCGGGTAGGCTGGCAGGCCATCGGGTAACATTTGCCGGGACGACGGCGGTGATGAATGATGTCCACGTCGACCATATGGAAACCATGGAACTGGCAACGGCGGAACATTTTTTGGCATGCCAGGGATCAAACTTTGGAAGTATTCGAGAACTGATTAACCATGGATGTGCAACGTTCAAGTGTGATCTGAACGACGTGGGGCATATCCATAACACATCTTCCGGAGAGTTGCTGCTGTTGAACCATACGAATGTTACGGGGTACGGAGGAGTATTGAACGATGGTCACATTGTTGCCCATGGGGGAAAGGGTTCCCGGGAGGATAACTTACTTACAACGGGGATGAAATCACAAAATAGTACCCTAAACATAGGAGAGAAATATGTCGGGTCCGAGAGTGCTACGTTGGAGTATACCAATGGAGCTACCATTGTGGCAGGAAAGTATACCAACCATGGGACATCATTTTCCCATAATCGACTGACCGTGGAAGAGCATGGTGATGGAAACATATACGGCCATGTGGCGGCACAAGATGCCATAGACTATCATGTGCACAGCGGCCGTGCCGACTTTGGGGGTCATGTGATCATGCCGGAAATATTGGGAGAAAGGAAACATTTCCTGGTACGGTCAGATGATGGTATCTCCATTACTTCCCCATTTAACAGTGCCGTGCAGTTGGAAATGGTAACTCCCGGAGAAGTAACAAATGGGTCGGAGGTGACCGCACTGTCCATAGGGATACGATCCTGTTCACAAACGGATGGTGAGGAAGCGGCGAGTGGGCCAGTGGTTAATTATGGCACCCTATCCGCATCCGATGGCATAGAAGTGGTGGCGAAAACATTCCTGAACGACGGTGGGAGGATACAAGCCCATAGGGATATTACACTGGGCATATCGGAAGGGTTTAAAAATACCGGAGGAGGGCGTTTGGAAAAAGATGTGGAAGAAGAAATTACGGTTTTCGAACCTGTCCCCATACCCTTGGACCCCAATGCCGGGAGTGGGCAGTATAGGCAGGTTAGGCTCGAGGAAAGAAAAATCAAGGTAAGGAGGGATATTTACCACCCGGAACTAGAAAAATCGGGAGTAATAACGACGGATGGTGGGCAGCTTCAAGTAACAGCCGGTGAAATCGACAATAGTTTTGGGATATTGAATGCACAGGGCGGCGTGGTCCTGTCATCTTCCGGGGAAGTAATAAATGAAAGTGGGCTCATTCGGTCGGGAGAAAAGACGGTAATCAATGGCAAGCAGTTGCGAAATGGATATCGTAAAACATCACAGGTATACGACGGGGTCAACCCAAACCATCCCATTATGGAAGAACGGGTAATTTCCGGCAGGTGGCACATGGCTGAGGTAACAAAGGACAGAGATGTTGTAACGGGTTCATGGTGTAATAGGCATTGGTTCCGTAGTAAACATTCTGAATCTTATACGGTATCCGAACGGCAGGATTTGCCCGACATAAGGGATTTTGTCATTGCGGGATATGAAAGCATGCCCCAGGCGAGTACCGCATCCACATTCCCGGGGTACATATTTTCCACGGGCGACATGGCGATTAATTCCGAACTGCCCGCCTATCTCGGAACCATGGTGTCGGAAGGGGACATTTTGATAAAAGGGCAGTCCATGGCCAATGCCAGTTTCCGGGATCGGGGAACCATCATTGCCAATGGGGACGTTAACGTTGAAATGGAGCGAGCAGCGACGGATCAGGTGGCCATCCAGGCACGGAACATTTCCATAAAAGTTATGGAGGACTTCATAATCAATGGAGTGATACGTCCCACGGTGTTGCCCGATGGGACCATAGTCCACATGCTCGACCTCCGCCGGTTGGCACGTTCCATAGGCATGACCATCGACGATGCACATGTGATGCAACGGCATGGCGAACCGGCGGATGACGCCTCCTGAGATGGAGGGAATAATCAACTAGTGGCAGTGCGAACCTCCGACAGTTGTGGGTTCATCGGGGAACGACCGGCGGATGGATTATTTATTCCTTCGCTACCGGATGGTTTACTGCGCAGCATTTTGAACCTGGTACTTACGCCGGTACATGGACGGGAAACCCTGGTACAAGAAAATTTAGTCGCCCTGTTGGAACGCATGGGCCGGGAGAGTTCCCATGGGGAATTGGCGGAAGGGTCGGTACCATCTACTGCCCCCGCAATCCTGTACAGACCGAGCGAACAAGGAGATGTGGAAGTGGTGGTTCATGGGGAAAGCGTCCTCGTTCCTCTCTACGACCCACACCTACTATTTGATGCCACCAGCAGGATAGCAAACCTCATGGAAGCGCAGAGAAGAACGGCGATAAGCAGCATGGGGGATATCCATCTCAATCCTGGGGAAATCAATGTCCACGGCACCGACATCGACCTGAGGGCAAATGGTAGGGTATCGGCATTATCCCAGTACATATATTCTCCAACGGGGGAAAGGATAGGTGTCGAGCAGGTTCATCTGGAAAAAGATGTTGTATTTTTTCAAAATGTCTGTTTTGAAAATTTTGTTCCAGAGATATACATTCACATGACTTTTTATAAAGTCGGTTATGCTATGTCTGCCAGAATCAAAAGGAAATGCATACTTTTTGCGCCACACTACCGAAGGGCCGCCTATAAAGTTTGTATTGCACATGGCGACATCAACGTCTTCCCCTTCCATGATTTCGAACATGGCTTTGCACATCTCAGGCTCGTACCAGTCATCGCTGTCGCAGAACATTATGTATTTTCCGCGAGCTGCATGCAATCCCACATTCCTTGTCACACTGATTCCTTTGTTTTCATGGAAGAAGACAACAATACGCCCATCTTTTTTCTGGTATTCGTGCAAAATTTCCAGAGAGTTATCTGTTGAACCGTCGTTTATGCATATGATTTCGATGTTTTCGAAAATCTGTCCAACTAGTGAATCTAGACATTGTCTTAGGTATTTTTCCGCATTATATACCGGAACCACTATCGATATTTTTATGTCAGCTTCGTTCATTTTCTAATCATGCAAACCTATAACTTTCCTTCTCGATTTATTCATGTCTCTTTTCTTTTCATTGAAATTTGATTTTTTCTTGAAAAAACGCGAATTGCGCAGGATTTTAAAAACAAGCCAGGGATCAACCATTTTCCAAAATGCGTTGAATAAAGAATCATTGAATCGAAGTCCACGCAATATTTGGAGCATCAGGCAATCTTTTTGGCAATTCGAAAAATCTTGATTGGAAGACAAATGAAAATACAACATCCTTAAAAAACCGGTATTCGCGGCATGGTACAATGTGGCGGGAATGTAGGAATAAACATTCCGAACAATTAAAAAAAAATCTTCCAACATTTGCATACGACGTGAAAATTTGGTAAATCCAATGACAGTGGCCGAATCTTTACGTTTGAAATAATAATATCCGGTATCCGGAATGGCTGTATAGGTCCTTCATTAGTGCTAGAAGGATTGAATAATTCTCAAAAACAGATCATACGGAATGCAGTAAAAAACAAGCTTGAGAGATTAAGGAATCAAACGGGAAACCCTGGCAAAATAAAAGGAGGATTTCGCGGAAGGGACGTATCAAGCCAAGTAGATGGACATCCAAGACCTCTCAAACAAATTTTTCCCCAGCAGGGTCCCGCAGAAATTAGGGGAAAGCCGGTAGGAGACTGTTTGGAACTGGATAGGTTGGAAGCCTCAGCTAAGGGATTTTTCGAAGCAGTACGCAATGATGGGGGATTTAACCGTCCATTTAGGCCCCAGCAAAATGCTACACCCGACGTAATAGAGCCTCATAGGGTTGCAATGCTGAATGACCCGGTGGGATTTTTGCAGGGTGCACTTAAAGATGCCGGACAAAGCGAGGAGACTTCGCTACTTAAACAACTGGGAGAACGAAAGGTTACAATTCAAAGATCATTGCAGATCGCATTGCTTAAGACTGAATTTAAGGATGAACTTGGAACACCGTCTACTGCAAGAAGAACAACATCTTGGCAGATAAAAGATTTAGTTGATAATGCTGGTACTCAAGGGCCAAGATTATGTTCGGTTAAATCCAAACCAAGTTTTGCCGCTTCCATGATTGACCATGGATTGCAAACATTCTGCAGCATATCAGGGACAGCGACGGATATCGTAGTGGGAATGGTTGCCCAAAAGGGTGGTGATCCCGGTGGGAAAAAGGCCATGGCGGAGATGTTAAAACCGCTTGTGGAGCTGGCGGAAACCAATCCCTTTGATTTCACTAAATTGGCAGAGGCTGACTTCAATGGGTTTAAAGACCTATTTCTCTCCGTGGCTCTCTACATGCAATCGGGCCAATACCACACAGCCTCCGAAGTCCTAGCGGGTTTGTATTGTGCTGCACTGAATGTGTGCCCTAAATCTTTTCGCCACCCATCTCTCTCGCCCATAACAGATCCCAAAGCCTTTGGAGAAAGATTTGAAAAGCTCTGCGCAGCATTTCAGAGTACCCCAGCTGCATTTTTCCCGCCACCCCATCAATCACAGGCAGCATAGGAATAATGGAGAATTACAATAATCCCAATGCCATGAAAATTCACAGCGAATCCAACTTAAATTTTCAGGAAAAGTTCAATCCCTCGGATTGTTTTCTTGACCAACCTTAAAGTAGTTTTTATTAATTTTAACAGTTAAAAAAGGAGTAAATATGTCAATCGCCGCCGTATACCAAAGTTTACCATCGGTCATATCAGATTTTGTAGGAAAGAAGTTCGGGTCCCAATTGGATGTAGCACAACCATTTGTGGCATCGGTGGCCGAAACATTTTCTGCCCTTGGGGGGGAGTCTGGAGTGCAAGCAACATCCATGGAGAAAAGGAAATGCGACCTGAGTGAGCAGGAGCGCAACCAAATCCATGAAATTGTTGACCAGTTACTCAAGACAAAGGATGTGAATGGTCATCCACTACTGCGTACCGCAATGTGGGTAAAAGAAGATGAAAAAAACGTATTAAAAATTCTCAGATTCCTCGCCGAAAATGGGTTTACCAAAGAAGTCACTAACATATTGCTATCCGAAATGAATGGGTATGCAATAGGAAAATTTCTTTCGGTACCTATGCATAAAAAAGAATTGAATGAAATTATAGACATGCTGCCCAAAGGGACCCAGGAATATCTGAGAAATGTAACCTATATGGAATACGGCGGCTTCAATGATGACAACGTCTACGAGACGTTCATAATCGGCGGTGGAACCTATCGTGCTTCCTAGCAAAGGCAATGAAAGCAGGTGGGTTGCGCCATGGGCGACTAAAATTGGTCGTTGAAAACATAACGTAATGATAGTTGTATCGTTGCTGTCCATCCATTACGAAAAGATAGTTGACTAAATTTTCCTAGCGGCTTTCCTTAGGAAAAGTTATGGAACGAGTAGGACGTTATGAGATACACAAGGTTGGCAATGAAACCTATGGGACCTATATACCGGTTACTTTGCCAATTCCACTGGACTTGGAAGCCATTTATCCTGCCCTTGAACGAGCCATGTTGGCCATTGCAAAGCTGAACGAAGTAACACATTTGGTTCCGAATCTGTCGCTATTTTTGTACATGTACATAAGGAAAGAAGCGGTGCTTTCTTCCCAGATCGAAGGTACACAAAGTTCGTTAAATGACCTCGTTCTGTTTGAAAATGATCAAAATTTCGAAGTTTCCGAGGAAGATGTTGCCGCTGTTTCCAACTGTGTAAAAGCATTGACTCACGGAATAGATCGCTTGAGGAATGGATTTGTATTATCACTGCGCCTATTGCGGGAGATTCACCGCATATTGCTGGAAGGAACACGGGGAGAATTCTGTCTGCCGGGTGAATTCAGGCGGTCCCAGAATTGGATAGGAGGAAGTCGCCCGGGCAATGCATTCTTCGTCCCGCCAGCTCCCGATGACATGTTGGATGCCCTGGACAATTTCGAAAAATATCTTCACGACGAAACCACTCCCGTGCTAATTCGTACTGCTATTGCCCATCTGCAATTCGAAACCATTCATCCGTTTCTCGACGGCAATGGGCGCATGGGCAGGCTGCTGATTAGTCTCATGTTGTGCAATTTTGGCATACTGGATGAGCCAATTCTATACCTCAGCCTGTATTTTAAAGAAAATCGCAGAGAGTATTACGCACTTCTCAACCAGGTCAGAGAACATGGAAACTGGGAGGATTGGTTGAAATTTTTTCTGAACGGTGTGGCTTCCGTGGCCGATGATGCAGTTGACGTGATCAGAGCAATTAACGCACTGTTTGCCAAATGCAAAACCAAGATTAACGCACTTGGCAGAAGCCGATTCAGTTGCCTGCAGGTCTTAGAATATGCCAAAAAAATTCCCCAGGTTTCCGCCGATGTTATCGCCAAGGAACTAAAATTATCTGCCCCAACGATCCGGGTAGCCCTAAAAACACTGGAATCCATCGGCATTTTCAAAGAAATTTCTGGGAAAAAACGCGACAAAATCTATGTCTTTAGGCGCTACCTAGACCTCCTATCTTGAAAAAACTTTTCGCCACAGTACGAAGAATATCTGAAGGTTTTGCTAGCTTCGTATATTGAAATTTAATACCGTGGAAATGCAACCAACAGGCCCTAAAGATTGAATTATTGCACGTTTTTAGAAGATAGGACCTTTCCGATGATCTGCATTGAGGTATAGCAATTCTTGGAGTTTGCCGTTGTCTCTGGTATGGCCTGGGAATCTGCTCATGCGGGAGGGGTTGGAATTGGAGAAATCTGCCCCGATGGGCCGTAGAATTTTGCCGAAGAGGATATTTTTTACTTCCCGCTGCCAGTCTCCAAGGGAGCGTATGGATTCTCCGAGGGAAAGGATACCGTGGATGGATTTGTTTCCAGAATAGGTGATTGCGACAATGGGGAGGTCGATCTTGGAAAAGAATGCTAACTGGTTGTCGAGGGAAAATGTAGGATCGTTGTCATCTCCGTCGAATTCCACGAGGACATATTTGAACTTTTTCACGGCTGTGTCACATCGATTTGACATCCTGCCACTGCTGTCCATATGCATACTGCCGGACAGCGGGTTGATGATAAAGAATGGATAGGTGCCCTCCGTGTGTTCCAAGAGGCTAATCCATTGGTCTCTGGTGCGTAGATCCTTGGAAAACTTTTCACCCACGAGCAAAATATCATCCGGGGCAAATAGGGTAGCTAGGAATAATATGCCATCCCTCCTATCGCCATGGGGTTTTGGATTCGACACTTCCAGGAAATCCTGTCTCGTAATTCCTTTTCCCAGCTCAGCAATGGAAAGGAAGGCCTCTTTGGAAATTGTAGCTGCTCGTGTCTCTCCAGTATAGGATGCTTGCGACCGTTCATACCGCAGCTCATACCATTTACCATGCCCATGGGAGGGAGATAGATTGTACGTCTGCCGAGCATAGGCAATTGCTTCATCCACCTCCCGAAACCTATCCGCATATCGTCCGGTTTCCAGTAGCCGTTGGCGCATTCTACTCCGCATTTCATCATCCGATAGCCCTTCCATGTACCCATAGTTCGCAATCCGCAGCAGATGGGTATGGCAGGGTATGGCAGACCCTTTAGATGGCATGTCATCCAATGCTTTTAAAAACCTGGACATGGTACTCATTTCTCTAGGGTAGCAAAAAACAGCAAGCTAGCACAAGATCTTCGCCATCTAATCCTTTATTTATGCGTCATTCATGACATCTGCTACCTTTGCTACCTTTTTAGCAACTTTGCTGATTTTATACAGTCGAACTGTCCCTGGATTGGTTGGAAACCGCCTACGCTTATGTCATAGTTTTGACAGTTATCCTGCCTCCCTATTTTTCGGAAGTGTCTGGGGTAGATGGCGCATAAATCTCCCAGCCGCATACCGAAACTAATAACATTTTTCGCAAAAGTGCGCAAACCTTCCCGATGGGCAGAAGATTCTAACATCCCTGTGAGCAGTGTATTGGCATTGCCAGAAAAGTCGATACCTTCCATGGACTCACTCTCCAAATAACGGGAAGACTGCAGGTAGTCCAATATCAGGCATTTCAATGTTGATTCGGGGGTTCCCATTTCCACTTGCCGTTCTATGTCTGGATGAATGAATTCTTTACATCCAAATGACGAGGTTATGCACCATTCCGGGGGAATATACTTGTTCATCAGGTGATACAAAAATCCCGGTAGCTCATTGGTGATGGTACGATCTAGGAAATTGCGTTCCTCTCTGGAAATGGCATTTTTGAAACGTATCCATTTTTTTGGGTTAGCAAGGAGTGCCAGTATGCGTTCCCGTACCCCGTCAGATAGCGCAGGAAACGTGGAAAAGGAATCCCGGTCGCTGTTGAAGGAGTAGGTTATTCTTTGATAGAGGGGAGCAGTGAAAGCATCCACGTGTTTTGCCTGTATCCACTGGGCACTTCCGGATAACATCGCTTTTAACCTTTGTCCATGGTCTTTTCGCTGTTCATAGGTCCGTGTGCCCGTTTGGTCATCGATGGAGAGATGGATGGCTTTCGCACAGTCTGCATTGAACTCCGTTTTCCCGGTCATGCTTTTGAATGGCTGCCCAACGATACCCCCAAATATTTTCGTGATCAAATTGGTGATATAGCTTTTCCCCACCTGAGACTTTCCACATAGAATTAGGGCTAACCCCGTCAAACATACGTCACTAACATCTTTGCCATTGCCATAGACTTCATAGGCTCCTCCGTAGGCATGCTGCAACCACGTCAAAAATCTATCCAACTGATAATGTGGCTCATCATTGCCAAATACATGGGTCAACAGTTTCATTATGGTGGCAAAGGCCCCTTCCTTGGGCAACATCAACTGAAGGTTACTTTTGATCAGTATCCTTTCATTGCCAAAAATATGTGTCCCTACCAAATATCCCGCCAGGCTTTGGATCGCCTTGTCACACCTGCGATAGTCATGGATATACATCACCCCCTGTTGTGTCGGTGATAGTATGACGGAATCAGGGGATAAGGAACTTAGGTGGAATCGTTGTTTTAACTTACTTCCTAGGTGGGATTCCCTTATGATGGCGTAGATTCCATTGGGCAAACGTTCATAGAAACTATTCCCATCGCTGACATAGAGAAAATCTTGAGATATTTCTTCCAGCCGTTCTGTGCTCAAAATGACCGGCTGCTTTATTGCCTTAACCATGGACGAACCTGATTGGCCTCCGGTCCATTTGTCGCTACCACCCTCTGCCGGTTCAGAGGATGTGTCTTCCAACTGTTTCAATGCTGCGGAAAACATCCCACCTTTATTATCGGTTATAGCCTTGTTATTTTCTTTACTAGAGTAGCGCACATACCTCTTCTCCAGCAGTGCTACGTCTTTACCCATCCGACCCACAAGTTTTTCCTTCCTCGCCTTCAACACCATCGCTTCCTTAACCAATCGGTCTACCCCTTCCCCATCAATGTTGTTCGCTAATATCATTTCGTTCCCGTCAGGCAGCCCTACTATTTCCATACACCCATCCAGCGCTTTCAACCCAACTTCTTTATTTTTCAATTCCGATTCGTGGTTGCCAACGTCGTGATTTCTCGATTTGCGACTCCCAGCATCGCCCTTCTCCGGCCTACGATTTTCCATTCCAGGTTTGCAACTTTCGGGTTCGTAACCGTAATTGCGCAGCCTACGATTTTCTAGCAGACCATTGCCAAACCTATAACTTTCTATCTTGGGTTTGTGATTTCCCGCCCCACTGCCTTCCCCTTGGTCACCCCCGCGGTCGTAGCTATCACGGTTATCGTAGTTATTCCTCCCCACCCACAGCAGGATCTGCAAATGGTCGTATAATCTTCCGTTGATCTCCTTCAACTCTCCACTCTGCCCGCTGAGCGTCCCGGGCATCGGCAATCCTCCACCACCTCCAAACGTCTGGCACCCTCCGCACGCCATCATGCATAGCACCACACACACCATGCTCCCCATCAACAAAATGTTAACCAACATCCCTCTTGTCTGTTTTGTCCCTCGTCTCTTTTCTTCACTCTCCCTCTTTCCCACCAGGCTTCCTCCTTGGGCCCCAGTGTATTCATCCCCTTTACTTTCTCAACGCTTTTCTCCCTGTGATTTTCCCTTAGCCCCTTAGCCTTTTAACCTTTTGCTATGAATTCTTGCTATGAATTTTTGCTTCTATCCAGAAATAATTCCTCGGAGAAAAGAAACTTATGAATGGAATTTTGGCTAACATTTTTGAGGGAATATTGAGGGATTGGCTTTTCTCTGACACTCTGTTTTGTGTTTCTCTCGCTCCTCGCGAGGCCTGTGGTTGCGAGGGCCAGACCGCCAGCTAGTAAGCTGTATATCATGGTCGGGGCGACTGGATTTGAACCAGCGACATCTACGTCCCGAACGTAGCGCTCTACCAATCTGAGCTACGCCCCGTGCGAATCGAACGAACCACTTGCATCAGATGAAAAATTACAAGCCTTGCAAGCCGAATGTTCGAATCGAAGCAGTTATGAATGCTACGATCATTTACCTCTGACTCCAGCGTAAACAATGTATAGGGTGCTCGTAATTATTACCAACGAACCCCATATGGTATTTTTGCTGGGTATCTCATGGAATAGGAAAAATCCAACCCCTATGGCTAAAATTAGTTCCAAATATCTAAATGGTGCCACTATCGACACATTCACTTTTTCGAATGCCTTCAAAATGCAATATAATAACAAATTGGCCCCACCGCCAAGCATTGCAAATAATACAATATCCCGCAATGATGGTGCTATCCATCTGAACAGTGCAAAGGGTAGGGCCAAAATAAATGTCAGGGTTGCCGTATAAAATACCATCCGAAAAACACCTTCATCGCTGACGAATTTTTTGTTGATTATGTCAAGGGCAGCAAATAGCATGGACGACAGCAGCAGCAGTATGGCCGCAAGTGTAGCAAATCCCTCATTTTTTGGTTCAAAAATATAGTAAACCCCCGCAAATCCGACAATCGTGGCAATAATACTGTCAGTCCTAATTTTTTCTTTCAAAAATATGCGGGCAAAAATCAGCGTAAACAAAGGGATGACAAAGTTCAAAGACATGACAGTAGCGATTGGTAGTTTGTGTAACCCATGGCAGTATAACGACATCGCAAACAATAGGAAAATTGCACGAATTATGTGCAACTTTGGCATGTGCATGAACATGCCTCCGATGTTTTTTCCTGAAACCTCAAATAAAGCTAAAAATAATGTGGCGAAACCGTACCGTAAACAGACGAGCTGCGCAAGGGAATATTCGGCTCCTAAAAATTTCATCAGGGTATCATTGGCAACCCCAATGCCCATACTTAGCAGAAACCAAGTAATCCCACAAAGATAATCTATTTTCGTTTTGCTTACATGCATCGTTGGGAAAAATTGCGATATATACCATTAAGTCAATGGATTTGTTTTATGTGTTACCTGGCAGATTTTCCAATCATGGATAGGAACTCACGATTACTGGCATATTGTGACAATCTACCTATTAATGTTTCTGTGGCTTTTTCTGTTTCCATGCCAGCGAAGGCGCGTCTCAAAAAATTTATGTTCTCTAGCATTTGCGACGGTGTTAACAACTCTTCATGGCGAGTCCCAGAAGTCAATAGATCAATGGCCGGCCAAATACGCATTTCAGCTAATTTCCTACTAAGGACAATTTCCAAATTTCCCGTTCCCTTTAATTCCTGGAAAATTAAATCATCCATTTTGCTTCCAGTTTCAATCAATGCGGTGGCAATAACCGTCAGGCTTCCTCCATTCTCAAGATCACGTGCCAGTGCGAACATCTTTCTTGGTATTTCCATTGTCCGTGAGTCAACTCCACCGGTCAATGTTCGTCCACTACTATTGATCGCGTTGTGTGCGCGGGCTAACCGTGTGATAGAATCCAGAAATAATACCACGTCGCAGCCACTTTCTGCTAAATTGCGTGCCCGTTCACTCGCTAGGCGCGCGATGCGCACATGGTTTTTAATGTCTTGATCATTGGACGATGCATAAATTTCAGCATCAACGGAGCGTTTAAAATCGGTAACCTCTTCGGGACGTTCGTCTATTAATGCTGCAATTATTGCAATTTTTGGGGAAATTTTCCTAATACTCTGGGAAATATCGTGCAGCAGCAGTGTTTTCCCTGACCTTGGTGGGGCAACAATTATGCCACGTTGCCCTTTCCCGATGGGACAGAACATGTCGATTATTCTTACAGATAATGGACATCCTGGATATTCTAAGGTAATCGGTATGCGCGGTTGAACGGGGACCAATCTATCAAATGGTATACGACGATGCCTTTCCGTTGGAACCATATCATCTATCCTCTCAACCGATATGACCTTTGGATTTGGAAAATTTGTACGCCGCTGTATTACTGCACAAATCTTCTGCCCCCGTCGAATATGATATTCCCTAAGCATATCCATCCCAACATAGGGATTGGCAATATCTTCTCGTCCATTATTGCCAATGGCGATCAACTGACCATAACGCTCACATTCCGATAATTCTAGAATCCCCACATACCGTTCTTGGCCATCGGCTAATCCTTTGCCATTTTCATAAATCATCATGTTCAAATGCCCTCTATCTAAACCCATTGTTACTCCGAAGGCAAGACTTTATGATCGAGAAACAACGGCTGTAAATACGACATTTTTTGGTGGGTATGTTGTTGGAGTATTATGATTGTCGCACTGAAATGGTGTATCGGCCTTTAATTCATCCTAAATGCTTTCGCCATCGTTTATTTTCTTTTCGATTTTAGACCATCCCCACCTATGGCATGTTGACATTTATGTAAATTGTGTTGATATTTTTTCGAAAGTGGGGTCGTAGCTTAGTTGGTAGAGCGCGTCGTTCGCAATGACGAGGTCGTCGGTTCGATCCCGATCGACTCCACCAGCCAGAAAGTTGTATGAACGCAGAATTTGCGAGCAACAAGGCAAACGCAAAACGGAGCATCAAGAAAGAGTCAATCCCTCAATATTCCCTCAAAAATGTTAACCAAAATCCCATTTCCAAGTTTGATTTCACAGAAATTGGTAAATTGGAGGGATAATAAAACAAGCAAAAGGTTAAAAGGCTAAGG
>JAISYR010000002.1 GCA_031269795.1 Puniceicoccales bacterium
CGCAGTCTCCGTATTACCGCGGCTGCTGGCACGGAGTTAGCCACTGCTTCCTTTCCAAGTTAACTCAGGTTGGGCTATGAACCCAACGTTTGCTCCTTAGCGACAGAGGTTTACAACCCTAGGGCTGTCATCCCTCACGCGGCGTTGCACCATCAGACTTTCGTCCATTGTGAATGATTCGAAACTGCTGCCACCCGTAGGTGTCTGGACCGTGTCTCAGTTCCAATGTGGCTGATCATCCTCTCAGACCAGCTACCCGTCTTAGCCTTGGTGAGCCGTTACCTCACCAACTAGCTGATAGGCCGCAAACCTCTCCTTTAGCACCATTTCAAGCTTTAGTAGATTTTTCATGCGAAAAACCACCACATTCGGTATTAATTCACCTTTCAGCGAGCTATCCCCAACTAAAGGGCAAGTTGTTTACGTGTTACTCACCCGTTTGCCACTTTCATCGATCTTCCTTGCGGTCAACCGAATCGCGTTCGACTTGCATGTCTTAACCACGCCGCCAGCGTTCACTCTGAGCCAGGATCAAACTCTCCATAATTATTCTCCGTCATAGACGGATTTTTCTATCTAAAATAGAATATTTCAAACAGAAGAGTCCAAAACCCTGTATTTTATTCATAGATTTTTTGGACAATACTTTCAAAGTATTAATTGACTCTATAAGAGCCATACAAAATCACACAAAGTAGTACTTTCAAAGAACAAAAATTATCCATCTCGGCCCAACCTACACCACTCTTCAACTTCCGTCAAGAACTTTTTCACGATTCGAGTCGCTCATCGCAACCCTAAAAAATCTCTTCGACCGCACATTGTACAAATTTAATCCACCAGTAAATGGTAGTGTTCGTGGAAGCTAAATTTCGAAATATGCGAGTCAACTCTTTTTTATAAAAATTTTAATATTCCATCCAATTAGCCTAAATACTACCTCGCTGACCAACGCCGCCAAAAGGAAATGATAAAATTTGATAATTTCTACAAAAAATTTTGCCCTAGGGCAAAATTTTCCCGTGGAGAAACATATGGTCCAAAAGCACAATACCTGGAGGGTGCACGGATTCCCCCCACCCTACCCTACCTAGGTCAAAAAGATACTATAGAAGCGGCAAAATTTGAAATAATGATCATTTCAATTTAGTTTGAGTCTCCATTGCCGAAGCTTTCTATGATTCCGAAGGTGGTCGTTTGTTGGCCCTGTTGCTCACGCTGATCCATGGTGTCACTTATCACAGCCGGAATATGCGCATTTACTGTTATCCCAAATATTGTATCTTGGCTAAATGGTGTAAAACTACTGTTCTTTTCATTTGACTTATTAAACTCCTGAAGCTTTTTACCAGATATACAAGCGGTGACGTTAAGCCTAATATTGAAACCCTCATCCATTCGCATCGTTGATTGTGACCTACATTCCTGCACCGTATGGGACCCAAGACTGATATAATTCGAAACCATACTATACTTGCTTGCTTCATCGTTTGTTTCAATAAGCTTTTGATCTAATATTTGCTTCAATATCCCAAAAGTATTCCCGGTACCAGCAAAATTTTGCACCAAAACCTTGAATGCTTTGACGGCTTCATCCGTACTCCCATATGCTTTTTTAAATTGATCGAGTATGTGTTTCAAATATTCAGCCTGATTGAATGGCTTCCCCGTATTTTTACAGTATTCGCTGTTGGCACCCCCGAAATTACTCAAAATTTCCACCCCATTGGGCAAACTAATGTGCGGCATGTCATACCTCTGTATGCCGTCCTTAAAGAAAAGGTTATTTCTTACAGCCGAATTTGCAAGAAAGCTTTCTATCTGGGCATCTTGACCGTTACCATCGAACAACCCCGAGTCAATTAGATCCAAAATTGCTGGTTGATATTCTTTGTGTTTGCACATTGGCAGCATTCCATTTGCGTCACACGTTGCCTTAGACAATCCCCAGGTTAAATCCTGCCTTTCGGCCAAAGCTTGTGCTTGATCAGGGAAATTATTGCAGAACCTCATCAAGTCCGGCGTTATTTGATCCACTGGAAATCTTTGCACCAACGAATATAACGCGAGGACAGGTTGCGAAAAATCAACTGATATCCCTTTTAGCGCTGCAACGAAGGCATGAACGATACGCGGGTCTTGGGATGATGTATTTGTGGTAATTTCCCGTAATATGCCATCCACTTCCCCTGGATTGCTCTGCAAATAATCTTTTGCAACCACATTTAGTTTTGCCTGATCCATCGACTTGGTCGAAGAATTCGAAATGTAGTTCCAAAGGGCGCGCAAACGTCCTCCAATCCCTATGGCATCACTGATACGATCACTGAGCAATTTCACTGGCATGCCGCTCCGTGGCTCCGCTGCTGCCTTCATTTCTGAAGCTAAGTCGCGCGAGCCCGGTGTAACTGCGGATGCATCAGTTTGATCTGTTGGAGGAGGCGTACCTGGACCTGGAGTTTTATTTATTGGAGGAGGTGGAAATGTAGAACCGTCGCTCATAGGTATGAATAATTGTTAATGTTTTGGAACAAATGATATTGTTTCCCCGGCATAGATGGCACCTTTGCCGAGATATTCTTCCATGCGCATTAGTTGATTGTACTTACAAATTCTATCGGTCCGGCTCATGGAACCCGTTTTAATTTGTCCAACGTTGGTTGCTACCGCGATGTCGGCAATGGTTGTATCCTCCGTTTCCCCTGAGCGATGTGAGACTATGGACTTGAAAGATGCTGATTTTGCTATTTCTATGGCATCGAATGTTTCGGTTAATGTCCCAATTTGATTAACCTTTATTAGGATCGCATTGGCAGATTTTTCTTCGATTCCCCGGTTTAGGTATTTTACATTTGTGACGAATATGTCATCGCCGACTATTTGAATCCTATGGCCAAGCTTTTTTGTGAACTTCGCCCACCCTTCCCAATCATTTTGGGATAACCCATCTTCGATGGACACTATGGGAAACTTTCCAACGAGCTTTTCATAGAAATCTATCATTTGATCGGACGAATGCTGGGATTTATCCGACTTTTTAAAGATGTAGGCATTGGTTTTTTCATCGTAAAATTCCGATGCGGCAGCATCCAATGCAATTGAAATATCATGGCCCGGTTTGTAACCAGCGGATTCGATCGCTTGGACGATGATTTCCAACGCATGTTCATTGGATGAAACATTGGGAGCAAACCCCCCTTCATCTCCAACGGCGGAAGATAGATTCAAGTTTTTTAAAATCTTTTTCAGCGCATGAAATGTTTCAGCCCCCATCCTAATCGCTTCCCGTATGGTCGGAGCATTGTGTGGCATGACCATAAATTCCTGTATGTCGACGGGGGCATCCGAATGGGCTCCCCCATTGAGGATATTCATCATGGGGACAGGCAGGACTTTTGCATTACTTCCACCCAAGTATCTAAAAAGTGGTACACCCAGGCTTTTGGCGGCAGCTCTTGCGGCTGCCATTGAAACGCTCAAAATTGCATTGGCTCCCAATTTCGACTTGTTTTCTGTCCCGTCCAACGCAATTAGTGCCGCATCGAGCGCTATTTGATCGGTTGCGTCCATGCCGATTATATTTTTCGAGATGGTTGCGTTGACGTTGTTTACGGCGGCAAGAACCCCTTTTCCTCCAAACCGCTTGCGTAGGCTCTCATCGCCAAGCTGTGCTTTTGGAGCAACGCCATCGCGCAATTCAATGGCTTCCCGCTCTCCAGTACTTGCACCTGACGGTACAGCTGCTCGCCCTCTAACGCCATTGTTTAGTGTTACCTCCGTTTCAACGGTAGGATTTCCACGGGAATCGATGATTTCCCTCGAAAAAACGCAATCAATTAATGTATTGGATATTATCATAAATGCCTCTAGTAGAGATTGCCATAATAATCATTCGACTTCAAATTGCAAGCGTTTTTGTAAACCGCATTTGAACCGATGTTTAATAATCATGGCGAACCTAGAATGGGTAATGATTTTAGCGAAAATGTTGCCGTTCACTTTTAATAGAGGACATTTCCAACAAAACCTTCTTTTTTTCTTTTTTTTCGAAAAATCTTCCCTAGGAATAGGATGGCAATGAGTGAGTGTGTTGATTTAGATAAAATTCGTCATTCCGCGGCACATGTATTGGCCGCGGCGGTATTACGACTATTTCCGGAAGCCAAACTTGATATCGGACCATCCACACGAACAGGGTTTTACTACGACTTTGACCTGGAGTATAAATTTTCCCAAGAAGATTTGGAAAAGATCGAACAGGAGATGTTAAAAATTATCTCGGAGGGCCAAAAATTTGTCAAAAGTGTTGTCTCCCGTAAGGAAGCAATGGACCTAATGAAGTCTAAAAACCAAACCTATAAACTCGAACGGCTAGCAGATATCCCCGAAGGGGAAGAAATTTCATTGTATACCAATGGAGAATTTACAGATCTTTGCCGGGGAGAACACGTCAATTCGACAAAGGAAATTGGAGCGATCAGATTGTTGAGCATTGCGGGTGCCTACTACCGTGGCAGTGAAAAGAATAAACAGTTGCAACGAATTTCAGGGACTGCATTTGCATCTAAAAAAGAATTGGATGAATATTTGGCAGTGCTCGAAGACGTGAAAAAACGAGACCATCGCAAGTTGGGAAAAGAACTGAAACTTTTTACCATAGACGATGAGTTCGGACAGGGCATGATATTATGGCTACCCAGAGGGGCTATTATTCGGCAGGAATTACAAAATTTTATCCTCGAAGAACTTGAAAAACAGGGCTATCAACAGGTATTTACTCCCCACATAGCCAAGCTTGGACTTTTCAAAACATCGGGGCATTTCCCCTACTATAAAGAGTCGCAGTTTCCTCCGTTACCGGATAGGGAATCCCTGGGAAAAGCCATGGTTTCAAACCAATCATGTAAAGCGATGTTTGACGATCTTGAAGGAGGAAATGCGGATGGTTTTTTGCTAAAGCCGATGAATTGTCCAGGACACGTCATGATATACATGTCGGACCAGCGATCCTATAGGGATTTGCCATTTAAGATTGCGGAATTCGGGACCGTTTATCGGTGGGAACAATCGGGGGAATTAAGTGGTATGACACGGGTGAGAAGTTTTACCCAGGACGATGCCCATATTTTTTGCACCCAGGAACAACTTCACGATGAAATTAATGGATGCTTGTACCTGGTGAAAGTCATCTTCAAAACCCTCGGAATGGAAAAATTTCGTGTGCGGATTGGGTTGCGCGCCAAGAATTCCGATAAATATATCGGTGGCGATGAAAATTGGATAGCCGCAGAAAAAGCACTGCGGGCGGCAGCCAACGAACTGGGAGTTCCCTTTGAAGCAGCCGATGGAGAAGCGGCATTTTATGGCCCAAAAATTGATTTTATTGTCCAAGATGTAATCGGCCGCGAATGGCAATTGGGAACAGTACAGGTAGACTATAACCTTCCCGAACGTTTTAAAATGTCATACGTCGGAAGCGACAACAAAGAATATCGTCCAATAATGATCCACCGTGCCCCATTTGGGTCCCTTGAACGTTTCGTAGGATTATTAATTGAACATTTCGGAGGAGATTTCCCCACATGGTTAGCTCCAGAACAAATTAGGATCATCCCTTTAAATGACGATTTAACCGCCCATGCCAATAAAATTAACGGTGAACTAAAGGCACACAGGATTCGGGCATCCGTGGATGGACATTCCGATAAATTGAATGCCAAAATTCGGCGTGCGGAAGTTGAAAAAGTTCCCCATATGTTTATCCTGGGACCCAAAGAAGTGGAAACGGGCATGGTTTCTGTCCGTTCACGCATAGACAGTAATTTTACCGGCATGCTAAAGCTGTCATCCGCCATTGAATATTTGAAAAAAGTCATCGCATCCAGGGAATTGCCAAATTGTTAGTGACTCTTTGCGTTTTTTGATATTTGACAACGGCAGGGATGTTTCATATAGCTTGTCAGGCTAAGGAATATTATGAGCATAGGGAATTTCATATATGAATTTGGTGTAAAGACCGATGGCGATGCTAGCATGCGTGCTTTGTTGGGAGGAAAAGGAGCCAACCTTGCGGAAATGGCAAAGATTGGGTTACCTGTTCCACCGGGTTTTACGATTACGACGGAGGTTTGTTCCGAGTATTATAAAAATAACGGCAAATTGCCGGATAATGTTTGGTCGGATGCAAAAAAAGCCCTGGCCAATGTGGAGAACCAGCAGGGGAAAAAATTCGGCGATGTCAAAAATCCCCTACTCTTTTCCGTTCGTTCGGGGGCTAGGGAATCCATGCCGGGGATGATGGATACCATTTTAAACCTCGGATTGAACGATGAGACTGTCATTGGTCAGGCTGAAAACACCAATAATCCTAGGTTCGCCTACGATTGTTATCGTAGATTTATCCAAATGTATGGTGACGTTGTAATGGGGGTCCATGCGGAAGATGATGAATCCCGTGACCCATTTGAAGAAATTTTGTCAGATGTTAAAAGAAAAGCTGGCGTACACAGCGATCCCGATTTGACAGCTGAAAACCTCAAGGATGTCATTGGCCGCTACAAAAAATTGATCGTTGGGCGGACGGGAAAAGAATTTCCTCAGGATGTTTTTGACCAGCTGAGGGGAGCCATTGGTGCCGTCTTTGAATCCTGGCATAACGAACGCGCGGTAATTTACCGCAGGAAGTATAATATCCCGGCAGAATGGGGCACCGCGGTCAACGTACAAAGCATGGTATTTGGTAATATGGGAAACAATTGTGCAACGGGAGTTGCCTTTACCAGAGATCCGGCAAACGGTGAAAATGTTTTCTATGGTGAATATTTAATAAATGCTCAAGGGGAGGATGTCGTCGCCGGCATTCGCACGCCCCAGGCAATCGCAAATTTGAAAAACGACATGCCCGTTGTTTTTGACCAATTGGTAAAAGTTTGCCAAACCCTCGAACACCACTTCCACGACATGCAAGATTTTGAATTTACCATCGAGAATGACAAATTATACATGTTACAAACGCGAAATGGTAAACGTACCGGCCTAGCGGCTGTTAGAATAGCTGTTGAGATGGTCGACGAAGGACTCATCGACAAAGAAATGGCCATAAAACGGATTCCAGCGGATTCCATTTCTTCACTGCTAGTTCCAATTTTTGATACGGCTGGGAAAAAGAAAGTGAAAAAAATTGCCAGTGGGTTACCGGCAGGGCCTGGAGCAGCATCGGGGAATGTATATTTTTCAGCGAAGAAAGCGGAGGAAATGCATGGCAAGGGCGAAAAAGTTGTCCTTTGTAGGACAGAGACGTCCCCCGAAGATATCCGAGGTATGTTGGCCGCCGAAGGTATTGTTACGAGCCATGGAGGAGTCAGTTCCCATGCGGCTTTGGTGGCAAGACAAATGGGAAAAGTTTGCGTCTGTGGGGCAGGTGGCTTGGTGATCGACTATGCCAAGAAACAGGTATCCGCAAATGGTGTCACGATAAAAGAAGGAGAACCGATTTCCATTGACGGGACGACGGGAGAAATTTTTGTCGGCCACGTTGAAACGGCCCCATCAGAAGTTACCCAGGTTCTTTCGGGAACGATGTCGGCGGAAAAAAGTTACACGTTTCGCATATTTGATTCCGTAATGTCCTGGGCGGACAGCTATCGCAGGCTCGACATTCGAACCAATGCCGACAGCCCCAAGCAAGCACAAGCTGCCATCCAATTGGGAGCAAAGGGCATAGGTCTTTGCAGGACAGAGCACATGTTTTTCGAGGGAGAACGCATCGATTACATGCGTGAAATGATACTGGCGGATAACGATGAAGATCGCCAAAGGGCACTGGCCAAGTTAAAACCACTGCAACGGGGCGATTTTGAAGGAATTTTCCGTGCAATGAAAGGATATCCCGTCACCATTCGGCTGCTGGACCCACCATTGCATGAGTTTTTGCCACACGAGAGGCATGCCATTGAATCCCTAGCAAAAAAATTAGGCAAGAATCCCGCCGACTTAGAACTGCGTGTGGAAGCAATGTCTGAAAGTAATCCCATGCTCGGTCACAGAGGATGTCGCCTGGGGATTTCATATCCGGAAGTCACTGCCATGCAAAGCACAGCAATTTTTGAAGCTGCCGCAAAGGTCAAAGGAGAAGGGGTAGAGGTTTATCCTGAAATTATGGTACCGCTGACAACTTTTGCCGCCGAGTTTAAACATCAGGCGAAAATCATTCGCGAAGCTGCGGAAGCAGTGGAACAACGTCTCGGATGTTCCATTGCCTATAAAATCGGTACGATGATAGAGATTCCCCGTGCATGCTTGCGAGCCGGAGAAATTGCAGAGGAAGCAGAGTTTTTCAGTTTTGGGACAAATGACCTAACCCAAACGACCCTTGGAATGAGCCGTGACGATGCCAACGGATTTTTGCCCCAATACCTGGAGCGTGAAATTATTAAAAATAATCCATTCGCCTCCATCGATGAATTGGGCGTTGGTGAATTGATCCAGATCGCCTGTGAACGCGGACGAGCAACCCGCAAAGACTTAAAAATTGGCATATGTGGAGAACATGGTGGAGATCCAACATCCATCAAGTTGTGCAATAAAATAGGGCTATCCTATGTTAGCTGTTCACCAAATCGCGTGCCCGTCGCAAGGCTGGCGGCAGCCCAAGCAGCATTGGAATAGTATCATAGGTTCTCTATACCTAATTAAAAAAAATATTTACTTTTTACTTTTTTGTCAAATTTTAGTAAAAATATATTGTATTTTAAATCTTGGAAAAAACTTATTACATTGTTAGTGGTGGATTTGACCCCCTTCACGAAGGGCACATAAATCTGATAAAAGATGCTGGTTCACGGGGGAATGGGGTGATTGTATTGCTTAATTCCGATGAGTGGCTGTGTCGCAAGAAAGGTAAGAATTTCATGAAATTTGCAACGCGCAAGGCGATTTGTGAAAACTTAAAAAATGTCATTGACGTATTAGAATTTGATGACAGTGACAATTCCGCATGCGACGGGATTCGCAAGGTTCGTGCAAAATATCCAGCTGCTCGGCTGATATTTGCAAATGGAGGAGATCGAACGAAGGAAAATATCCCAGAAATAGAAGTATGTAAAGAATGCGATGTGATGATAGAATTTGGAGTCGGTGGAGAAAACAAAGCCAATTCGTCGTCGTCGATTTTAAAAAATTGGAACCGGAGACTTAGTTAATGGATGGTTTATCTTTGAAGAAAAAGTTTAACCGGAAATCAAAAATCAAAGTATTATACGATGCTCAATTTTTGGCATCTTACCTATATAAAGATAATGGCAGACGAGGGATATTTTTCGTCGTTTATAATATTTTCAAAGAGTTACTGAGGCACCCTGAACTCGAAGTTGAAGTATACGCTAGGACAGATTACGATACCTACCACCGCGTTAAACAAGCCATCTCGCAGGCCGATTTTGGAACTGCTGTAAAGTGTTTTCACGGCAATGTAAAGAACTTTGATATTTTTTTATCTCCCCGCCATCCTATTCCTAAAGGGATAAAAAAAACCGGCATTGTTTGTTATACCATCATTCACGATCTTATTCCAATGGTTTGTCCATTACATGACAAAGATATACTGTTCTTTAACATCATCAAAAGTTTGACACGGGAGGATTACATATTTGCTGTTTCAAATTTTACCAAAAGTGACATCATTAGATTACTTCCCCAGGTTGATCCCAATAAAATTACCAAAATATCATTGGCAGCAAGTACAAATTTTTATCCATGTACCGCTGGAGAGCAAAACCGGCAAATTCGGATAAAATATGGCATCCCCATAGACAAGCGTTATTTTTTCTCTATCAGTGCCATAGAGCCACGAAAAAATCTCATCTTTACACTCAAAAATTTTATTAAATTTATTGAGGAAAACCACATCGATGATTTGGTTTTTGTTATTGCCGGTTATGTTAATGATGATTTTAAAAAAATTTTTAATGCTGCAGTGGCAAGTCTTGGCGAAAATAGCACGAAAATTATCAGGATAGGCTATGTTGAAGATGAGGAATTGGCTTCGTTATATTCCCATGCTGAATGCTGTGTTTTTGTGTCCCTCTACGAGGGATTTGGACTACCTCCGCTTGAAGCCATGCAGTGCGGATGTCCAGTAATCACATCCAACACAACCTCCCTGCCAGAAGTCGTCGGCGATGCGGGAATTTTAGTCGACCCTACAAATGATGAGGCCCTGCTAACCGCCTATAAAAAGGTATACTACGATGAAAAATTGCGACAAGAATTGTCTCAAAGGGGACTTAAACGGGCTAAGAATTTTTCGTGGGAAGCGTGCGTTGATACCATGGTAAAGGAATTTAAAAAGCATGATTTTACACAGCAAAAAGGTTCGTACATAGTTTCCATTCCTCGACCGTGGAAACATTTATTTAAAAAGTTTATATTCGGCATAAAAAACGAACCGGAAAAAACTAAAATAACCATATTTTGTTTGGAAATTTTTAAAATAAAAAGAAAAAATGGGAAAAAGACCTTTTACATTTTAGGAATTCCGATTTTCAAGAAAAATTACAATCATGCCAATGAGTAACCTAGCATAGTCCCTAGCAATAATCATGCCTATGGGACTAGGCTGATAGGAGATTGGCTATTTTGACAATTTCACAGAAGGAAGTAGCCTTTAGGGATGCTCCTCCAATGAGACCTCCATCGATGTCATTTTCCTCGAGCAGTTCTTCAGCGTTATCGGCTTTCATTGATCCGCCATACAAGATTTTGACGGTGCTTGCTACTTTTGCATTAAACATTTCTTTTAGGAAATTTCTAATAAATGCATGCATTTCCTGTGCAATCTCTGGGGTTGCAGTCTCCCCTGTTCCGATTGCCCATACCGGCTCATAGGCTATGGTAAGTTTTTCTGCCTCCTTAGGGGTAATATCTTTTAGTCCATCTTTCAATTGCGACTGAATGATATTAAATTCTTTACCATCCCTACGTTGTTCTATCGTCTCGCCTATGCACAGGATAGGGATTAGGCTATTTCCAAATGCAAATTTCACCTTCCTGTTTATAAAATCGTCATCTTCGTTAAAATATATCCTGCGTTCGCTATGGCCGATAATAACATGAGAAACCCCAAGCTCCCTCAACATAATGGCGGAAACTTCACCCGTGTATGGCCCATTTTTCTCCGGATAAAAGTTTTGGGCCCCTAGGAAAATATTACTAGTGCTGCCAATTGCGTCCTTTGCTGCCTGAATAGACGTAAAGGGAGGACAAATTAAAACATCAACCTTTGTTATATTTGCTATCTTGGCATTAATCTCCGCTATTAAACGTCCAACGTCCGAGCTTGAAATATTCATTTTCCAGTTTCCTGCCACAAGATATTTTCCATGTTTTGCCATAAACCGTATCCCCCAAAGCATGTTGTTATTTCATCAATGCTACCACACCGGGCAAAATATCTCCTCCCAAAAACTCTAGGCTTGCCCCTCCTCCAGTACTAACAAAAGATACTTTGTCCACATATCCACTTTCTTTTATGGCTTTCCCGGAGTCTCCACCACCGATAATCGACAGTGAATCCGATTCTGCTACGTACTTGGCAATGGCAAATGTCCCTGCCGAGGACTGTTGTATTTCAAAGATTCCCATTGGTCCATTCCATAGAATCGTACTAGCGGCTTTGATTTCTTCTCCAAACAGTGCGATTGTCTTTGGACCTATATCCACACCAAATTTTCCACTAGGAATATCTAATTCGGAATAGGACGTTGAGTCCATTGTTTTTGATTCCGTATTCAAAGCGGATGTAACGATATGATCCACGGGCAATAGCAACTTTGTTCCTATTTCCTTCGCTTTTTGAATAGCATCTTTGGCCACTTGGATATTGTCCACTTCAACCATACTGCTTCCCGTTGAATTACCATTAGCCGCGAGGAAAGTATACGCCATTGCGCCTCCTATCAACATGGTGTCCGCTTTTTCCAAAAGATTATCGATGACCTTAATCTTATCGCTGACTTTTGCTCCTCCCAGTATAACTACGAAGGGATGCCTGGCTTCAGCAATCTTCGTTCCCAAAAATTCCAATTCTTTTTCCATGAGGAATCCGGCAACGCTCTGTTGGACGAAGTGAGTGATTCCTTCCGTCGATGCGTGTGCCCTATGGGCTGACCCGAAGGCATCGTTGACATAAATGTCGGCCAGCGACGCCAGTTGTTTGGAAAATTCTTCATCGTTCGCAGTTTCTTCCCTGTGAAATCTCAAATTTTCCAACAGAATTACACTTCCATCCAGCATCTTTGCAACCTCAGCCAAGACTTCTTGTCCCACACAATCGGGTAGGAACAATACGGGTTGCTCAATATACTTTGCTAGTACAACAGCAACATTGCTCAATGAATACTTTGTAACCACTTCCCCCTTTGGCCGTCCCAAATGGCTAGCTAAAATTACCTTTGCACCGTTTTGTATTAGATATTGTATGGTCGGCAATGCCGCCACAATCCGGGAATCATCTAAAACATTTCCCCGATCATCTATGGGAACATTAAAGTCAACACGAACGAAAACTCTTTTCCCCCTACAAGAAATGTTTGATAGCGTTTTTATTCTTTGCACAATGGGGCATTCTATGCCATCGTTCCAATATTGCAACAACGAAACCTTGAAAAAATAATAAAAGTGGACATTTTCTACTAAAATGCAAGAAATTGATAAAAATCGACCTACCATGTGGCAACAATTATCAAAGGAAACATTGGCGGAATATGAAATTTTTAGTGTCGCCCGCTGTAAATTAAAAAACCCATCCAATAATAAATCCGGAGATTTTTATGTTATCGATTGCAATGACTGGGTACAGGTAATTGCGGAAACGTCGGATGGTCATATTGTTATGGTCAACCAATATCGCTTTGGATCGCGCAAATTGTCACTAGAATTGCCGGGCGGCATGGTAGAGCATGGAGAAAATGTAATCGAAGCCGCCCAACGAGAACTGGAAGAAGAAACAGGTTTTTGCGGGAAGCCCGCCAGGGTAATTGCGACATTATACCCAAATCCAGCAATACAAACGAATATTCTCAATGTCGTATTGATTAAAAACTGTACAAAACAAAAAAATACTCATTTCGATGAATTTGAAGACCTAACAACATCCCTGCTAACCAAACAAAATCTCATAGAAGCGGTTACAGGTGGTGAAATTTCTCACTGCATTACCATAGCAGCCATTGCAAAGTATATACTATGATGCGTTTACATCATAAAAAACATCACTTTTACCACAAGTTACAAATAATGTCGCAAACCTTATTGGCAAGCTTATTCGTGAGCTTAGGTATCGCCTGGTATTGGAATGCCTGAAAGTTGTTATTAGACATATGGCATTCTACGAAATCCGATATGCGGTAATCTTTAAAATAAACCTTTCCCGTTATGTTATTTCTTAATGCGCAGACTATTGCCATTTTTACATTAAATGATTTCGCACGGGACGTATCATCTTCTTGGGTAGTGGCAACGGACCGTCCGAAGTCAACGATGGTAATCTCTAGAACAGCAGCGTTTTCGGGAGATGAAGCGAGCTCTAGTCCCGCAATATTGGCCAGCCTTGTGCGGACCTGTTTTGTCAATAATACCTGTGCTTGAGGAGCAAAGGAATCATTCTTTATGGGAACAACATATATTTTATCAAATTCTAAAGGTGTATTGGGCCTCATAGAATAATATATACATCCTGCACCTAATACCGATATTACTAGGCAAACTGCTAGGGGAATTTTTTTCATAGTAACCTACTTATAATCTTTTTTAGAAATATTGCCGCACTATTTTTTTAATTAAAATTCCTTATTCGGACCAATTTTTATAACACTTTCAGCGGGTTTGATCTTCCTATCCGTACTTTCTAGAAGACCTTCCTGAGCAGAACTGTCGGTGTCTATTTGTATCAAATCATGGGAGAAGTCAAAACCGTCCCCAAACTCATCCTTTACTGGCAAATCAGACAGTTGCTTATCGGTAAAACGTTGGTATCTGCCAAACAGAAAATCTACGGGCGTTGCTTTTGGTAAATTCCCTGCTCTTATATACGCTATCCTTTCCCTGGCATTGCGTTCTATTTGGGATCCCGGAAGAAAATGTGCTGCCTTATTGTACATGATGATGGCAGCTTTGCCATTATTTCTCGCATTAAAATAAAAGTCTCCCATAAGCAATTTGCTTTCGGCAAGTCTGATCCTCATCTGGTCATAGCCTACCTGGGCCCTGGCAACATCTTCATGGTTCGGATACAGTGTCAAAAAATCTTCATAATTATTCATGGCCAATTTGGTTGCCCCTTGGTCATAGAGGGGACTTTTAGTCATTTTGGCATAGATGTCACCTAGTTTTAGATAGGCCTCGGGCGTATATTCCGAATAGGGATATTCATCTATCAACTGTTCAAACGCTGCAATTGCGTCAAGCGGCCGATTGTTACTAATCGCAAAATCTCCCATGTGGACCAGTGCCAAAGGAGCAATGTCGCTGAATGGAGCATCCTCTACAATTTTTTTATAGAAATCCACCGTTGCTTGGTAGTCCCTAAACCCCGGAATAACTCCGAAGTATTTCGGCCGTTCCCCACTTTTCAACAGCCGAGCAATCTCAAATTTTTCATGTAAAACGGCATTAAAGCGAGGATATTCTGGATATTTCTTTGTGATGGTAGTAAACGCCTTAAATGCATCGTTGAATTGGTTCTTACTCACCTTTATTTTCCCGATTTGGTAGTATGCCTCGGGTGCAAAAATGGAATTGGGAAACTTTTTACACACATTCCTATATCCCACCAAAGCCATGCTGATACGGCCCTCTTCCTGAGCTCGTCGAGCATCATTCATGAGCTGTAGTAAATCCGAAGGTTCCCTATTAAACTTAGAAACAGAAGCGGCATCAGGCGTCGGTTGCCAGCCAAGTTCCTGCGTCCAGACTATGTCTGCATTTAGACGTGTTAAACTTAGAATAAACATTAAAAATGGAATATATTTTCGCATAAATGTCTCAGAACTTTAATATCGCCGCTCCCCAAGTCAACCCCGCTCCAAAACCCACCGTTAAAACCTTCGATCCCCGTACAATTTTGCCACTTTTTATTAGACTATCCAAGGCAATTATGCACGAAGATGCCGATGTGTTTCCATATTTATCAATGGTTACGCAGACCTTTTCGGGAGGAATTTCAAGGCGTTCCCTAACGGCATCTATGATTCTCCAATTGGCCTGGTGTGTAACGACAAAATCCATGTCACTGGCAGACATGCCATTCCTATCTAAAATTTCCTGGGCACAATTTCCCATTATTTTTACGGCTTCACGAAAAAGGTCCCGCCCAGACATTTTCATAAAATGTTTTCGTTCGCTCACAGTTTTCTCACTTGCTGGTTCTCTTGAGCCTCCTGCCGGTAATATTATTAATTCGGAGTGTTCACCATTGGCCCCCAACAGAACATCGATGATGGAATTTTCTTCTTCATTTTCGGCGGCCGAAAGAACAATCGCCCCAGCACCATCGCCGAAAAGTACACAGGTGGAACGATCCTGCCAATCCGTTATCGCCGATAGCTTATCTCCACAGATCAATAGAATATTTTTATACCGCTGAGACCCTATCAATGTCCGTGCCAGTTCGATGCCATACTGTAATCCCGAACAGGCCACGTTATAGTCAAAACAAGGAATGTTTTTTAATCCTAATTTTGTCTGAATAAATACGGAAGTGGAAGGCAATACCACGTCGGACGTTATCGTTCCCGTTAAAATCAAGTCGATATCATCCACCGCCATGGAGGCACTTTCCAGCGCCTTACGAGCTGCACATACGCACAAATCGGATGTGGTTTGATCAGATGCAGCTATTCTCCTTTCCTGAATACCGGTTCGTGCTCGAATCCATTCGTCGGACGTATCAACAATTCTGCTCAAATCATCATTGGTGACTATTTTTTCTGGAACGTAGCACCCCACTCCCAATATTTTTGCAAATTGTTTGCTGTTTTTCATTTTGCCTATCTGTTTATGCAACCTATTCGATGAGAAAATTAACTTTTTCAACCGCATTGCTTAGAAAATGTTCATTGTTTATCTTAGATAATCTGAACGTTAGACGCAAAGCATGGGCAACCGCTTCTATGGAACTTGATCCATGGGATTTTACAACAATTCCATTGAGCCCGAGCAGAGGTGCTCCACCGTATTTATCAGCCGTCAAATCCCTTTTCATTGCCCTAAAAGCGCCACTGGCGAGAAACGCTCCCACCATGCGCAATAGATTTTTTTTCATCTCTGCTTTGATGTAATTTTTTATCGTCCCGGCTAAAGACTCGATGGTTTTTAACAAAATATTGCCAACGAATCCATCACAGACTACGACATCAATTTCATTACTAAATAGTTGAAATCCTTCTATGAGCCCACAGTATCGCACTTCACCGTTGATTTTTTTCAGCATTTCATGGGCTTCACAGATGGTTTCGCTGCCCTTACCTTCCTCGGTCCCGATCGTTAGCAGTCCCACCCGCGGACTATTTTGGGGATCAACGGCGATATTATAGTATAATGTTCCGAGAAGGGCATTATGGACCAAGCTTTTTGCAGATGTGGTGGGATTTGCCCCCACGTCAATCAGCACAAAATGGCTGGCCGGTACCGGAATAACCGTGGCCAGCGCTGGCCTATCAATCCCCGGCATTACACCTACTTTCAGCGTCCCTCCTGCGACAAGACAACCGGTATTTCCACAGCTTAGAACACCCAAAACCCTGTTTTCTTTCAAAAGATCAATTGCCCTAAACATCGAAGAATCTTTTTTATTTCTCAGAGCATGCATGGGCTTTTCTGCCATGTCTATGGACTGTGAAGCATGGCAAATTTCCACATCCCTATTGCCAAAAACGGATCCACATTGGGAAATTTGTTCCTTTATGGTTACCTCATCGCCAACCAAAATCAGTTTGTCTATTTCATCAGGAAACAATTTAATGGCAAGCTCTATTCCTCTAATCATCAATGAAATACCCCCATCTCCACCCATAACATCAACGGCGACCACCTGTCCTTTAGAATTCATATGCATGCTGTGCGTTATAATTGGGCAACGAAGGTTATTAATCTTTTATTTCAATGATTTGTCTCCCGCGATACATTCCCGTTTCTGGGTTAACGCGATGGGGGCTAAACAAATTGCCCGTTGCTGGATCTCTGGCCAATTCTGGTCCAGAGAATCCATTTGCTCCACGGCGTTTTCTACTACGCTGTTTCGACTGTTTACGTTTTGGCTGACCCATTTTCTACTTTCTTAAAAATTCTTAAAATTTAACATACTTCTTTTATCCATGAGGGTAACCAAAGGTTACATATTCTCGTTTTTAAGGCGCAAATAATTGGCAAATTTTGCCATTTTCTTCTTGCGACGGCGCTTGGCACACGGCTTCTCAAAATATTGTTTTTCCCGAACTTCTCGGATAACACCTTCGCGATCCAGGCGCTTTTTCAAACGGCGCAACGCCTTATCGATCGTTTCACCTTTTCGCACTTGTACTATTACTGCCATAAAACTCACCTCCTTCCGTGTCATGGTGGGAAATACTGGATTCGAACCAGTGACCCCCAGCGTGTCATGCTGATGCTCTAACCAACTGAGCTAATTCCCCTACGAGGATTTGACTACACAAAGCATAATATCTAACAAATCAAGTTTTTTCGGCACATTTTGCTGCCAATTACCATTTGAGGGTACTTCTCAAAGGTAAGAACGTTAATTTTTATCTTTTTGATTTTACAGTTCCAAGTATTGGGCAATTTTTTCGGCGATACTCTTAAAAGCCGGCAAGGAAACCACCGATCCCCATGCTATTCCACTAGTAACTTTCGCATCATCAACGATTACGGTAATAATAACCTTGGGGGCATCGACGGGGAAAAATCCACCATAGGAAGACGTATGCCGATGGTGGGAATATTGGCCATCGATGATCTTTTGTCCGGTTCCACTTTTACCCCCAAATTCGATGCCGTTCGGGAGTTTGTCCTTTTGCGGATTATGCATGATTTTCCTCATGCGGAAGGCCGTCTGAGGTGATATTACTCGCCGCCGAATGACGGGATTCATGGTAAGAATTTTTTGATCTCCCTCCATAACATATTTAAACAGGTTTGGTTTTAATAAAATTCCATCGTTAGCTATTACCGATATGGCACAGTGGGTTTGCAGGGGAACGGCACCGACGGAATGTCCCATTGGCATACGGGTAATCGTCCATGCATCCCATTTTGTCACCGGCTTCAATATTCCGGGTGATTCCGCATCGAAACCGTAGCCGGCTTTTTCCCCGAAACCATAGGATTTAACGCAATTATAAAAATCTTGTTCTCCGATGAGCATTGCCATTTGCACGGCTGCCCGATTGCTTGATTTTCTAATGGCCTCAACAAATGTCAATTTATCAAAAGTGGTATGGTCCTTTGGCATTGTAATTTTTCGCCCTCGGTTCATGACAGTCGTCAGCGTGCAATCAAAAATGCTACCCTCGTCGATTAAACCATACTCTAGCCCAAACGACATGGCGATTATCTTAAATACCGATCCCGGCTCATAGACATTACAAACGGCCAAATTCTTTATATTTTCAGGAGGAAAGCTTCCGTAATTATTCGGATCGTAGTCTGGATAATTTACCAGTGCAAGAATTTCTCCGGTTAGGACTTCGCTTACGATGACAGAAACTGACTTGGGAGAAAATTTTTCAACCAGTTTGGATACTTCGTCGTATACAATTTTTTGAATATTTTTGTCAATGGTCAGAACAACATCATTGCCATCCTTGCATGGAATTTCCTTTTTCCTGTATTGGACCAGTTCCATTGTGCGACCGTCCTTTTCCGATTCGATGTAGCCATCCTGCCCCTGCAAGTAGAAATTCATATATTTTTCTACACCACAAACGGGACCATTTTCCCTACTAACAAATCCGGTCACATGGGCCATTTGACAGCCAAATGGATATGATCTGTGGGGGTTTTTTATTCCATATACCCCACGAATTTTGATCGCTTCTATCGCAGCATGGAGAGAGTCGCTATCAATTTCACAAAGGGGGACCCAACGTATTTTTTTCTTTCGGTTGTCTGAAATTTTGCATCTTCTTGCGAACTTTTCCAAAATATTTTTGACGTTCACGTCTAAAAGTTCCGATAGTAGAAAAATTTTTTGCAGATCTTTTTCAGCATCAGCTACGTATGGGTCTACGCCTAAGACAACCTTGATTCTGTCGCAGGCCAATGTTTCAAAATTCCTATCGAATATGGTTCCTCGTTTCGCCGGGATCGTAACAATTGAATTCCTAGTCTGTTCCAGCGATTTACAGTATTTTCCCCGATTAAAATAGGACAGGTCAAGTAATCGCCAAACAATCACACAAAACAACAAAAACACAATAATCGTAACGGCATGGTGCCGAACATGTTGTTCCAGTGTTTTCAATTTGCACAAATTTGTGTGTAAAAATTAGATCACCGCAAGTACAATATTTCGCCATCCTCCATGGCAGCAAAAAATGATCCATGATTTGTTCAAATTGCAAACCAAGGGAAAATTTGCTATGTCTAATTTAATTCTGGGACAAAAAAACATTTAATCTTTTGAGAATGACTTGTTTCCCCAGGACACGTAGTAGTCCGAACAGGCCTGGCCCGACCGTACGTCCTGACACTGCTAACCTGACACTGTGAATATATTCTCCCGTATTGACTCCATGATTGGTTGCCAGTTCACGGATCAAATTTTCAATGGACGTTTCGTCAACGACATCCAATGATTCAAATGCCGATTTAAACTCACGTAGCCGCGTTTGCACATCAAATTTCGACTGCAATTTTGCCAAAGCGTCTCGGTCATGGGGAAAACTTTCGGTAAAAAAATATTCGATAAAATTCGGTAATTCGGCAAATGAGCGCAGCTTTTCCTGGCATAGGGCCAAGACATCTCTAGCATAGTGCGTATCAAACTCTTCAATGGCCAAATGGCTACTTTTCAAAACAGCCAATGCTCGACCATAAAAGTCGTCGAAAGGTAGTGCCCGCAAATATTCCGCATTGAAAAATGACATTTTCTTTTCATCGAACCTAGCGTTGTTCCTATTAACATCCCTAATATCAAATAGTCGTACAATTTCATCCAATGGTAAAATCTCCCTGTCTTCCTTGGGAGACCACCCGAGAAGGCATAGGTAGTTGCGAACAGCATCGGCTATAAAATGATTTTTCTCGTAGTCTTCTACTAAGGCACCAATATCGCGTTTGCTCATTTTTCCAGAACCTTGTGATTTCAGGATCAAAGGAATATGGGCAAACAGCGGGGGCTTTACGCCGAAGGCATTGAACAGTTCAATGTGTTTGCTCGTATTAGACAGATGATCTTCGCCACGGATAATATGTGTAATCCGCATGGAAATGTCATCGACAACATTAACCAAATGGAAAACCGGTTTTCCATTCGAACGAACGATAACAAAATCTTTTTCTTCTTCCCTGCTAACGTCACCGCGAATTAGGTCATGGATGACCTGGGGCCCATGGGAGACTTTAAAATATAACGCTCCATCTTGTTCGTAGGTGAAACCCCCATCCCTTAGGATTTCGATATATTTTCGATAAACATCGGATCGTTGACTTTGAAAATATGGACCATACTCGCCTCCGATATCAGGCCCCTCATCCCAATACAAACCAAGCCAGTGCAAACCATGGATCAAAACATCAAGAAATTCCTTCCGATCCCGTTCATCATCCGTATCCTCAATGCGGAGTATAAACTTCCCTCCCCTATGTTTTGCGTATAACCAGTTAAACAAAGCCGTACGAGCACTTCCAATATGGAAAAACCCAGTTGGACTAGGCGCAAATCGTACCCTAACGTCATTCATCTGCAAAAGCTCTCAATTAACTCTCCTGGACCTTCATGGCACTTTTGCCTTCCCTTTTGCGCATGTAGTAGAGTTTTGAACGTAGGACTTTGCTAACACGATCCACCGTAATTTTCAAAATAAACGGTGAATTTAAATTAAATATGCGCTCCACACCTTCACCGTATGAAATTTTTCTGACCACAAATGTTTGATTGATCCCAGAACCCCGGCGAGCGATTACAATGCCAGAAAATACCTGAATCCTTTCTTTGTCGCCTTCCTTCACGATTGTATGAACGCTTACGGCATCCCCCACTTTAAAGACATCCCGATCCTTTTTGATCTGATTTCCAGTAACAATTTCTTCTATTTCTCGATTCATTTCAAATCCTTACTCTTTTATTAAATCCGGCCTGCGTTTTCTGGTTCGCAACGACCGTTGACTTTGGCGCCACTTGGCAATCTCAGCGTGGTTTCCCGATAAAAGAATATGGGGGACTGACATCCCGCGAAATTCGGCAGGGCGCGTATATTGTGGAAAAGACAACAGTCCATCACTGAAACTATCCTGGTTCAGTGAGTCGTCACCTCCCAAAACCCCCGGTATTTGCCGAATAATGGCATCCATTAAAACCGCCGACGCTAGCGTACCATTGGTTAAAATATAGTCCCCTATGGAAATTTCTTTGTCAACCAAAAATTCCCTAACCCGTTCATCGACACCTTCATAGTGCCCCGACAACAATATCAAATGTTCTTCCCGGGACAGCTTTTGGGCCATATCAGAATTAAAAATTTCCCCATCGGGGCTCAAAAATATCACTCTGGCATGTTCGCTTCGCAACGTTTCAACCGCTGCAAAAATTGGTTCCGGTTTCATTACCATACCCGAACCTCCACCGAACGGACTATCATCCGTTAGGCTATGTTTATCCGTTGCCCAATTGCGCAAATTGTGGAGACAAACCATTGCCAATCCGTTTTGTATGGCACGACCTATAATGCTACAGGACACAAACCCATTAAGCATTTCAGGAAACAATGACAAGCAATCGAACTTCAGCATAGTCTTCCAAGTAAACTTTATGCAGAAATTTGAACTGCCCTAGCTTTTTTTATTAGGGATTTTACCGTGTCCGTTGGTTTAGCTCCCACGCCTACCCAATAGTCCGCACGATCTAAAATTAAAGCCAACTCTGGAGTATTGCCACGGGCATTGGGATCATAATTCCCTATGGCTTCAACAAACTTTCCATCGCGACGGCTTGTGCTTTCTGCCACAACAATCTTATACACGGGGCGATTCCTATTTCCTCGCCTTTGCAATCTAATTTTTAACGCCATATATTTACAGCAGAAACAAAAACTAATCCTGTCCCTTGTCAAGAATTGTTTACAAAATGTCACTGCATTCCCTAAAATTTTTCCCAAGACGATTTTCAATTTTTGTCCCTTGGCCACCCAATGCTAGAGGGTGTCGTCAAATGAAATTTGTGATCGATTCTACACACGTCAAAGTTCACCAGCATGGAACAGGAGCAAAGGGAGGCAACCAGGCGATGGCCCGCACAAAGAGGGGCTCAACACGAAGCTACATCTGGCCGTGGATAAGGTTGGTCGTCCGCTTAGAGTCATTGCAACTGAAGGTACAGAATCGGATTGTAAACGGGCATTGGAGTTGGTCTCATCCCTA
>JAISYR010000019.1 GCA_031269795.1 Puniceicoccales bacterium
GAAGGCTATAATTTCAATGGTGAGCGAATTGACATGGGGCATCTAGACCGTCCAATCAATCCAGGACAAGGTCCATTGGATGATATTGTGTTATATTTTATAATGAACCCAGATCCAAATCCTGGACCTGGAGAACGGCACATAGAAGCTCTTATACGACCATAGACAAGACCCCGGATGCCGATCCTAGGCGACGCCACGGAGATGTACTTTGCCGTGGGTGATGCATCTCGCGATGTGCGTCGTTAACATATGGTAAAATTTGGATTATCTGAAAAATCCACCATTCCATGGCATGGACTGCAAGTCCGCCATGGCTGTCAATCGTATTTTCGCTTGCAAATTTTAACCCAAACAACACTTTCCAGACCCATGAGAGAAAAGAAATCATCTTCCATGCGATGAAGGAGCTATTACCCATTGTAAATGATGGCAGAGGATTGTTCATGGATGCCGTTGAAGCAGCGAATTCTGGGCACCTGGGTATGCCGATGGGATGTGCCGAAATTGGAGCTGCCCTATTTGGGAAACTTCTCCGGTTTGACCCGGATAATCCAACGTGGGTGAATCGGGACCGTTTTATTCTGTCGGCCGGACATGGCAGTATATTTTTGTACGTGTGGCTGCATTTGGCAGGCTATAATATCTCCCTCGAAGATATAAAAAATTTTAGAAAATCCGGCAGCATAACCCATGGACATCCTGAATTTAATAAGAACCTCGGCATAGAATGTACCACAGGCCCTCTGGGGCAAGGGGTGGCAAACGCGGTCGGTATGGCTCTATCATGCAAAAAGCAGGCGGCGAGATTCAACACCGCGAAACATAAAATCTTCGACAATTTTGTCGTTTGTCTATGCGGCGATGGGTGTCTACAGGAAGGTATTGCGGCGGAGGCCTGTTCCCTTGCCGGCCATTGGAAGTTGGATAATTTGATACTAATTTTTGATTCCAACGATGTAACACTGGATGCCAAATTATCGAAATCCCAGAGTGAAAACATCATCCAAAGGTTTGAAGCTTATGGCTTTGAAGTAGCTCAAACCAATGGCAATGATTTGAACGATTTTATAAAAACCTTCAATGATGTGAAATCTTCACGGTCACTACGCCCAAAGATGATAATTGCCAAAACCATCATCGGGCTTGGGATCGATGAAATTGCGGGAACAAATCAGGCCCACGGAACTGCAGGTACAAAATTTATTGACACAGCCAAACGGAAAATGGGGCTACCGCCCACTAAATTTTTTGTTTCCGAAACCACCAAAAGATTTTTTGCCCATAGGAAATCGGAATGTAAAAAAGAGTATTCCACATGGTTGGATATGTTTAAAGCCTGGCAGGAAGAAAATCCAGGCTTGGCACAAGCGTTGCTAGAAGATGACCCAACGGCGATGGTACACGTTTTAGATGCACTGGAACCATCAAACCGAGACAGGACGTCGACCCGTGCCGCTGCGGGGGAAGTTTTACAAACCATTGCGAAATATGACGAATCGGTGATTACGGGAAGTGCGGACCTATTTGCTTCGGCGGGGAATTACATAAAGGATAGCGGTGATTTTTCATCGGAGAATGTGCAGGGGCGCAATATCTATTTTGGTGTTCGAGAACATGCCATGGCAGCAATCATGAATGGGGTAGCCTATGATGGAATGTTCCGTCCGTCCTGTTCGACATTTTTGGTCTTTTCCGACTACATGCGTGCTGCCATACGAATGGCGGCATTGGCAAAGCTTGGACAGATTTTCATTTTCACCCATGATTCCATAGCGGTTGGAGAAGATGGTCCGACCCACCAACCCGTAGAAACCCTCACGGCATTGAGGTGCCTTCCCAACTTGGATGTGATTCGTCCAGCGGATTATGAAGAAACGGTGGGGGCTTGGCGATTGGCCATGGCAAATATAAATCGTCCAACGGCACTGATTTTATCTAGGCAAGAACTTCCTCATCTTGTACAAACAAATGTCACCCAACGGAGAAACGGTGTACAAAAAGGGGCCTACATCGCACATGCAGAAGTGGGAAAATTAGAACGCATAATACTGGCATCTGGCAGTGAATTGCGCCTAGCCATGCAGGCAGCTCCATTGTTTGATGGCACACGGGTGGTTTCTGTCCCATGCATGGAAGCTTTTGAACGGCAGTCAAAGGAATATAAAAGTATGGTGTTGCCCCAAAACTGTATTAGAAGAATTGCAATGGAAGCAGGAATTTCGATGCCATGGCACAAATATGTCGGGTCAAGTGGTATTGTCATAGGTGTGGATTCCTTTGGATATAGTGGTCAACCGGCGGATTTGATGAATAGTTTCGGTATAACATTGGAAAATTTGAAAAATATAGTACATAGTTTATCCTAAATAACTTTGCTGTAAGTTTATGAAAAAATTGAAATTTTTATTTTGGTTATGCGTGGTGTTTTGTTTGGCGATCCTAAGCATAAGGGTTCCCTATGTGCAAACATATATGATTAAACGTTATTTGGCTCGACGTTTCGACGAAGTTTATGTGGATAGGGTATCCATCGGGTTTAATGCCGCCAAGATACGAAATTTAGCTCTTTCATCCAAAAACATTGATTTGCGGGTCGTGGATTTCGATGTCAAATGGTCCTTGCGAGACTTAGTGTTGCTGCACGAATTAAAGATCAGCGAAGCGAATGTGGATAAGGTATTTATAAACTATACAAGGCCCGAGGCGGCGGCTAAATCGGGACCTAAGGTTCCGATCGTCGGAAAAGATGAGTACAAAAATTTGCAAGAGCGATTTGCCAAGTTTCGTAGTATTGTCGACTTCGTAAAGTCACCAAAATTTCCACTAAAGACCACCATCGACCATGTGAAGATTAATGGATTACTGAGCATAGATGAGTATATCATTGCCGAGATCTCTTTGGATGGAAGCGGTTTTGCTCCTCTAAGTGCTGCAATTGTCGATATTAAATCCGATGTCGAAATTGGAGACACAACGCCCATAGGGCTGAATTTTAATGGTAAAGCTAAAATCTTTCAATCCGGCGATGCTTCCATTGAGGACATAGATTTTAATTGTGATTGTGAGTTATTTAATCCAACGAAACAATCAAAAAAAATGTTCAACATAACCTCCCTTTATAGGGTAACACCCTCTGAAAATTTATACCGCATACGCGTAGGTAATGACGAAGGGACCGACATATTGTGTAACACAGAAATAAAATACCAAAAAGACCAACAAAAATTATTTATCGAATGTGAAAAATTCCTCAATATGACAGAGTTCAGTACATCGATTTTGTCACAAATCGTATTTAATACACGGTGGAGTGGGGAATTTGAATTTGAAAATTGGAATGGGTTATTGAAAGGCAGTTGGGGCTGTATCCTTGATAAAAATCTTATCAAAAATTATCTGCCATCGTTGAAACCTAATGTGTCAGTATCCGGAGGGGTGGTATTGAAGATGGTAAATGGAACATTGGTGGTAAATTCGATGGAAGCAGCCTGTGAAGATAAGAAAGATTCTTGGAAAATTGCTCTCTCTTCCACGAACCCGATAGTTATTTGGAATAAAGATGCCGGATATTTAGCCTCGAAAAATATTTTTAACTCCGGGAAAAGTTTATGTAGAATGACGGTTGAAAATTTTAATCCGAAAGTGTTTTCGACGACCAAATCGACAGAAAAAATCGATACTATCATTTCGGGGCAATTTGACATCTCATCCGTGGATGGATGTTGGATAGTAAAATCTAGTGAAAAGTCATTGTTGAAATTTGATGCTCTGACCATTATCCAAAATTCTAAAAAACACATAGAAAAGGTGAATGTCGCTTGCCAAGCAGCCTTAAACTTGGTAGGTAATACCACCCAGTTGGCATTCAATGACATAGCCATAAGTGAGGCCAACGGAAATGAAATTGCAGCGGGAGCCATCAGCTTTTCATTGACTGACAACAAACGACTAAATGCTTTGGACTGTTATATGGTCTGCCGGCTAGATCAACTGGCACAAATCTCATGGCTTGCCGCAGGAACTCCCATTAAGTCGGGAATCTGTTCGGGACATGTAAACTTTACGCGAACGTCGGATTCAACCGCAGTACAGGGCAACTTGAATCTTAAATCCTTCGTACTGGATGACAATTCGGTACCAATAAATGGCCAATGGATCGTAGATTTTACACGTGCCAACGATAATATCAAATCGAACATGGAACTTGATATTTCCGGACAAAATAATACGTCGGTATTTTTAACAATTGACACATTTTACGAAAACAATGCATTGAATAAGCCAACTTTGAAATTTGACCTAAGGGGAGATGCCCTGTCTATTCCTGACTTGACCAACCTTGCAAAAGTTCCTATGGGCATGTTCTCCACATTCTCTACGAGTAGAGATACATTATTGGCTAAAACAAAATCCATAGCCTCTGCCATCGAACAAAACGATGCGTCCGCCCAGCAAGAACAAAAATCATCGCTCTTCAAGGGGATAAAAAAATGGTTAAAGGGCAATGGGGAATGTTTGGTCAGTATAAAAAAGCTCTTTCTCCCCGGCGAGGGAATACTAGACAATGTGGAATGTTTATGTTACATGACACACAACAAAGTCGATTTGAGAACGGTAAACTTTCTGCTGGCGGAATCTCCATTTGACTTGAAAGCCTCATTGGAATATTTCCAAGATAAAGCACAAAATCCCTATGACTTTGCTCTTAGCAGTACTTTTTGCATGAAAGATATCGGGAAAATTTGCAGAGGGATAAAACCTTCCAGAGAAGCCATGATAGAAGGAACAGGAAAGATTGACGTAGAGCTTGCATCGCAAGGAAATGATGAATGGACAACTATAAGGTCGGGACAGGGAATAATAAATATTGAATGTTCCAATGGCATTCTTCACCTAGCCAATTTCTTAAATCAAAAGAATAGGGCTATTCTAGGTGCATTTGAGTTTGCAAGTGGGATCCTTTCGCAAGCAAATGAACATGTCGCTAACGCTAATTTCCTCATGGAGGAATTTCAGCAGCTGTGCTATGATACGATACAAGTTAATATCTACCGCAATAAAGATCTAGATATTTTCATGAATGAACTGAATATTCTGGGTCCAACAGTCCACATTAATGCTTCCGGATCGATCGTCCATGCGAGGCACAAATACTTTTACAATTCGCCGCTTTCCGTCGACGTTAAAATAAATGCTGCAGGGAAATTGGGTGAAATCTTTGACCGATTGGGTCTCATAACATACAAGCCTAAAAATTCGAAATACATGCAAGGACCAAGGTTTAACGTAAAAGGGACACTCGTAGATCCTGACTTTTCGGATTTCACAAAAATTTTGTATCCATTATTTTAGAATATGTGGGTTAAAAATTTTTGACTTATAAAAAATAAGCACCAAATTAAATCCATTCGAATCAATGGTTGTTAAAAGGTATGTCACAGGTTATGAAGTCCAACATCAACACCGCTCCCCAGGGCCTTAACGCAAAAAATGATACCATTGAGAGTTCCCTCAGACCGTCCGATTTTATAGATTTCGTCGGCCAAGAGAAAACCGTGGAACGCTTGAAAATTATGACGGGGGCAGCAAAGAAACGGGGGGAGGCACTGAGTCACATTTTGCTTAGTGGGCCTCCTGGACTGGGGAAAACTACTCTTGCGATGATTTTGGGACAGGAAATGGGCAGTAATATTCGCGTAACATCGGGGCCGGTAATTGAAAAAGCTGGCGATTTGGCTGGTTTACTGACTAGCCTTGAAGCCTGCGATATTTTATTCATCGACGAAATACATCGGGTACCTAAAACCGTGGAAGAGTATTTGTATTCTGCGATGGAAGATTTTCGCATTGACATAATGATTGACCAGGGACCGAATGCTCGAAGTGTCAGCCTGAATCTTCCACCATTTACACTTGTTGGGGCTACAACAAGAACGGGCCTGCTCAGTGCACCTCTAAGGAGTAGATTTACGTTGCAGACCCGCTTGGACTATTATCCCCGTGAAATTTTAGCAAAAATCGTCGCGCGTAGTGCGAAATTACTATCCGTTGAAATAGATCCCGACTGTGCCAATGAAATTGCAAGCAGGTCTCGGGGCACCCCAAGGATAGCAAATAATTTGCTGCGGTTTGTCCGTGATTTTGTACAGCAAAAGGCCATCTCGAACATATCCAAAAATGTTGTAAAGGCTGCACTTGAGATGTTGGAAATCGACGTGGATGGGCTCGATGAAATGGACAAAAAAATCCTTTCCTGTATGGCACAAAACTATTCCGGTGGCCCGGTTGGGTTTGGTACAGTTGCCGTCGCGGTGGGTGAAGATTTACAAACCATCGAAGAGGTCCATGAACCATATTTAATAACGGAAGGCTATATCCAGAGGACTGCCCAGGGAAGAGTCCTCACCGGCAAAGGTTGGAAAAAAGTTGGGCTTGAACAGACGGTTATTCAGGAACATTTTCAAATTTAACCATGCCACTTTCCAATGAAAAAGTTCTAGAGCTGCTTGAAATGGAATTGCTAGCATTGAAAAGTGAAGGGTTTTGTAGCTTGCCAGTTTCAAAAGACAGCATACTGTCTTTGAAAAATTTGTCATCCGGATTAAACAGGTCCAACAATATCCTAACCCCCATGAAACAATCGCCCATTGGGGAAGAAATTTGTAAAAATCCAACGGCAATAAAAAACATATTACCCACTAATCCGAAGGTTATTCTTCCCCAGGGCAGCAAACTTGAGCAATATGAGTGGCTAAGGAATAGGGTCCTAAACTGTGAAGAGTGTAAAAAACATGTTCGGCCAGGGAAAAAAATCGTTTTCGGCATAGGAAATGTCGATGCGGATATTCTGTTCTGCGGGGAAGCTCCCGGGGCAGATGAAGAGATAGTAGGAGAACCATTCGTCGGGCGTGCAGGGCAATTGTTGACAAAAATAATTCTGGCCATGGAACTGTCCCGCAGCGATGTGTACATAGCAAACATCATGAATTGGCGCCCGGAAATGCCAACGGCGGTTGGTAATCGGCCCCCAACGCAGGAAGAGATGGAATTTTGCTTACCCTACCTATTGGCCCAAATTGAAATTGTTCAACCCAAGGTAATCGTTGCGCTGGGAGCGACGGCGGTTAGCGGATTGCTGGGCCATGACCCAACGCGTCGCATGCACGATGTGCGTGGGAAATGGGCGACATTTGCAAATACGCCGCTCATGGTAACATTCCATCCTTCATACCTGTTACGGAATAATACGAATGCTGCCAAACGTGTCGTATGGGAAGATATGCTGGAAGTCATGAAAAAGCTGCATATGCCCATAAATGAAAAACAGCAAAATTATTTTTTGTAGGACAATGCAAGTGCATAATTGGGAATGAAAGTGCTAATTTCCTTGCCTAATCGGCGGCCTTGTGTTTTTTGTAAAACATGTGGTTTCAAATTGACGTTGGACTTTCAGAGGTAGTATTAGAAGCGGCTCAGGCATGTAATATTTCGACGGTTGATTTTTCCCCGGACATTCGTCAAGCTGATCCACGATTCGGGGATTTTCAGGCGAATGGTGTATTACCCTATGCGAAATTGCATCGTTTGAACCCAAGGCATGTGGCGGAACAAATTGTCGAAAAATTACGTTCCATGGGAGATTTTTCTGAAAAGATTGAGGTCAACGTTGCTGGACCGGGATTTATTAATTTTAAATTATCGGGAGGTTTCCTTGCCGAATGGTTGAATTTATACAAATCCGAAAATGATTACAGGTCAGCAATAGCGCAGGATTGGTCTGGGAAACGCATAGTTATCGACTATTCATCTCCAAATACTGCCAAGCAAATGCACGTTGGTCATCTACGTTCCATGAACATCGGGGATTCTATCTACAGAATTTTGAAATTCTGTGGTGCCGATATTATTCGGGACAATCACGTCGGGGATTGGGGAACGCAATTCGGTATCTTAATCATGGTCATCAAAAAAAAGAGGCTACATACATCCGACCTATCCCTGGAAGAGATTGAATCGCTGTACCAACAGGGCAGCGCATTGGTCAAAGAAAACGAGGATTTTTTGGCCATTGCCAGAAACGAATTGGTCAAGTTGCAAAGTGGTGATCCAGAAAACCTCGAAATTTGGGAAACGATCAATAAAATCTCCCAGGCTGCATTCGATGAAATTTATACGGAAATGGGGGTGTCCTTTGACCGTACGCTCGGCGAGTCATTTTACCGGGATCGGGTCCACAGAGTATACCAAGAATTGACGGAAAAGCACATTGCCAAAATGGACAATGGGGCACTATGTGTCTTCCACGAAGAGCATGAACAATTCAGTGAGCAGCCATTCATCGTGAGAAAAGCAGACGGGGCTTCAAACTATGCCACCACGGACCTGGCAACCGTATTATATCGGACGGAAACGTTGCATGCCGATGAATTAATTTATGTCACGGATGGCCGACAGCGGGACCATTTTCAACAATTGTTTCTTACCGTACAAAAGTGGTATGCAGCTTTTGGCCGTAAATGTCCAGCCATGCAACACGTGTGGTTCGGAACCATTTTAGGGGAAGATGGGAAAGCGATAAAAACACGTTCTGGATCCCCAATAAAACTTAAAGAGTTACTAAATGAGGCCAAGACACGTGCTCGGGAAATCGTCGATGAAAAGAGTAAGGATCTGTCAAATTCGGAAAAACAACGGGTGGCAAATGTGCTCGGCATAGATTCCATAAAATACGCCGATTTGTTGCCTAATCGTACAGGAGACTACGTTTTCTCGTGGGAGAAAATGCTATCATTTGATGGAAATACGGCTGCCTATTTACTGTACGCCATCGCCAGGATAAAATCGATCCTGAGGAAATGTAATTGCGATGTGGCTAATATCACCGCCGATTGCTTGGAAACGGAGTCAGAAAGAAATCTCGTTCGCAAATTGACCTATTTCCCGATAATTCTATCCCAGGCAGCAAAGGAATTGAGGTCCCACCATATCTGTACCTATTTGTTTGAGCTAACGGGAGAATATTCTGCTTTCTATAATATGGATCGTATCCTTGGCGAACAAGTAAATGTTACATCCCGTCGGCTAACAATCATTATTCGCACCTTAAATATACTGGAAACAGGCATGCATTTGTTGGGATTGAAAACGTTGGAAAAGATGTGAATCGATCATAATGTTTGGGTAATATTCAGAAAATCTTGACATGTCTATGGAGAGTAGTGTTTTATGATACTCTAGAAGTAACGGAAGATGTGCATGGATAGATGTGAAAATATGTTGAGATTGCTGAGAAAAATTGTGTCCAATCCTTTAGTACAATTGATTTTTGCTATGTTTTTATGTTCATGTTTCTATACCAACTTATCCGTCGACACGATAAGATTTTTTTTAACAATTAGCACATGTCTAAGGGCATTATTAACATTTATCCTGCCATTTCTGCTTTTTAGCTTCATTGCAGTGGCCCTTTCTGCAATTCCCAGGGAAGGAATGCTATTCGTCCTAGTCCTAATGGCAACGATATTTATATCAAACTTTATCAACATACTTATCTCCGGCAGCGTAGGATATATGATGTTATCTGGCACTGTCGCAAAGGAAGTAAACGATAACGTATTATCCATAATGCCGCTGTTTTCTCTACAACTGCCTGTGGTGGCCAAAACGCTCCATGCCCTGATATTCGGTATCATAGTGGGGTTCACAAATTCGCTCTGCCCCAATAGATACGTCAATACGATCATCAGTCTAATGCACGATGGTGTGATGAAGTTCATGAAACGTTTCTTTGTTCCACTGCTGCCAATCTTTGTTTCTGGATTTTTGTTAAAATTGTTCGCAGAAGGGAAAATGACAGGGTTTTTGAAAGAAAATTCGAAAATCTGTTTCGTTATGTGTATCTTCCTATGGACCTACCTAACCTTGTGGCTTTTCATGGCAGCATCTTTTAAAAGAAAGAGAGCAGGGGAAATTTTCAAAAATACTGTGCCGGCCATTGTTACGGCATTTAGCAGTATGTCTAGCGCAGCTGCTCTTCCGCTTTCCCTGGAAGCAGCACACAAAAATACAAAGGATAAGGTATTGTCCGATGCTTTCATGCCATTGACCCTTAATTTTCACATGCTGGGAGACACCATCATAATTCCCATCCTAGCGATGACAATTATGCTAGCATTCAACCATCCTCTCCCCAATGTGCCGACTTTTCTCATATTTGGAGTGCTCTTCGTTTTGAACAAATTTGCCGGTGGAGGAGTTCCCAGTGGAACCATTATGGTGACCGTACCTTTGTTGCGGGACTACCTTGGATTTGATGATTCGATGATCGCATTTGCCATAGCATTCTATGGGGTGATCGATCCCATAGCAACGTCAGGCAACGTGGCCGCCAACAATTTCTTCGTTGTCATATTTCAAAAATTTAGCAATTTTACCAGAAAAAGGTTCAAAACACGTGATAATTCTAACATTTCATAGGGAACGATGGACCTTCCCAATAGGGAAAATACTGGTAAATATTTATCCAGCAATCGTTTCCACTGAAAATAAGGAATATGGGCAAACAATGTCTTGCCAATTTTGGCACAAAGGTTTTAAATGATTGGCAGCGATGAGAAGTGATGAGTTTTGTATCTGTGATGCCAATGAAGCAACTGCCGATGTAGCATATAGGGAAAGTGAAGTTATAGCCATTTATCCGATTACACCATCGTCACCGATGGCGGAATATTGCGATGAATGGGCAGCAAAGGGGAAAACTAACCGTTGGGGTATTGTCCCGTCGATCAATGAAATGCAATCGGAAGGAGGAGCCGCCGGTGCTATGCATGGGGCATTGCAATGCGGAACGCTTACGACAACGTTTACGGCATCCCAGGGATTATTGCTGATGATTCCTAACATGTATAAAATTGCCGGAGAATTGACCGCCTTTGTCATGCACGTAACTGCGAGGAGTTTGGCAACCCACGGGCTATCAATTTTTGGGGATCATTCCGATGTCATGGCATGTCGACAAACGGGATTTGCCATGCTGGCTTCGAATTCCGTACAGGAAGCACACGATATGGCGTGTATTGCCCATGCGGCAACGCTGGAAGCACGGGTACCATTTATGCATTTTTTTGATGGCTTTAGGACTTCCCATGAAGTTAATACCTACAAGCGTGTTAGCGATGAAATTTTGTCCCAGTTAATCGATGAAAAATTCGTTGCGGAACACCGGGCCCGTTCGCTGTCGCCGGATAATCCATTTATCCGCGGAACATCACAAAACCCCGACGTTTATTTTCAAGGAAGGGAAAGAAGCAATGAATTCTACGATAGGGCTGCCGACATTGTTGAAAAATATATGGACTTGTTTGGCAGGTTGACAGGGAGATGTTACAAACCGTTCGAATATTTGGGATCCCAGGATGCCGACCGAGTGGTTATCTCCATGGGATCATCCTGTGAAACTCTGGCAAAAACAGTGAAATATTTGGAAAAAGATGGAGAAAAGGTCGGACTAGTTAAGGTCCATTTGTATCGGCCATTTTCAGTAAAGCACTTTGTAGCCGTTCTTCCGAAATCCGTAAAACGGATCGCAATTTTAGATCGGACAAAAGAACCGGGTGCAGTCGGGGAACCACTATTCGAGGATGTGATCTCCGCATTGGAAGAAGCAAGGTCAAATGAAGTGAGCATAACCGCAATCGGCGGACGCTATGGATTGGGATCGAAGGAGTTTTCTCCGGCGATGGCAAAGGCGATTTTCGACGAGTTGCGCAAAGAAAATCCAAAAAAACACTTCACCATAGGCATCGACGATGATATTACACACACGTCCCTAGCCTATGACGCAAATTTCAAAATAGAAGATAGGGATCTGTTCGAAGCGATATTTTTCGGTCTTGGGGCAGATGGGACCGTTGGTGCCAATAAAAATACCATCAAAATAATCGGGACGGAAACCGATAGCTATGCCCAGGCATATTTTGTCTATGATTCCAAAAAGTCAGGTGCCATGACAGTGTCTCACCTGCGCTTCGGTCCAAACCCGATAGAAGCGCCCTATTTGATTGATAGGGCAAATTTTGTTGCATGCCACCAATATTCATTTTTGAACAGGTATGATATTCTTAAATACGCTCGGACTGGAGCAATTTTATTGTTGAATACCCCTCACAGCCAAGAGGATTTATGGCAACATCTCCCCCGGGAAGTGCAGAGTGAAATTCAACGGTTGAATTTGGAGGTCTATGCAATAGACGCCTATAATGTAGCAAGAAAAGCGGGGATGGGTGGTCGAACAAATACTATTATGCAAACTTGTTTTTTTGCCATTTCGGGGATTTTACCCCGGGAAGATGCCATTGCAAAGATAAAGCATGCCATTAAAAAGACCTACGGATCAAAAGGGGAAACGGTGGTACAGAAAAATTTCACCGCCGTAGAAATGACGTTGGAACATTTGTATAAGCTTGATACAACAGGCAAAATTAATGGCTGTGAAAGGCCCGTAATCGTTTCTTCAAACGCTCCAGATTTTGTTAGAAATGTCATTGCGAAAATGATGGCAAATGCCGGGGATGAGTTGCCCGTGAGTGCATTTCCTTCCGATGGAACATGGCCATCCGGAACAACCCGTTGGGAAAAACGTAACATTGCCCAGGAAATCCCGATTTGGAATCCCGAGCTATGCATACAGTGTAACAAATGCATAACGGTTTGCCCCCATGCTGCCATTCGTTCCAAGTTTTACGATGCAAGTTTGTTGCAAGCAGCTCCTCCGGAATTTAGATCGACGGATTTCCGTTCCAAGGACAACCCAAATTGCAAATTTTCCGTTCAAGTTGCTCCCGAAGATTGTACGGGATGTGGGTTATGCATTGCGGCATGTCCAGCGAAAGATAAGTCCGACGGGGCAAAAAAGGCACTTAACTTTGTTCCCCACGAAAATGTTGTCGGCGTAGAAAAACAGAACTATGATTTTTTACTATCACTACCGGACCCTGATCCGACAACCCTGGGAACGGATTTGAAATCTGTCCAATTCAAGCGACCACTGCTTGAATATTCCGGTGCATGTGCCGGGTGTGGAGAAACACCATATTTAAAGCTGTTAACCCAAATATTCGGCGATAGGCTATTGATTGCAAACGCGACGGGTTGTTCTTCGATTTATGGGGGCAATTTGCCTACCACGCCCTATTGCACGAATGAAGAAGGTAAAGGTCCTGCTTGGGCAAATTCATTGTTTGAGGATAATGCGGAATTTGGCCTTGGCATGCGCATAGCAACGGATCAAAAACAAAATATTTGCCGAGAAATTTTGATTACGATGAAATCAGAAGTTGGCGACAAGCTTGCCAATGAATTGCTGTCATCTCCTCAGACCAGCGAGTTAGAAATTTTCCAACAGCGGCAACGGGTCAAAGAATTGCGCAATATCTTGCTCAAAATCAATGGTCCAAAATCCGTAATTTTATCCCAGTTGGCCGACTTTTTGGTAGAAAAATCCATTTGGATTATCGGTGGAGATGGTTGGGCCTATGACATCGGCTACGGTGGCCTTGACCATGTCCTGGCGAGTGGTAAGAATGTCAACGTCTTGGTTCTCGATACGGAGGTATACTCCAATACGGGTGGGCAACAATCGAAGTCAACTCCGACCGGTGCAGTTGCCAAATTTGCAGCAGCAGGAAAGGCAATGCCGAAAAAAAATCTTGGTCTTCTGGCGGTGACTTATGGCAACATTTACGTCGCCCAAGTATCCTTAGGTGCAAAAGATTCCCAGGTCACTCAAGCTTTTCGCGAGGCGGAGTCCTATGCCGGTCCTGCATTAATCATTGCCTATTCGCCGTGCATTGCCCATGGATATAATCTACGGGATGGGTTGGAGCAACAAAGAAAAGCTGTTGCTAGTGGCTATTGGCCATTGTTTCGCTACGATCCAAGAAAGCGAGGGACCGAGCAACTTGCCTTCGCATTGGATTCGAAGGAACCAAGCCTGCCACTGATAGATTACATGAGTGCTGAAAACAGATTCAAAACATTAATTGAAAAAAATCCGGAACGAGCTGAAGTTCTGCTCAAAAAAGAAGAAGAGAATATCAGATCTCGCTATGCCTTCTACAAAATGCTGTCAAGCCGCACGGACTGGTAATGGTTTTAGTGTAAAGATTCATTCTGTTAAAATAAGTGTAAATTGGCGTAAAAAAGATTGATATTAAGGGAGAATTTTTTAGACTCTTTTTCCATGAAAATACCTGATGATGATATTCAGCCCAGTCATAGGGTCTTGTCTTCTACGGCGAGTATGGGAGGGCGAATTCGAGCAAACAACACTGCTAATCCCTTGCCTATACCCGAAACAAGTATTCCCTCACAGAGGATTGAAAATTTTCTTGCCAAGACTTCGGAATTCAATGCAAATATGTATTCACGCATGCTGTCCAATGAAACGGTTACCTTAGATAAGGTTCCGATGTATGTTTTTGCGTCCCAATCATTCATTGAGAAATGCCTCGATCTCCGTCCGAAAGAACTTATTGCCCATATGAACTCGTGGAACCAGGAACAGATGTCGGATTTCATAGAAAAATATGATATACTGCCGGAAGCTATGTTTGGGCGGCTGTTTTCGGAAGGGCTAAATCCTGGCCGCATTCCGAATGATATAAAGCTTTCCCTTCCATTTTTGCGCGTAGCCGCAAATGCGAACCCTGGCAAGTTGGCAGAAATCTTGAAAAAAGAAAACATACAAAGTGTTCGGCTGGCTATAAGCGGTTTGCCGGATGAACTGATTACAAATCTTTGGCAGAATGGCATGCCGACGGTCATGTTACCAGCGAAGAAAAGCTCCAATGATGAATTTGTTTCGCGGATCAGAGCAGTGGACTCGAAACGTTTTGAAGATGATATCCAAAACTATACTGTCAACGCCATGCTGCGATCCAAAGTAAAACAATTCTCCCTAAGAGAAAGGTCCGTAAGTACCTAAGCAAGTCTATGGTTATTTTGATTGGGTACACAATAGGTACAATATTAAGATTTGGTTCAGAGTTTCTCGGATGGGATTGGGAGCTGAAGAGTATAACTCGGAGAGCGGCTAGCAGCCTGGATGGGCTCTTCTATCCTCCACCGCTTGTGAAATATGGTACTGGCCATGATAGGCATTTAAGCGGTATGAGAAATTGCTCACGAAAAATTCGCTATCTCCGATACCATCGTGGGTATTTGACCAGCTTCTTGTGTCTACGATTTCTATTTGTTTTAGAGCAAAACTGGTTTTAACAAGACGCTTGACAAAAGGTACCCCTTGTGCTTGATATTTTTCGGTTCCATGCCAGAGTAGCTCAGTGGTAGAGCAGAGGACTCATAAGCCTTTGGTCGGCAGTTCAAACCTGCCCTCTGGCACCAGTCACAAAAGCTGATAACCGCAGGCCCTGCGGGGGATATGGGAAACATAGAACAGGGTGTCGATAAAAATTCATTGCCGCAATATAGCCGCAAAAAACACGTCTTCAGAAAAAAGGGAATTCGCTTTTGAGGGCGAAAAAGAAATGAAAATTTTTTGGATTTTTAGATAATGTCTTTGAAAGAACAAAAGCATTGAGAAAGGATGAGGGATGAGTACACTGAGGTCCAAGGAGGAAGCCTGGTGGAGAATAGGGAAAGTGAAGAAAAGAGACAAGGGACGAAGGAGACGAAAGGGATAAGAGGAGTATTGGTAGGCATCCCGTTGATGGGAAGCATGCTGTGGATGCTGCTATGCGGAGGGTGCCAGACGTTTGGAAGAGGAGGAGGATTGCTGGTGCCTGGAACGTTGGGCAGTCAGAGCACGGAGCTGAAGGACATCAACGGGAGATTGTACGACCATTTTGCATACACCAGCGATAGGCTCAGCCTTACGGAGGAGTGGCTGGAAAAGCTCATACGGCTGCACCGTCCAAGGAGAGTCTATGTTGATAGCGGGGGACTGGGCCTTGGCCTATCCCAGGACCTAGCAATGAAGTACGGCGGTGTGGTGCGCGGGATAAACTTTGGGGAACGTCCCGATGATATTGAAAATTATGCCAACAAGAGGGGAGAAATGTTCGACCGGGTGAGGTGCTACTTTGCCGGGGGCCCCATATCCCTGTGCGCTACGGAGGGTCTCGTTGAAGAGATGCAGGCGGTCACCGTGGACCCGGAAAAGCCGAAACTTACCATCTGCCGGAAGGATGACATACGTAAGGTTATCGGCCGGTCGACGAACTATTTGGACGCCCTTGCGTTGACGTTTGCGGAGGACACACAGGTTGGGGGCTATGGTACCAGCGACTTGCCGGATGTGGTATTTCTAGCCCCTCCCCTAAACTGTCCATTTACCATTTTCACGTCCTGTTTGTCCACTCTTTTCGGCTTCCATTTGATCCATAGCCGAGAATAAATAACCCTGAGCGAAAACAGCGAACAGCTGTTTTTTTGTTGCTTTTAAACGCAAAACTTTTTTGATGTAACGAAGATTATGCTCAGGTGGTGGAATCGGTAGACACGCACGCTTGAGGGGCGTGTACCTATGGTGTATGGGTTCGAGTCCGGCTGCTCCGACCACGAGCGCCTAGAAAGGTGGATCAAATTTTAAATTTCCCGGCAGTGCTCTGCCGTAAAATCGCTGAAGTTTTTCAATTATTGATGTTTATGTTTGCTACTCAACAGTTCGTACGCTACTTTGCCATCCCTAACAACTGTTCCGAGAGCTCCCACTCCTGCGCTAATTGCTACGGGAATCGCTGGAGCAGCTGCACCAAAAGTTGCCACACAAGCAATAACAGAGGCAGTCGTTGCTAGGACTGCACCGGAAATCTTTAAGCCCTTTATTGCTCGTGCCTTGTTCAATTTGGAACTTACGACATCATGGGCTGTTTGAATATCTTGTCTTACTTTTGCCAATTCTTTTTGCACATCGGGATCCGTCACATCTTGAGTCCATTCGTCAAACCTATCCAGGGCTGTATGTAAAAACTGTCTTGTGTCTTTTTTACCGAATGTGCCGAAATTAGTATCCTCGGGGGCTTCAAAATCTGTACTTTTTTCTGGATGTGTCAAAACATCGATAGCCAATCCATTGCATTCTCTAAGAGATAGGAGTGCATCTGGTGCTAGCCTTATGCCGCGCGCTTCCAACTGAGCTCTGTCACCATCGAGAATTCCTTCAGTTTGTTGCATCTCTCTTTCATAGGTTTTCCCTATCGCTGCCTGTGCAATCCCGCTTACGGAATCAAGGCTTGATACCGCAACTTTTACAGCCGTTGGCACTAAACTAGCACCACAAGACCCTACCGCTGTGGTAACGCCAACAGCGATTGAAACTGCCTTAGATACACACCCAATTGTCTTTGCCACCCTTGCTCTATTCAGTTTTAAGTGCACAACTTGTTTTGCCGCCGTTAGAATCGCTCTAGCACCATCAACTTCAGGCCCACTCATTCCATCAAGCTTTTCTAGCCCAGCTTTTATCTTGCGCAATGTATCTTTTTTACCAAATTTTGGTCCATCTCCATCACTAGTTTCCTCAAAATTCCTATGCTTTTCTGGATGTGTCAATACGTCGACTGCTAATCTAACACTTTCCTGTATTCCTTTATCATCAATTGTTGCTATAAAACTATCAACAGCCTTCCCAATGTCATCACCTGGTTTTCTTCCTATCGATGTTTTTGATGCTTTTACGAGTACTCCATCAATAAATGAAATACTTGACGCTGCGAATTGTACCCAATCTTTTTTTACAAAAGCATCACATGCCGTCGCAAAAGGGAATACTATTCCCTTTATTTCCTCGCCCTTCGATACTACTTCCACAACACGACTGCCTAGGGTAGTATCTGTCGTTTGCCTTGTTCTTTCTTGACGTAGAGCATTACCTGGGTTGACAATTTTAGATTCGCTCCCAGACCCTGACGTTTCTTCTGTTACACTACCTCGTGCCCCACCATGTACTATCACACCCACAAAGTTAGTGTATCTAACGCTTTGTCATAGTCAAGATTTTTTGACTTTTGGATATTTCAAATGCTCCATCGAAATGGCGGTTTTCGTTTTCCTAGGATCAAAAATTTGGTCAAAACCGTAAATTTATGGATGGTCCTATAACTCCGAAGAATTATCATTTTGTTTGCTCATCTGTTTGACATATGAAACCATGAACAAGAGCCCTAAAAATATCGGAGCCCCCATCAGGGTATAGGGCATGACAAATGATATGACAACCTGAAAACAGAGAAACAAGGCGGATGGAATTGCGAGCTTTTTGTAGTGAGCAAGCACCCATTTATAAACCCTTGAGAAATCCGTAAATATGGCGAATGCATTCCAAGGAATTTTCAAACTATCCGAAACGGTGGCATAGGCAAATGCTGGAGCACTGATAAATAAACCGACACAGATTCCAAAAATCTCCAACCCCACCAGCCCAAATAGGGAAAACCCAAGTAAGCATGGAATTAGAATAAACTCAAAAAATGCAATCGCGCCAAGGGAGAAATTTTCAATTAGAGTATTTTTAAAGTTACCTTTGACACATGGCCAATCGGGTAAACTAAGATCTCCACTCTTCGTCGATTGTTTACCCATTTCTACCAGATAACCAAAGGCAAAGAAATTGACAATTGGAATAAGGCCTAGAATAAGCCCAATGGTTGCATTTTTAATAAATTTTGGTTGTTTTACAACGTCACAACAAATTTCTTCAAAGCTCTTCATACGTGAAAGTTGGAAGCTTAAATAAAAAATATTATCATGCAATTATATTCTTATATGTCAGAAAGATGTTTGACATGTTGTCAAGCGATAGTAAAATTTTTAAGTAAATGTTTTATAACCTGAAGTCGAAGTACAATCATGGTTTTACACTTCTCGAAACCATTGCCGTAATTGCCATAATAATAATTTGTTTTGTGCTTTTTAAAGTTATCCACAACTATCGCAGTGATGATATCAAGTCGAACATGGTACAGGAAGAACTAGCTCTTCTCAATTGCGCCATTGAAATGTTTAAGTCGGACAATGGATTTTATCCGGTTTGTGCATCACCAACGGTAGATTTAAACGCCAAAGAGTTATATGGGAAGTTATTGACAAAAATTAATTCCTTTGCGGGTTATCATAGGTGGCAAGTAATTGAAGGGATGCTGATTGATCCTTGGGGTAATCCCTACGTCTACAAATGTAATTCCAAGGATTCTCCAACCTATGTGTTATTTTCCGTGGGGCCAAATGGATACATTGATGGACCCGAGATAATAGATGATATATATAGCAGATGAATACAAGATCTAAAGGTTTTTCTCTATTAGAATTGATTATCGTATCGGTGATCATGCTAATAATCGCAGGTTTGGTTTTCGCAGGAACATCTACCCACAAACACGCAACTTTGGTGGCAAGGACCCAGATCCAGTTTTTAGAGTACGAAGCTGCCATAAACGCATACTGTAGGGAATATGGAGATCTTCCGGCATTCTTCCGCGATGAAGAGTTAGTATCGCTTGGTGATTCAAATAATTCGGAAATATTCATAAAAATACTCTCCGGTCAGGATGTGGATGGGAAACCTCTATCGGCCAGAGAGAAAGAACTTTTAAATCCTAAAGGGAAAACATTTCATAGGTTTGCCGATGAAGAATTTTTTATGGCACCCGATGGCACCCGAGATCGAAAAATCCTTGTGGATGCATTCAACAATAGGAAGATTTTTTTAATCGTGGAAGATCCGTTCGATGAGGATACGATCATATCAAAATCAAAATTCCCAGAGAGTGTCAGAAGATATATAAAAGGTGAGGGAATCAAGAGCGCTGTGGTTATTTTTTCGATATCAGACGATGGACGTACGGTAATTTCAAATAGTTTTAATCAATATTTTTGACCTGGGATTGCCGTGAAAAAATGTCGGGGGATATCATTTTTAGAAATAATTTTTGCCATAACCCTGCTAGCCATAATTTCTCCGGTATTATTTGGGATATTTTTTGCAAATGCCAATTTATCTCGAAATTTGGCAGCCCAAGCAACCCTGAAAGAAATCGCCGAAGATGTAAAATCATTTATAAAATTAGCCAATTATGACAGCGTATATGACCTGATAAAAAGCCGAGAACCCGTCGGAATAGAAGAAGTCGAAGAAGATGAAATGGTAAGGAGAAAATTTATAAAATATGAATCAACGGGGGATAAGGCAGCCTATAAATTTATTGTCAAATTCGAATTAGCATATGTGAACAGCAAAACCATGCCAAACGATGTAACTGAAACTTGTGCACTCCCGTTAAAATGTGAAATTTACCGCTTAAAGTCAAACGAACAGACGTATTCTGGTAAAAAGCCGACGGAACCCTTTGGGGCGGAATATACTATGTTCATCGCAAAAAATAGGTAGAAGTAGCTACGCTGATTTCCCCCAACAAGTTTATGCTATTTATTCCTTGACATGGTCCGTAATTTTTCGTCTCACATTATCACCATGGTAAATTCATATCGGCAACGTTTCCACTTGAAGGCGTTGCCGGTGATGATTTGCAGTAAACTGAATAACATCACCGCATAGGGGGTTTCCTCTGGGAACCCCAGGGCAAAAAACTTTTAAATACCTTTGCCATATTGTTGATTGTTAGGATCACTTTATCCCTGGCATTTTCCTTGAAAGTTTCACCGATTTACCCGGGACGTTGGAAAAATCATTGACAAGGCAATAGACACATGCAGCTTGCTTCAGCACTGTCTACAAATGCGAGCGTAGCTTAGTTGGTAGAGCACCACTTTCCCAAAGTGGATGTCGAGGGTTCGAGTCCCTTCGCTCGCTCCAGGCATTCAATAAAGTAAAGGTTAAATTCTTTCCATTGGCCAAATATTGGGCAAAAATCCATCCGCATTAGGGTATTTTTATCTCCAATTTAAACCGCATGTTTATAAAAATTTATAAAATTTCCAAAAAAAACTTGGGTTTTGTTTTGGAATTTTGTATATATACATACATATAATCCTAGAGGAGTTATGGAAATAGATACTTTTTTCGGCAGAATAAACGAACCAGGCTTAAAATTATGCTGCCAGGTAAGTAGAGCCATGGGGGTTTTAATTGAAATCGCGGGATACAAGGATTGGGGGAAAGCTGCTCAAGAGGCCCCAAATATGATCAAACTAATAGGCAGAGGTCTTACTAGACCAAGGGTGAGCCTGATCAGCCAATGGGTCTACGATCCATTGTCCAGAAGAATAAAACTGAGATTGCTAATACAAGCCCTGCTGTTCCTAATGAAAGTTGGGAGTCTTTTATTTAAATTTTCACAGCCATTGTCAATGTTTCATATCACACTAAAAATAATGTTATGTGTCGTGGCAACGGCCCAAGTGTTAATGGCCTCCAATAAGCTAAAATCGGGCATTGCAAGCCCCGATGGCTTAGGAAAACTTTTATTAGCACTCATATTTCCATTGCTTGCCAGTATTATACCATATTTCTATGGAACATGGTCTACCGGAATGGCAAGTTGGTGTATGATAACTTTTTTTTCTGTTTATACAGTTTTCTTGCAGGACCTTCTGGAGAAAGAAGGATTCAAGGATGTATTATTGGCCACAATATCGATACATGCACTCATTGATTCTAACTCACTCCAGGAAAAAATCCCTGAGGTTACTCAGAACCTTTGGAATATATCCCAAAATATAACAAATGGATGCATTGCAGTAAAAACACTGGCGCTTTTTCTTGGAAGAGTTTTGACAATCTATCGCTGAGGTCGATCCCCTCAAAGTAAGGTAAGAAATTGCTTTGCTAAAGATGCAGATATGTGCAAGTTTGCAAAAATGTTTGGTCATCGATATTTATTGATAGATTCAGCTACTCAAACGACACAAGTTATCATAATAGATGATAAAACTGTCCTGGATGGTAAGGCATATGGGGGGAATGCCGTCGATGTAGTTACCGTTGCCCTGGAAGAATTATTTCTAAAAACGAATTGTGGACTCGATGATTTCAATGGTATAATATATTGTGGTGGCCCTGGTTCGTCCCTGGGACTAAGAGTTGCCCTTGCTTCCATAAATACCTGGGTAATTTTTGGGAAACGTAATTTCAAGCTGATGATGTATGATGCTTTAGATATGGGGATGTATTTGAATCAGGATGCCAAGATGATCTGCACCTACGGATTGGGAGATAATTTGATTGTTAAAACGAGGGATAGCAGGGCCGTTAAAATTTCCACCATTGGTGGGCTTGATTTTAGTGATGATATATTATTCTTAGATACCCGGCGTATGCGATGTGAGAAATATCAAAAATTTCTACCCGCGAACTACGATATTTCCACGGCGAATTTTGATATTCTATCCCTCTGTGAAGCCGCCAACGGAGAATTGAAGAATTATGGTGATGGTAACTATGAAAAATGGGTGGGAGAATCCCATAGGAAATGAGTGATAAAGTTACAGTAACTGTTTTATTAGCGGTGATTTGGGTACTACTAGTTTTTATCCGAAGATACAAATTTAAACATCCCAAAAAACGTGCTGAAACGCAGCCTCGACCGTCATTGGTCGGTTTGACGCTAAAAAAACTACGGCTGGCACGTGCTCAGATGTCAGGGACTACGTCCTACGAATTTTCCAAATTGCTATCTTCAGCCCTGAGGGACTACGCATACGGTGCGTATAAAATATTATCTTCGGGTGTGACATCCGAAGAAATGATAAACAGACTTCTCTCCGATGCCCAAAATGACTGGTCCATAATAGGTTTATTCACGGAGGTTATAAAATTGACCGATACCGTAAAGTATTCCCAAAAAAAACTTTCAAAAATACAGCAACGGGGCATATATATGAAAGCATGCCGGTTTGTTCTTTTGTCTGAAAGATTTTTCAGGGCACGAAAATCATCGACTGACCAGCCAAAATTTTCTCGGCAAACCCAAGGTTCGAAAAGCCCGTAGAGATTTGCACAGCGTGGCCAATGCTGCATGCCGGATTTCAACGCTTTGCAGTTATTTCATTTTTAAAAAATGGAAATAGTTAGGGCTTTCGAAGCCATTTCTCTAAATTTCATCAATATTTGAATTATTAACTTGACCATTCTCGGCTCGTTTGTAAACTCCATGGACTAGGTTTATGGATGAAATTAGGGAAGTTGGGCATGGGGAAAGGCTTGATAGCCCACAGAGAGGTAATTTTACGGACATTCGGGTTGCTACCGATGTTTCGCAGATATTTGCCTCTACGAGGTCATTCCTCTATGAAAAAATGCGAAGTCTTTCCCAAAGAGTTGCCCAATACATGCACTGGGGCGTGGGACTAGGATTGGGAGGAGCGGTAGCAGGGACGATAGGAGTTGGCGTAAGACTACTGACGAGGGTTGCAACGGTAACAATTACACAACCTATCGATATAGTTCATGCGACCACCCATCCAGTAACTGGCGAAGCAATACAAGTTGCCGTACAAGTAGTAAAATCTATCGCGAGTATTTCCTATACTCCAGTGGGCATAGCATTGATAACAGTGGGCATTGTGGCGGCGGCAGTATCTGTGACTGTATTGTACCTGCGATACCAAAATGCTTTGGCAAATGCTCAGGGCGGTACTACCGAGCATACGATTGAACTCGAAGCGGCCAATCAGAAAGCTTCAGCGGCTGAGTCCCAAAATGAGGAACTTCAGCAGCAACTTGCAGCCCTTCGGGCCGAACTCGAAGCAGCCCAGAGAAAAGCCGCAGATGAGAAAGCTGTCCTACAGGGACAACTCACCGATGTCCAGAACCAAGCCGCAACAGCCAATACTGCCTTCGAAGCAGCCCAGAGAGTAGCCGCAGATGCGAATGCCGCCCTCCAGGGACAACTCGATGGGGCCAATACCGAACTCGACAGGGTCAGGGCAGACCTCGCAGTAGCCAATGGGGCCAATGCCGACCTCGCAGCAGCTAAGACAGATCTTGAAAGGAGAGAAGCCGCCCTCCAGGGACAACTCGGTGAGGCCAATGCCGACCTCGCAGCGAAAGATACCGACCTCGAAGCGGTTAGGGCAGACCTCACAGCGAAAGGTGCCGAACTTGCAGCAGCCAATGCAACCAATGCCGCCCTCCAGGGACAACTTACAGCGAAAGACGACGACCTCGCTACCCTCCAGACCGAACTCGCTGCCCTCCGGGACCAATTCGCAGCGAAAGACGGCGAACTCGTAGCAGCCCAAAGAGAAGCCGCAACGAGAGAAGCCGAACTCCAGGGACAACTCGATGGGGCTAATGCCGACCTCGCAGCAGCCAATGCTAACCTCGAAGAAGCCCGAAGAGAAGCCGAAGTGAAAGGTACCGACCTCGGCAGGGTTAGGGCAGAACTTGAGGCGAAAGAAGCCGACCTCGCAGCGAAAGGTACCGAACTCGACAGGGTCAGGGCAGACCTCGCAGCAGCCAATACCGCCCTCACAGAAGCCGAAGCGAGAGAAACCGCCCTCCGGACCGACCTCGCAGCGAAAGACGGCGACCTCGAAGCGGTTAGGGCAGACCTCGCAGTAGCCAATGGGGCCAAGGCAGACCTCCAGAGACAACTCACCGAACTCCGGGAACAACTTACAGCGAAAGGTACCGAACTCGATGCAGCCCGAAGCGAAGCCGCAGCGAAAGACGGCGACCTCGCTACCCTCCGGACCGACCTCACAGCAGCCAATGAAACCAATGCCTCCCTCCAGGGACAACTTACAGCGAAAGACGGAGACCTCACAGCAGCCAATACCGCCCTCACAGAGGCCCAAAGAGAAGCCGCAGCGAGAGAAGCCACCCTCCAGGGACAACTCGATGGGGCTAATGCCGAACTTACAGCGAAAGGCGGCGACCTCGCTACCCTCCGGACCGACCTCGCAGCGAAAGAAGCCGAACTCGCAGTAGCCAATGGGGCCAATGCCGACCTCGCAGCAGCTAAGACAGATCTTGAAAGGAGAGAAGCCGCCCTCCGGGAACAACTTACAGCGAAAGGTACCGAACTCGATGCAGCCCGAAGCGAAGCCGCAGCGAGAGAAGCCGCCCTCCAGGGACAACTCGATGGGGCCAATGCCAACCTCGAAACAGCTCAGAGAGACCTCACAGCAGCCAATGCTAACCTCACAGAAGCCGCAGCGAGAGAAGCCGCCCTCCAGGGACAACTTTCAGCGAAAGGTACCGAACTCGAAGCAGCCAATACCGCCCTCACAGAGGCCCGAAGCGAAGCCGCAGCGAAAGGTACCGAACTTACAGAAGCCAATAGGGCCAATGCAGAACTCCGGGAACAACTCGCAGCAGCCAATGCCGAACTCGACAGGGGCAGGGCAGCACTCGCAGCGAAAGAAGCCGAACTCACCGAAGTCCGAAACCAAACCGAAGCGGCCAAGGCAGCACTTGATGCGAGAGAAGCCGACCTCGGCAGGACCAAGGCAGATCTTGATGCGAGAGAAGCCGCCATTAAACCGCAAGAAGACAAATTAGCTAGGACCAGGGCAGCACTTGATGCGAGAGAAGTCGACCTCGCAACGAGAGGAACAGAACTTGTGACGAGAGAAACCAAACTCGCAGCAGCTCAGAGAAACCTCGCAGCGGACAGGGCAGATCTTGAAAAGAGAGAAGCCGAACTCGTAACGAGAGGAACAGAACTCGAAGCGGCCAAGGCAGCACTTGATGTGAGAGAAGCCGCCATTAGACCGCAAGAAGCCGAATTAGCCAGGACCAGGGCAGCACTCGAAAAGGAAAGAGCAACGCTGCAAACATCAAAAAATGAGTTAGCCGAACAGCAACGGGCCATCGAACAACTATTACGGCGAGTTGCCCAGGCAAAAACCGAAATAGACCAACAGATTAGGGGATTACGTCAACTAATGGAACAAGAAACAGCCCTTCATGGTCAACTGGTAGCAACGCTAAAAGACATTCAAGATATGGAAGCCTTGACAAGAGAGGCTGTAGGATACATAAAACAGTGGGAAGACAAGAAAAATGATTCATATTTTCGAGCACAGTTACACAAATTTATGTTGGCCATGTTAACACAGGAAAGAAAATGTAATGAAGCGGAAACTGCAGCTTTGCGCCATGCGCAAGCCTTCGGAAACCAGGCTCCGATAGCCCAAAAGGGAAAAGGGAAAAGCGTTCCCCCTCCCCCTCCTCCTCCCCCTCCTCCCCCTAGAGTAGTACCATTGGACCATATTTTAGCACTTATGAGAACTCAAGAATTTAATGATCTTAAGGTCTTTTCCGGTGTAATGGCTGAAATTTTGGCAAAGGGATTCAACCTTGAGCCAAAAAGCAGCCCATTGTTAGGAGATTTACAACAAAAATGGGAGCAGCAGTCGCAAGGAATTAATAAATTTCTGCGAGAACTTGATAAGCTGCAAAGAGATTTAGGTGCAATAGCTTCTGCTACCGGCACAGCACCAGCAGCAAAAGCAGCAGCAAAAGCAGCACCAGCAGCAAAAGCGGTGCCACCAGTAGCAGCACCACCAGCGCCAGCAAAGCCAGCAGCACCACCACCAAAAAGGCTAGCTCCCGGCTAACAGCACTAGCAAAAATAAAACCAAAGACGTAAAGAATTTATACAAGCTTAAATACAAATATATAGGTTTTGGAATTTGTGGAAGAAATGAAGACTATTGTGGTTACTGGCGGTACCGGATTTTTGGGTAGTAATCTCTGTGTGCATCTGATAAACGAAGGTAACCGTATTATCTGTGTGGATAACAATTATACTGGGAACTTAGACAATGTGGCCAAAGTTGCGAACAACCCGAATTTCCACTTTATTCTCCATGATATTATCAACCCATTGAAAATTGGAGAACATATCGACCAGATTTATAATTTGGCCTGTCCAGGGTCCCCATCCGCTTACCAAGGTAAACACTCAATAACAACGATCAAGACCTGCATCATCGGTTCGCTGAACATGTTGGAACTGGCTGAAAAACACGGTGCACGCATTTTGCAGGCGTCGACGAGCGAAATTTATGGGGAACCCCTAGAACGCCCGCAAAAAGAAATTCACTGTGGCAATGTGAATCCAATCGGAATCCGCGCCTGCTATGACGAAGGAAAACGCTGTGCCGAAAGTTTGTTTTTCGACTATCACCGCCACGAAGGCGTGGATATAAAAATTGTACGCATATTCAACACCTATGGACCAAAAATGAACCCGAATGATGGGCGTGTTGTTTCCAATTTTATTGTCCAGGCATTGAAAGGTGAAAATATTACAATTTATGGTAATGGTTCTCAAACGCGTAGTTTCTGCTACGTTGACGACTTGATAGATGTTATTGTTCGCATGATGCATTCCGAGGTAGGTTTCACCGGCCCCGTCAACGCAGGCAACCCTGAAGAACTCACAATTCGCGAACTGGCAGACACGGTGCTGGCAAAAATCGGGGGTAAGTCCAAAATGGTGAAAATGCCATTACCGGCAGACGATCCGACACAACGCCGGCCAGATATTACGCTCGCCAAGACAAAATTAGGTTGGGCCCCAAAAATAACCTTGGATGAAGGCCTGGATAGAACAATCGCTTTTTTCAAAAAGGTTATTAAATGAAAATCACAATCATAGGTACAGGATATGTTGGTTTATTCGTTGGATGCGGATTTTCTGAACTGGGGTATGATGTTATTTGTGTGGACAAAGTACCTGAAAAAATCGCCGATTTAAACGCCGGCAAAGTTATACTATTTGAGGATGGCTTGGACGAATTATTTCGCAAAAATGTCGCAAGTGGCAAACTCAAATTTACGGTCGACACGAAGTACGGCGTTGAATCCGCCGATTTTATCATTATCACCGTGGGTACACCGCTTCATAGTGTAACCAAGGAAGCAAATGTAAAGTACCTCTATGCTGCCATCGAAGAGATTGCCCCATATCTTTCCGGATATACGGTCATCGCAAATAAATCTACCGTTCCGGTCGGCACGGGTGATAAGCTTGTGGAAATTATCAAAACCATAAATCCAGCGGCGAACTTCGATGTTATTTCTATGCCGGAGTTTCTGCGCGAAGGCCTTGCCATCCACGACTTTTTCCATCCCGATCGCGTGGTCGTCGGTACAGATTCCATGCGGGCACAGGATGCAGTTAAAAAACTTTTCTCCCCATTCCAGGACAAACCGAATATTTTATTTGTGGAACGCCGTAGTGCGGAACTGATTAAATATGCAAGCAACGCGTTCTTAGCCGTAAAGGTCCATTACATTAATGAAATTGCAGACTTTTGCGAGAAAGTTGGTGCCAATGTATATGATGTGGCAAAGGGTGTGGGTTTGGATTCTCGAATAGGAGACAAGTTTCTGAATCCTGGTCCGGGGTATGGGGGTTCTTGTTTTCCGAAAGATACGAATGCACTGGTACATATGGCGCGACATGTCAACGTAAATTTATCACTGGTAGAAGCGACCATAGCCGGAAACGATGCCCGCAAATCCAAAATGGCCACACGAATTTCGGACGCAATCAAAGATATTGAAAATCCAAAAATTGCTGTTTGGGGACTGGCTTTCAAAAATGGAACGGACGATGTGCGTGAAAGCCCTGCCATTCAAATCGTGCAAAAATTGGTAAGTCACGGAATAAAAATCACCGCCTATGACCCTAAGGCAATGGAGACGGCACATTCTATTCTAGGCAACAGCATTGCCTATGCCGATAGTGCCGTTGATGCCGCCAAAGACACAGACGCTTTGGCAATATTGACCGAATGGCCTGATTTCAAGGATATCCCGCTGGCAAAATTACAAATGCGGCACAAGCGCATCGTCGACTTGCGCCATATGGTCGATGCGCATGTTGCTATGAACAACGGATTTGATTACGAAGGAATTGGAAAATGAAAAATTTTTTCGTGAATCTTTTGTGTAGTCTTATCCCATCGAAGAAACTAAGCTACAGTGTGCGTAGTCGTTTGGAGAATAGCGGAGATTTGGCGAGGTGTTCAAAGAAAACGCTCCATAGACTGGGATATCGTGTCCAAAAGATGGCGAATGGAATTACAATAACCGGACATGGCTTAAATATATTCGGAGGGGCAGACAACACACTTTGGACTGCTGCCGGTGTATTGTCTGGTGAATACGATTTTGACTCGCATGGGAAAGATTTCGTCGCCATAGACATCGGACTAAACATTGGCCTAGCTTCGCTATATCTGGCACGGAAGGATTTTATAAAAAAAATTTATTCCTTTGAACCTTTTAAACCGATTTTTGACCAAGCAAAAAATAATTTGAAACTGAATCCACAAATTTCCAACAAGATAGAAATTTTTAATTTCGGTCTTTCTGACCATGACGGTGAAATCGAAGTCGCGTTTAATCCAGATTTACCCGGACAAATGAGCACGATTATTGACAGATTTGCGGACAAGGGGTACGGAAAAGAAACTGCCACATTGAAAAGAGCAAGCAAGATTCTCACACCGATATTCGCAAGGCATGGTAAAAATATTATGTTGAAAATAGACTGTGAAGGTGGCGAGCGAGAAATCATACCAGACCTTGCAAAATTTGAATTGCTGGGACACGTATCCGTAATTATTATGGAATGGCATAACGGCATAGTTCAGCCTTTGGAAGATTTAGTAAAAAAGCACGGATTTAATGTGCGGATCTATAACGAAAATAAAGAAGCCAAAACGGGAATGCTCTATGGAGAAAGACAATAAAAACCCAAAAATATCAATTATTATTGCAAACTTCAACAATGCTCCCTATCTAACGGACACTCTAGAATCGATTCGCCTGCAGACTTTTACCGACTGGGAAGCGTTGGTAGTCGACGATGGTAGCACAGATAGTTCCACCGAAATTATAGATGATTTTTGCAAATCCGATGGCCGTTTCCGCGCAATCTATCAAAAAAATGCAGGCGTATCCGTGGCTCGGAATATTGGTTTTGATAATTCATTGGGGGAATATGTCATATTTATGGACAGTGATGATTGCTTTACCCCATCTGCCCTTGAAACATTATTCGGATTAGCTGAAAAACATAGTGCGGACATGGTAACTGGTCTACAGGTAGAGGTCGGCGAAGATTTCAAGCTTGGAATGCCAGTAGAATCAGATTGCAGCGAAGAAATACACGTGATTAAACGGGCAAAACAAAACTTCGAGTACATGAAATATTGTGTATGGATTCATAACTCACTTTTTTTTCGAAAAACAATAGAAAATATTCGTTTTGTCCGAGGATTACATCCCCACGAAGATACTTTATTTTTTATGATGGCTTGCATTGGGTTTAACACCATAGTAAAAGTGGACGAAATTATTACCTACTACCGCGTATGTTCTGGAGGGGTCATGCAACGATCCCAAACAGATTTAACCATTTGGCCGAAAATGACTGGCATATTTGCAACGGAGATCCACAAACTGCTTACATCGCGTAACGATTTGCACCCAGGTTGGATTTTTTCTGTCAAGCACACAATCATCGCACAGATGAAAGACGTAAGATTTATGTCCGCCCTCGTATCTCGAGTAAAAAATGAAAAAGAAATGGCACACAGAGTGTTGCGAGAGAACATAAAGTTGTTACCGGACTGCCTAAAAGTTTGCAAATGTAGACACCGCCTGGCATTTCGTCTATTTGCTCGAAATTTGGACTGGCTAGGACGGATTCTAATGTCCCCAAAGCACTTTTCTCTTCGAGAAAAAAACACAAAATGTACGGACAAGATTGAAATTGTTTTTGCCCTAACGCCGAATTATCTACCCTATGCGGTTGTGACAATGCGCTCAATATTGGAAAAATCACGGACCAGAAGTATATGTTTTCATTGCCTATACGCAAATAATATCGATGGCCTTCCCCCGGTGACCGACGATGAAATATCACACCTAAAAGACATGGCACGGAGATCCATCCGTGACTTTCCCGAAGCAACCATAAAATTTTATGATATCAGCGATAGGATGTATTTACTCGATGGGCAAAATATTGGGTGCTGGGGACCAATCAGCATAACCCATTATATGTATATTCTGACCCCACTGGTGCTAAAAGACGTGCATAAAATTATTTACATGGATGTCGATATGCTCTGCAATTACGACATTTCTGAGTTGTGGAAAATTGATATATCAGAATATGCCATTGGTGCTGTAGTCTGTAATGTGAATAATGAAGTTTGCGAAGAGTTTAATACTGGGTTGATTGTAATAAACCTAGATTTTTGGCGCAAGAACGATGTATTTGTCAAAGTGATGGCCCATGGATTGATTTTACCACACGGAGATGAGCTCTGCGACCAGTATCTAATGAATTCCTATTTCCGATTGCATAACCCAGTGCAATTGAAATACATAGATTGGCAATGGAATGTCATTCCCATAGACGAACGTTTCCATGAGGAAACTCGAATTTACCATTATACGAATTACGCTCCCAAACCATGGGCTAGTATGCATGGGCACAAGTATGACCTATGGTGGAATGTTGCACACCGAACTCCTTTTTATGAGAAATTTATCCTTGATCTGGCTACCCAACAAAAGACAAAAACAATGCCAACAACCTCCTCAGATATTAAATCTGGCCAAATTCATGGGAATTAGAATTGGGAAATTTTTACATTTTTCGGTGGTATCTAATTTGATGGCCATGGCCATGAATGAGCACCTAATCGACCTGAATTCTGCGGTGAAAAAGCGAAAGACATTTGCCCCGCGCATTTACCTCCTGGGAAATGACGAAAGGTACAAAAATTTTCCAGATGGAGAAAACTATCTTTATGTGGAAAAAGCATCAGATAAAAGAATTACGACCGTGATAAAGGTGGACGATGAAGGAAAAATTCAAAATGGTGACAACCAGTTCTCCTCCCTTTCTCCTGACCCGCTTAGGTTCAAGAATAGATGAGGCAAGAATCGGAATGTTTTTCTCCCAAGACGAAAGAATCATGTTCGGATATATATTTGGACGAATCTGTGGTCAATATGTTGAAAGACTTTCAAGCATCTGCTTCCGGAGAATTTGTCATAGAATCCAATATTGCTCCCCGACCACAGGCCCATTACCAACACTACCGATGTGACCGCATACACAAACAATTGGTCGGTTGGCTACGTTCCCACGGTATCAATTCCAACAACCCATTGCATACGCTGCGCAAAGAGTACGGCTCTGAGATCTGTCGACAGTTCGGACTGTACGAAGCTAGCAGAGCACTCAGGCATTCGCCGTACGGCATAACGGAAAGTTTTTATGTGGACAGGAAAGCTGGTATCACCCCAAAGTTTTTTTGATTTTGAATTTGCACATCAAAGCTTTTTTAAAACATATTTTCTGCAAAAACGACCTGCGAAACCTTCAAAACTCATGTACTAGTAACCGCTGTAAATCAGGAACGCCGGCCTTTACAAAAACTTTTTTTACCCGCAAAGTTATGCCATCAAGATTTTTCAGATACATTTCCGCCAGTGCAGGGTTCGGACATGCCATGCAAACCCGATGCAACAGACTATCCCGGCGTTTTCACATAAGAGATAATAAATTTGTGTCTAATTTCGCAGCTTTCCAACCATAATTTTTCAAACAACCGCATGGGGGAAGGGCAGGGAAAAAGATTTTCTATCTTTTCCGTCAATTTTTATGAAATCCGGACAGGGGAGTAAGATTTTCGAAATCCTGGAAGGAGTGCTGCCTAGAAGGAGTATTCGCCACCGCAGGAAAGGGTATGGGCGGAGGTATTCCTGTTGAATCGGCCGATGTAGGAAGCGACGATGGTCCAGTTGACGTTTAACCTTTTGGAAACCGTGATGGTACCGATGGCGGCGTGCCTGGATGGGAACCTGAAGATGGGAGCGATTGGACCGATGCCGAGGTTGTTATCAAAAGTAACGGTGACATCGGAATGTTTCCGCACCACTTGGCATTCCCAGCCAGCTTTTAGGGATAGCAACCACTTTTTATCGGCGTAGGCAAGGTCGAAGATTTCCCTTTCGACGTTGAAGCCGACAACGGTGGTGAAGAGGTTATGGTTGACGGCAGAAACATGCTGCGCTCCAACTACGGCTACCGTTTTTTCATCGTATCCTTGCTGGGCGATGTGGCTGCAGTTTGCCTGAAACCACAGCCCGAACTGGTATCCTCCGCGGGTGTACAGGTTTTTGACGAGCTCTGCGGCAAGGAAAATGTTATGGGACCGTACTTTTCCACCGAAGGCATTGAAATTGGCATCCGTCCTGTGCAGCTCATCGCTGTTGTAGCCGTAGCCTAAGAAGATGGCGACGTTGGTCTTCAAAAGTTTATCGTTGAAGGATTCGTAGGCACCGAAAAGTTCCACCATGTAAAGATCCTGGCTGGCAGATTTTCCCAGGCCCGTGGCGGACCCGAAAAAGTTCGTCTTCCCATGGACGTACGCAAAGATGGCACCTAGACGGAGGTACCTTTCATGGGGAAAACTCCACACATCGTCGAGGCCGAAGACAAAACCGCCCATGTTGTTATTGTACCCAAATCCGGCGATCTCATCCTGATGGGCATGGCCGTAGATGGCGTGGATAAATGGGTCCGTTAGGCAACCCTTGATACTTGTCAGACGGTCGGATATGGCATTGGTGAGCAGGTTGTGGGCTGCCACCGTCAGGGTTGCCAGTTCTCCGTTGGCATGTCGTTTGGCATAGTCCGATGCAACGGCGTAGTGGGGGGTTTCCCCGGTCCCCACGAACAAACCGCTGGCACTGTTGGTGGCGTCGGTAAACAGCCAAACGTCCAATGCCTCATCCCATTGGGCATAGGAGTCAATTTGTTTGGAAAAAATCGCATCCTCGTAGGCTTCGGTCAATTTGTAGAGGTTGTCGTCGATTTTTTCAAACTTTCCGCCGTCATTTAGGTCAAAACCAAATATATCCCCAACGGCTTCAATATTTGCATTTTTTCCCGTCCGAACCAGCCAGAAATCGGCATGGGCCGGCAATCTCCCCGAACTACCCGCATCGTCATTAACAATTCCGAGTTTACCACCGTTAAAGGTTATGGCATTGGCCATGCCGGCATCGGCGGCGATATATCCTTTCGCCATCTCAAATTTATCGTCGGGACCCGTCAGCTGTGTTTTTATCGCAGTGTCCGGCTGGCTGGAGTCCACGTGAAATTTTAAAGCATCGTCTCCGTTTAGGATTAACTGCCCTACCCCATTGGATCCCTTCCATGGGTAGTTGGTGGTGACGATATCGATTTTGCCGTCGCTGCCTTTGTAGGATATTTTTGTTGCGGGATCCACATAGGTTATTTTCCCTGTTATGCCTCGGATAGCCTGGTTAAATTTCTCACCGGCGGTACTATCCGTTGACAGACGAAGGAATCCTCCCCTAAATTCGATGGTACCAACGCCGTTAGTTTGTCCATAGACGGTGACTTCTCCTCCGCTAATCACGTCATTGCGCAGAGGGCCATAGGTTTTCAGAGAGCTACCGTTTTGGACGACAATTTCTTCGAGATTTTCCACGGGACCAAAGGCGTGGACGGTCCAGCCCTGTCCAACGGTGAGGCTGGATCCGGGGACAACATTGTTGGTTGCGGTGGAAATTTTCCCCTTGCCGATGGCACCAATGACGTTAACGACATTGGTTTGCCCATTCGCTGGGACGGGCATAAATTCATGGCTACTCGGGTTAGCCCTACCACCGATATAAATTTTGAAATCATTACCCAGGGCGAATGCACGGGCATAGTCGGCATTGCTAGATCCCTGATTAGCTCCCAGTGTGGCAGAGGCAATGCTATCCGCAATCGCCCAGTTATTTTCCAGTTTTACGGCCAAAATGTTCACCGTGGAATCTTGCTCCAGGGCCTTGGAGATGACTTCATCCCCTTCTCTTATTTCTTGTCCGGCGGCGAAAATGCCCACGCGCCAGCCAAAATTACCGTCCACCTTGTCCGTATTGTCGGCACCGAAGGCATTGACCTTAGTATCAGCAGTGGCTGGAAGATAGGCCAATGTGCCCAGGGTTTGACTACCATTCATGTTCACCGTGACAGCATTGGCCGTGCTGTCAGCATTCGCTGCGGCTGCCCCAATTCCAGTGGTCGCAGAAGAAGTAGGAGTAGAAAAAGCAACGGCGACTAGGGTATTGTTATTTCCAAACCGCACATTCAGACCCGACACCGTACTGCTTCCTCTTGCTGCAGCTGTCCCGATTCCGGTGCTCGCGGAATAATTGCTATTATTGGCAACAACGGTAGTAGCAGCAGTGATTAGGCTATTGTCATCCCCAAACCGCACATCCAAGTTATATGCCCTGCCATTGCCATAGGCAACGGTTGCCCCCACCCCGACACTCGCAGAAAAAGCGCCAGAAGCGCCAAGAGCAGAAGAGGAAACGGTTAGATTATTGTTATTTCCAAATCGCACATCTAGACTATTTGCATTTGCCACTGTATCCGGCTTACTGCTAGCCGCCGAGGTTGCTCCAATTCCAGTGCTCGCGGAATAATTAGCAGCAGCAGAAGCAACAGCGGTTAGGGTATTTCTATCTCCAAATCGCACATCTAGACTACTTGCATTTGCCATTGTATTCGTCGTATTGCTAGCCGTCGAGGTTGCTCCAATTCCAGTGCTCGCAGAATAATTAGAAGAAGAAGAAGCAACAGCGGTTAGGCTATTATCATTTCCAAACCATACATTTAGGTCATTTGCCTTTGCCATTGTATTCGTCGCATTGCTAAGCGTTGCGGCTGTCCCAATTCCAGTGCTTGCGGAATAATCAGCGGCAGAAGTAGCGGTTAGGGTATTTCTATCTCCAAATCGTAGATTTAGGTTATTTGCATTTGCCGCTGTACTTGTTGCTTTGCTATACGCCGAGGCTGCCCCAATTCCAGTGCTTGCAGAATAGGAAGGATCCTGAGGGTCACCAGAAGAAGAAACTGAAGAAGAAGCACTCAGGATGTTGTTATTCCCAAACCGTACATCTAGGGTATCTATATCTGCCGCCGTATTTGTGTCACTTTCCGCCGAAGTCACCCCAATTCCGGTGCTCGCGGAATGCATAGCATAATCAGCGGCATCAGCGGTGGCACTTAGGGTGTTGCCATCCTTAAATTCCACATCTAGGCTACGTACCATGCCATTGCCATGGGCTGCAGTTGCTCCAATTCCAGTGCTCGCGGAATTAGAAAAGGAATTAGAAAAAGTATAAATGGAGGAAGAAGAATAGGTAGCACTTAGCCTATTGTCATTTCCAAACCGTACTTTTAGGCCGTCCACCGTGCTATCGCCACCCGCAGCGGTTGCCCCGATCCCGGTACTCCCAGAAGAAGCAGCAGAACAGCAATAGGTGCTCAAATTATTGTTATTTCCAAATTGCACATCCATAGCTCTGACCATACTATTGCCATGGGCGGCGGTTGCCCCCGCTCCGGTACTCCCAGAGAAATAAACATCAGAAACAGCGGAAGAGGTAGCGGTTAGATTATTGTTATTTCCAAATCGTACATTTAGGCCATCCGCCGTACCATTGCCTTCCGCCACGGCTGTTCCCACCCCGGTGGCCGCGGAACGAGATTTAGAAAAAGGCAAATTGAGATCATCAGGAGGAGAAGAAGTGAAAAAAGAAGAAGTAGCGGTTAGGTTATTATTATCGCTAAGCCATAGGTCTAGGTTGTTTGTCGTACCAGTGCCTCCCGCCACGGCGGCTCCCACCCCAGTACTCGCAGAAAAAGAATACTCAGCAGCAGAGCGAGTGGAGGCAGTCAAATGACCATAGGCGGTTAGGGCCGCTGCGCCACTGATTTCAACGCGGTTTGCGCCCATGGACCAAATGGCGATGGCGGCAGAATGTCCATCGGTAACGGAGGAATGGGCCACCAATGCGGGATTATGGCCGTTGGCTCCCCCGATGGCCAGGTTCACACCTTCCGCTAGGTTGATCCCCACGGCGGACTGATTGATCTGTCCATTTACCGCATGGATATGGGCATTGAGCTTGCTGGCACGATTTGCGGGATTATCCACTTCCGTTAGGACACTGGCATCGTTGTCAAATGTTAGGGTGAGCAGGGAATTCTTTTTTTCATCGGCCACATATTCCTTACCTTCTTCATTTTTACCAAACTCAACGCTGGCGGCAGTTCCACCATCGAAACCTTCCCCCCCTATGCTGCCATCTCCCTCAAATGTAATCTTATTGTTGGTGGAATTGTCTATGGTCCAAGTTTGCGGGGAATTCTTTCTTTCATTTACAACTCCATTCAGCGGAGCGGCTATCCCAAAATTAGGACAGAGGACCAAACAACTCATCACCGCCCCAATGAAAACTTTTTTACTCATACCAAATCCTTTCGTTACGAAGCGTATTTCTCTTTCTCCCTTTGTCAACGGCATTTTATCAACGGTAGGTGAATTTTTTATCCAAATGGGGAAACGGAACCCCGGGAAAGGAAATTAAATCTTCAAGCAAATCTCGAACATCCTTAATGGGTTGCCCATCGTCCCGTAATAGCCCTGCATAGTCAAAAACTCTGAATGCTCCGACGATTCCTTTCAGCTGCTTTTCCCAGGCGAACATTCCTATTTTCCCAGCACTGTCATAGTCTGGAAATCCCAGGGCGAATTTCCCACGGAAATCTTGTAATGCATCCGGATGTATTCGATTGGCAGCTCCCAACATTGCCACGGGAGATACTTCCTCTTCCATCCCTTCCGCATAAATTAACCCATAGGCTGCCAAAATATCCGATGAGCCCTCCACAATTCCAATTATTGGCTTGTCCGTTGGTAATCCGATGGGGTATGAGGGGGCCCCAAGGGTTCTCGATTTGGCAGTGCTTCCATCTTTTAGGATAAACTTTTCCCTGTCCAGCCTCCTGTCCTGACGGACACGGCTTCTCTTATCCACCACACACCAGCAACGACCATTGGTGGGATGGTTGAAAAACTTCAATATGCCATCTTTGGATGCCAGATGGAGTCCTTCCTCTCCGATTTCCAATACATCAATCGTTTGGCAAAGCTCCCCATGGAAGTCGGATGGCAAAAGCAGTCCGGTCTACACGGGAAATAGGCTGATCAAGGGAATTAATGCCAAAAGGGCTACCCGTGAGTTCAAACTTTCCGGTGTATCCCTCAAGTTCACCGCATAGATATCCAAATTATAATCCAGCAACCCTTTATCCGAGGTCTTCGGTAAAATCGGAGGTTTTGAAGGTTTCGAAGATGCTTTCTTTAAAACCAATTTTTGATATTTAGTTATTGATATGTAAGCGTAGCATGGGAGTGTTTTAATACCTTGACCAGCAATTAAACCTCTCACCTCCTGCAATTTCCGACCGACTGTATGTACAATATCTCCCAGTGACTCCCAATTTTTCCTAACAAATGCGGCACTATGTAGAACAAAAAATCCAGATCAGAGATAGATCAACAATCCTTGACTCTTTTTTACCTATTGCCCGCAATCCCGTATCAATTCTTGGTGGGCCCTGCAGGATTCGAACCTGCGACCAAGGGATTATGAGTCCCCTGCCACCCTAGCCCATTTTAATCTACAATTAACCACTATAACCCATTATTTAAGGGATAAAAGCTTGACATGAAAATTTACTCATGTAATCAAAATGAATCAAAATGAACGAAAAAGCATGTAGTATTTGGCAATAATTTGGCAACAATATTTGCTAACGTTCAAAAGAAAAGGGAAACATATGAGTAAAAAGACAGAAATAAATTTTATGAAAGCAACGCTTCTAGGACTACCGATTCCTGCAAAAGGATTTATGACCTATCGGGATAGCAAAGAAAAGGGGCTCAATTTATATATAACGGCGAATGGGCATAGGAGCTTTATATTTAGAAAGTACATCAATGGCAAAGACCATCGCATAATTCTAGGACATTTCCCTGATATGTCCGTGGAACTTGCGAGGAAAGAAGCCCAGAAAATAAAAGGCCAACTGGCGGAAGGGAAGAATCCCTGTGAAGAGAAAGAAAAACTAGCTGCTGAGAAAACATTTGGAGAAGCCTATGAAATGTACATGGATCGCCATGCCAGAATGGAAAATAAGCCATCCACATTGAAAGAAATCGGAAGACGGATGAGAAAAGTTTTACTCTGTTGGGGCCAAAGAGGACTATCCTCCATAAGCAGACAGGAAGCGCAGGACATGCACGACCACATAGGGCGAGAAAATGGGAAATACGAAGCAAACCGAGCATTAGCCTACATCCGAGCCATCTACAATAAGATGATAGACTGGGGATGGGAAGGAACGAACCCCGCCGCTAAGATACAGAAATTCAAGGAGCAGAAGAGGGATAGATTCATATTGCACGATGAACTGCCGAAATTCATGGAAGCCCTGGAAGTGGAACCAAATCGAGACATGAGGGATTTCTTTTTGATGTGTCTATATACGAGTGCCCGCTGTGGAAATGTATTGAGCATGCGGTGGGAAGACATAGATTTTTCCATAAACGAATGGAGAATACCTGATACGAAAAATGGAGAACCCGTAAGAATTCCATTAATAAAAGAAGCCCTAGAAATCCTTAACAATCGCCTACAGCTGAAGAAATCGACACCGTGGGTATTTCCAAGCAGTGATAGCAAAAGTGGGCACTTGGAAGAACCTAACCCCGCGTGGAAGAGGATACTGGACCGAGCGGGATTGAAGAACCTACGCATCCACGATCTGAGGAGGACATTGGCTAGCTACCAAGCCATAGCTGGAACGAGTCTGCTCATAATCGGGAAATCGTTGGGTCACAAATCGCCCCAGTCGACGGCAATCTATGCCCGGCTGTCCAACAACCCCGTGAGAGCCTCCATGGAATCCGCCCTTGACTTTTACCGGAAAGGGAAAGAGAAAGAAATCAGTAATAACATCGACTATGAAAGCATCAACTTTTTCGGAAGGAACAGCGATAACGAGGAATAATGAAATCGACAAGCTGAAGTATATCATCGGGGAATTACATAATATCCTTTGGAAGATGTGGGATGTTTGGAAAGACATTGCCATAGCTAGCTATCTTGTGGTAGTCCGGAGTCACAAACGGAAAAACATACGACTATTTGTGAGGATTGTAGGTGCCGAGGGAAAAGCATAGTAGAAAAGCGTTGAGAAAGCAAAGGGGATGAGTACACTGGAATCCAAGGAGGAAGCTCGGTGGGAAAGAGGGAAGGTGAAGAAAAGAGACGAGGGACAAAACAGACAAGAGGGATGTTGGTTAACATTTTGTTAATGGGAAGCGTGCTGTGTGTGATGCTGT
>JAISYR010000010.1 GCA_031269795.1 Puniceicoccales bacterium
GGCAGCAGCTCCCGCACCTCCCACTCCTGCTCCCAGGATGGCCCCAAATCTGCTCCATCGCGATGTGGCACCGTCTACGGCGGCAACAGCACCGCTAATTCCGGCAGCAGCTTGGTCAATGCCTGCCCCAATGACACCTAAATTTTCACCAATTCTTTGAGCGTGACCGAATAATTTATCGTTCGATTCTTGAAGCGCTTGATTTTGTTGCTGCAATGTTTCACAATTTGTCCCAAGCTGTCTTTGTTTTTCTTGTAACTCTCCACAGGTTGCCTCTATGGTTGCTGCTTCTCCCTGTATTTTCTCTAGGTTTGTACCCATTTCGGCCAGATTTTTTTCTAGGGACGCCGCTTGTTGATTAAGCTTCTGGGTTTTCGCCATTATACTTTGTACCGCTTGCCTTATCTTTTCCTTATCTTTCTCATTTTTACCAGCTTGCTCACCCAATTGTGTTGCCTTAATTATTGCCTCTTTTATCCGTTTATGGTACTGCTCTAGCTGTGTTTGGACAGCGTTGTATTTGTTTTTCAATTGCCGTATATTCCCCACTGCCTTCCCATGGTTTTGCCGTAAAATGTCAATGGCAGCCACCATTTCTTCTTGCTGCTTTTGTATTTCCATTTGTAGCTTTGTCAGTGCTCCAATGATGTATGCCTGCATGGTTCCCGCCCTTGCAGTACCCTTTAGGATAGCCTCATTGACTGTCTTTTGTGCCCCAAGAAAATCTTCCATTGTCTTACAACTGGACAGTTTGGAGGTTGCCTCGGCAAGGTCTCTTTGAACGGCATCGAATTCATTTTTGACATATGTTTTAATTTGTTCTATTGAACCCTGCACATTACCACCACCCGCTTGTACTTTTTCCAACATTCCGTCCAAACATCCTTGATTTTCCCGCACTGTGGTTTCGAGGTCAGAAACCATTTTCTGTTGTTGGTCGACAAAGGCTTTCATCGCGTCTGTCTGTTTTTGTAGTGCATTTGCCTGTTCTGTATTTGTTTGTCTTAAACGCTCAATCTCCGCTTCATTTGCTGTAATCTTATCCTGAATATCTGTGAGAGCGGATTGTAATTGCGTACTGCTAGCTTGTATCTCTGCCACTTGTCGTTCTGCCGCCGCTCTGGCTTCTTCAACCACTTCTAAATTTCGCTGAAGTTCAGTGTTTTGCTGTCGGAAGTTTTCTATTTGCGTTGTTTGCTCAGTTACCAGATTTTGTTGTTCTGCTATTGTTGTCCTTTGTTCTCCTATGGTTCCCTGTTGTTCAGCAAGTTCCGCCATTGCAGTTTGTAAGTCACCATAGGCACCAATCAATCCCTCATTTGCTTCCCTCAAACCTCCCTGGGCATTTTGCAGCTGTCCCAATAGTTCAATTTGTGCCTGCCGATCACAATTGCCTTTATGCAAAGCGTAACTAGTAGCCACCCCAACCAATACCCCCACAAGAACCCCCATAACAATACAGCATGTCAAGGGTGCTGCCAACACACCTGCCACTACACCAACAAGACCACCAACGGCGACGGCGGCTAGGATACCCCACTTGATAATTTTCCCCGTCGATATGCGGGAGCTTTTTAGCTCGATAATTTTTCGGCTCGTTTCTCCAACTTCATTTTGCAATTTTGTTTGCTGATCTGTCCTAGCATTAATTTGGGCCCCATAGTTAGGTATAACAGTACGCCCTCCCAGTGTTCCTTCAGCCACAGTCGCGGAAGAATCTGGGAGCCTTTCTGAACTTGAGGATAGCCCGGAAGAAGCATCGCCCTGCCTTTCCCTAACTTCAAGTACCGATTCCGACCCAACTTGCCCTGCTAATGCATCTTCCATATTTTTTCCCCTAGCAGGTAGCAGTGTGTGAATTGTAAAACACTTGTCAATAATTTCCCCTTCAAATTGCCCAATTACAAAATTGACTAATTTGTGCCATGGACCAATTTGAAGGTTTCGATGAAACGGTTAATTTCACCCTACAACGGCATTAAAATTTTTTCAGGGACATCAAATCCAACGCTGGTAGAATCCATTTGCTCCTTCCTGGGAATTAAAATTTCCCAGGTAAAAATTGAAAATTTCCCGGACGGTGAAATTGGTGTGCAGATAGAAGAAAGTATCCGCGGTGATGATGTTTTTATCGTACAATCGACTAATTTCCCGGCCAATGATAATTATATGGAACTGCTGATCCTGATTGATGCTGCCAAACGTGCATCCGCCGGAAGAATTACGGCCGTACTTCCATTTTTTGGATATGCACGGCAGGATCGGAAAGATAAATCGCGGGTTCCCGTAACGGCGAAATTAATCGCCAACCTCCTAGTGGCGGCGGGGGCCGATAGGATCCTGTCCATGGATATGCATTCCCAGCAATTGGTCGGATTTTTTGACATTCCAGTCGACCACCTGTTTGCTTCCACTTTGTTCATAAAATATCTGCGCAACGTGGATACCAAGAACTTGACCATTTGTTCCCCTGACTTTGGAAGTGCTAAAATGGCGGTAGCCTACGCCGATGCCCTCGGGTGTCCATTGGCACTGGTTGGCAAACGTAGATTTGGAGGGAATGACGTAAAGTCTTTGAACGCGATCGGAGAAATCAACGGTCGAGATATTTTGTTTGTCGACGACATGGTGGTAACGGCAAAAACATTGGTCGAAGCAGCCAAGTTACTTAAAGGGAATGGGGCAAGAAGTATCAAAGCCGCCGTGACACATTGCACACTGACGGAATCTGGCTATGACCTGATTACAAACGGTGCAATTGATCAACTCCTAACTACCAATTCCACACAAATTTCATATGAAAATGAACGTTTTACGATTTTAAATATCAACGAAATATTTGGGGAAGCGATCATGCGCATCCACAATAATGCCAGCATAACAGATCTATTCGAAATAAAAGGGATTTGATGGATGTCCAAATTCACCCATGGCCAAGCATTGTTTCACGTCATCGCAGCAACAGCCCCTTCGACAAACCTTCACCACTCAAAACCAAGCCAACTGAAACGAAGGTAATGGGAAACGGCATATGGTTCCCATGTACCAACCCCCAATCCTTTTACCTATCCCTTAGTTTTGCCAACAGTCTCAGAAGTTCTAGATATAACCAAATCAGGGTGACCATCAGTCCAAATGCCGCATACCAGGACATATATTCCGGCATTCCACGATTAGAAACTTTCACTATAAAATCGAAATCGATCGCCAAATATAAGGACGCAATGGCAACGACAAAAACACTGAATAGAATACCAAAGAGACCCGAAGAATGCATCAAAGGAACGGTAATGCCGAAGAACGACAAAATCCAACTGACCATATAAAACATTGCAATGCCAAACATTGCAGATCCCACAATCATTCGAAACCTATCGGAAACCTGTATTATACCCGACCTATACAAAACAAGCATGCCAAATGCCACACCAAATGTCAGGGCGACTGCTTGAAAGGCGATCCCACGATACGCAAAATCAAATAATCTCGAAACGGACCCGAGAACCAAACCTTCAAATATCGCATAGAGTGGTGCGGTCACCCCTGCCCATTCTTTTTTGATGCAAGTCACGAGGCCGGTTATAAAACCCAGAATAAGAAACAATGTCAGCTTGTTACTTACTGCCGAAATGGTTGTTCCTGGACTAACCCATGAGAATAGCGCAGCTCCAAAAACAAGGGCCAGCAAAATCAAACAACGACTAATTGTCCCGCTCAAAGTCGCAGTAGACCCCGACTCTGCATACGAAAAACTCCTCGAGGATAAAATTGGATTTGAAGAATCGTAATTCATAATTGTGACATACTGTAGTGTATAAATTTTGTAAAAGCAAGAAAAATCATTCACCTTTTCTACTTTCACTACTAATCAGACCATTTAGTTTTCGCCACAAAAGGCTTAGGATTGGCCCAGAATTTTCCAGTGGGATCGGGATCTGGAGAATGGGGAGGAGGGTAAATCCGAGAACAGCAGGCGGCTCGGATGAATTCTTTCGTTCTTTGATGCCTAGTCCCTATTTGCCATAGCCGGGAATACGATTTCCTCCGCCTTGTCGGACAAGACACTATTCAGTTAGATAGCTTCCCTAGGCAACCTTCATAAACTATTGTTTCAGTAATATCAGCCTTTGGATTCCAAGAATAAAAGGCTGGTTTATTTTTAAAATATTCAAAATTGATACTAAACGGATCTTTTCAAAAAAACCACACTCCTAAAACGGAAATAGTGTCATCGTATTTAAATCCCATTGCCAAGCGGAATGACCATGTCGTTCTCCTGGCTTCCCATTTTATCTTTTTCATCAGTTTACGAGGACTGACCATAGCGAATAGATCATATTGTCAAATTAACCCACCAAAATGTGCGTAAAACTTTCTTGCCTTCTTGAAATAAGAAAGTTTAGTTACTGAAAACATCGGTAGAGATTTTTGAAGTAAGAAAACTTTTTATTATCTTACGATGGGATCATGGAGGGGGCTCTTAGCTCAGTGGTTAGAGCAGGGGACTCATAATCCCTTGGTCGCAGGTTCGAATCCTGCAGGGCCCACCAAGACACAATCTCCATAAACACAGGCCTTGCGGGGGATGAAAGAAATGCAAAGTGAGGTATCAGAAAAAAGCCATTGCCAAATTATTGCCAAAAAACTGTTTTCCCAAAAAGATTCCAAAAGAAAGATTTAGAAAGATTTCGGAAAGTTAAAGAGGTTTTCAAAAAACCAGAAAAACCGGAGGAATATTAAAATATTTTAAATATCTTTTGAAAATTCTTGGATATTTACAGTTTTTTTACATACTGGCGCCTACTTATGGTTACGAATAGTGCACTAATGCGCAGCGAACAGCAGCGAACAGCAGCGAACAGCAGCGAACAGCAGCGAACAGCAGCGAACAGCAGCGAACAGCAGCGAACAGCAGCGAACAGCAGCGAACAGCAGCGAACAGCAGCGAA
>JAISYR010000004.1 GCA_031269795.1 Puniceicoccales bacterium
ACCACATACGTTTAACTTCTCCATCCCACATTTTATTTATTTTTTGAGATGGGATTTTTATACATTTTTTATACATAAAGTTTTCCCGCCATCTTACTTTCACATCCACCTATCCCCCGTTAGGCCTGGATTCATCGGTGGTGGTGGGAAAGCGATTCGAACGCTTGAAGAGTGAAACTCGACAGATTTACAGTCTGCATCCTTTAGCCACTTGGATATCCCACCAAAATAGCATTTTGCCTAAAACTGCACAGAAGCTAGAGGTTTTTGATCATTTGCCAAGGAATTTTTTCGTATTCCGTTCGTTGGAAATTTCAATACCCATTCAAAAATACCGCCACTGCGACTCGAAGTTTCTAAAAAGTTATAGCATATTCGTGGGAAAAGACATGACCCTTGAGGCCCGTATAGGTGGTGCCGATGTGGAGGCACGTTTTGTAGTATTTGTGAAAGAAAATATGAAGCTTTTGGGCGGTCAAAAGGCCAATGGCAATGCCAATGTGAAAGCAGGCAAAATATCCGTAGAAAAAGACATGACCCTTGAGGGCCGTATGGGCAATGCCAATGTGAAAGCAGACGAAATATCTGTGAAAGAAAATATGAGGCTTTTGGGCGGTCAAAATGGCAATGGCAATGCCAATGTGGAAGCAAAAGGCATATTCGTGGGAAAAGACATGACCCTTGAGGCTCATGCGGGCGGTGCTAATGTGAAAGCAGGCACAATATTTGTGAAAAAAAATATGACACTTTTGAGCGGTGACGGTAATAAAGGTGGCTCCAACGGTTCCGTAACATTGAGAGCTGATAATCTTGTGATAGGAAATGCCAATATGAAAGATACCGCAAATATAACGCTGATAAAAAGGAACGGTGCACTAAATTTCGATGTAAAAAACCTCATTGTCAACGAAAACTGCTATGCAAAAATCTCATTGGATGGAACGGAAGCATGGAGCAAATCTTCGGGCGTATACTTCCAAAACCTTATTCTTTGCAGTGGAAGCACATTCGGTGGAATATTCACGGTAAATAACGCCCGGTACACACCCTTCGACAGCTACACTATTTTGGGGAAAGGTGTTAGGTTTGAGGGCGACTTCTTGGGTAATGGAAAAAAACTAAGATTCCTAGTACCAGCCGATGTAGGGGATGACACCATGCTAACTGTTACCGGCAATGCTATCCTCAATGGAGGTGATATTGATATCGCATTCGACAAAGAAGCCCCTGATCTTTCGGTAGGTGATCGGATAGTCCTAGTGAAAGCAAATACCATAGAAATCCCCAATTATCAATCGCTGCAAGGAGCACACCCTGTCTACCTATTCCTCAATGGCGATAAATCACTGTCGAAAGCAGCTGAGGATACACATAAGAACGGCGACAGGTCATCGAATAAGAACGGCGATAAACAACGGACGCAGACAATAACTAGCACGCAAGGCGTAAGTGTGGAATACACTTTTTTAAAATTCATGGATGGTGGTAATCTTCAGGTGAGGGTAGTAGATATGAGGCTCATACCATCTACGAAAGCGTTTTCTGAGGCCACCATCGCTGCCATAGGAGCAGTAAATTGTGCAATCGATCTCGCCGCCAATGCGGGAATACAGAATTTCACGGAGCAAGGACGCATATTCACTGTGTTTTCCGGTGGGACGTCACGCTATCAGAGTGGTTCCCATGTCGATGTCAATGAATTTGCAGCCCTTATCGGTTACGGAAAAAAGTTTGAAATGTCCGTTGGAAAATTCACAGCGGCAGCATTTTGCGAAGGCGTATTCGGAAGTTACAAAACCCACAACACTTTTGCAGGTATTGGTGACGTCACCGGCAGTGGAGATACCAAAGGTTTTGGCGGTGGAATCTTCTGCCGTCTTGACTTCAATGGATCAGAAAAAGGGCATTTTTATGGAGAAGGCACAGCGCACATCGGAAAAATTAACTACAGCTTTGGAAGCTCAGATATGGTCGATGCCGCTGGCAGGAAAGCATCATACTCTTCCGAAGACCCCTATTATGGTCTTCATGGGAGCCTAGGGTATATTGGTAAAATCTCGGATAATGCCCATTGGGACCTCTATGGAAAGTGTCTCTTGATGCATAAAGAAGGGAAAATTTCTACCCTGTCAACGGGTGAAAAGATCGTTTTCAAAGATGCTAGTTCCCAACGTGTAATTGCCGGTTTGAAGCTTGCTCGATTCGTCAGCGATACCACAAAAATATACGTGGGTGGAGCCCATTCCTATGAGTTTGCGGGAAAAATCAACGCCCAGATACAAGGCCTAGACGTCGAAACTCCTTCTCTCCGCGGATCCACGGAGATTTTAGAGGTTGGCATCGCAAACAAATGGAGCGATAATTTCGTCGACTTTGCTATCCAGGGGTATGCTGGAAAACGCAGCGGTATCTCCGCAGCCATTTATTTGGAACATAGCTTTTAAAAACACAAAGCCTTTGAAAACTACCAGCCCCAAGGGGGTACGGTGGCGGCTATTTGGACGAAGGAAATTCGTTTCCCACGGCGGGAGATGCCCGGATGGTAGGCGGTCGCCACGGACAATACAACCTTCCTAAATGACGGAACTCCCCCAGGTCGCCATCTACCCTAATGGGCACTTCTGGGTGGAATACCCCGGCAAAGGAAATGAACTGTGGTTTGCTTCAGCAAGGCTGTGGAAAGGCTGTGGAAACCTGCCACAAAGGTCCAAAACCCCACGTTCAATGCTGGAAATTGTGGATTTATTTACAGGATCCGCAAGTATGGTTTTTATAAATTCTGCAATTTGAACCATTTCTTTTTCCTCCATTCCCCGCGTGGTAACTGCAGGGGTGCCCAATCTTAAACCACTGGCGAGCAAAGGACTTCGCGTTTCATTCGGAATAACGTTTCTATTGACCGTGATATTAGCACTTTCAAGTGCGATCTCTGCATCCTTACCCGTTAAATCCCTATGGACAGTGCGCAGGTCAACAAGCATCAGGTGATTATCCGTTCCTCCGGCCACGATGTGATAGCCATAGGAAGCCATCTGTTCGGCAAGGGTAGCGGCATTTTTAATAATTTGTTTTTGGTATTGTTTGAATTCAGGTTGTAAGGCTTCTAGAAAACAGACAGCTTTCCCTGCGATGACATGCATCAGTGGCCCTCCCTGTGTTCCCGGGAAAACAGCGGAATCAATGGCCTTAGCAAATTCTGCCTTACACATTATCATTCCTCCCCGTGGGCCACGTAGGGTTTTATGGGTCGTCGTGGTGACAAATTCGCAATGGGGGACTGGACTTTGATGGAATCCCGCAGCGACAAGGCCAGCTATGTGGGCAATATCGGCCAATACTAGTGCACCGTATGAGTGCGCAATTTCAGATACCCGCTTGAAATCTATGGCCCTAGAATAGGCCGATGCTCCAATAGTTATCAGCTTTGGGCGTTCAGTTTTTGCCAGTTGTTCCATTTGATCATAGTCTATGCAGCCAGTTTCTGAGGATACGCCATAGTGAATTACTTTATATAGCATACCACTTGTATTTTTGGGATGGCCATGGGTCAAATGTCCTCCATTTTCCAGGGACAGGGTTAAAATTTTATCTCCGGGATTCAATGTCGCAGTATAAACGGCCGAGTTTGCTTGACTACCCGAATGGGGCTGCACATTGACATGCTCTGCCCCAAACAATTGTTTGGCACGGTCAATGGCTAGCTGTTCGACGACATCGACGTTATCACAACCACCGTAGTAACGTCTGCCAGGGTATCCTTCGGCATATTTATTCGTTAACACACTCCCAACTGCTTCCAAGACGGCGGAGGAAACAAAATTTTCAGATGCTATCAACTCAATTTGTTCCCTTTGGCGAATTTTTTCTTTTTCGATTGCACCAAAAATGGCAGAATCAACTTCTTTCAAGTGCTGTAGCATTGTTTTCCCTATTTTCTTCTAAAGCTTAGAAAGGGGACATATGAACAAACGATGGGAAACAGCAAGTCAAATTTGATGTGAACTATTTTTTCTTGATTTTACACAATCAAGTCCTATTCGTTAAAAGCCAATTAGGGTTTTTAGAAATGACACAGCATCCGAGTTTTACGAGAAGTGGTGGTGGAGCAATCAATAAACGTAGTGTTTTGAAGCGCCATGAACGGGTAGATTTGTTAAAAAAACGCGGCATTTGGACCGATGTAAGCTCCATAGTTGGATTGCCAAAAACCAAGCCCGAAGAATAGGGTTTATCCCAGGAACATCGGTTGATGTATGAGAAATATTCAGTGGATGTTTTTTTGTTTTTTTTTCGTTGCATTTGGCATCAGCGGATGCAAGAGAGGGGAGTTGTCCGACCGGGAAAGCCCGGAAACCGGTGATAAAAATTTTATATTGGCGACCAAGTATGTTCGCGATGAGCTTTTCGACGAAGCCATCCATTGTTTGAACGATGTCGCTAGGTCCCATAAAATTTCCCCCGAATCAAGTTTGTTGCTGGGGACAATCTATCTGGACAAAAAAAATGATCCCGTGACTGCCATATATTTTCTGAGGAAATATATGGATGAATGTGGCAATCCAAGGCAAACACAAATTGCAGAACAGCTCATTGATACTGCCAAAAAAGAGTTTTTAAAAAGCTTCCCTGCCTATAACGGCATTGCACAAAACGAGGCGGAACTGATGGAAATATTAAAATCTTTGAAAAATCAGAATTCCGCCCTGCGGCAGCAAATGGTTACCCACAGGCAGAAGATTTCTGACTATGAAATTAGAATAAATGCCCTGCAAAATGCATTGCAGAATGCAAATAAGGAAAACCTTATGCCACATTCGCCGAGTTCGCAATCTGAAGCTGTCACGATACATAGGGTTGAAGATGGTGAAACTCTTTCGAGCATAAGTGACAAATATTATGGTACCCCCAATGCTTGGCAAAAAATTTTCGAAGCAAACAGTGCAACCTTGAAAAGTCCTAAAAGTCTGCGGGTTGGGCAGCAGTTAATAATTCCATAGCATTGCCCTGTAATTTTTCACTGGAAAAAAGAAAAAAGCAGTTGATCCAGGTGAAACAGCATAGGGTAAGGTAAGTAGGCTGAAAATTACACTTTTTCCCGTTTTGCAACTATCAGGCCTAGGGCTATGAAACTTTGCAATGCGAGTGATAGCCAGGTGTCCAAAATGCCAATGGAACAATATTTGCCACACGCAAAGGTTACCACGTCAACAAAACTGCGGATATTCATTAGAGCGAATACGGTTCCCATGTGAAAAGCTATGGGACACAGCAAACTTTTATTTTTAAGTAGCAGGAGTGACAATAATACCCCAAATGCCATTAGGTTCAGGAAATTCAACGAGTTAAAGCCACGTCCGATGCTCATTATCGTTGGAATTATGCATCGAAAACCAGAAAAAATTGTAACATCGGCGATATCAATTCTTAAATTATTTCCCACTCCCAAATGGCAATAGGCGAAAAATAGTGACGCTAGTAGCATGGAACATGTTATATTGAAGTTGCGCGAAAGTAGGTTAAAAATTATGCCTCGGAAGATAATTTCTTCCAAAAATCCTATGCTAATAGCCCCCATGGTAAATTTGAAAAGGTTCCAAAAATAAACCTTCGCCACAACGGGCTTAAATATGGAAATATTGTGTAAGGATAACCATGCAAATATCGTGCAAGTGAGGATAAAACCTCCGATGAAGGTTAGTAAAAATTTTCGTCGGCATATTTTTACAAAATAGATGTCTTCCAGGGAATGAAAGCCACAGACTTTTAGAAAGGGAAACAGTAGGATAAGCAATGAAATTAGTTGGGCTCTGTCAAAAAATTTTTCAAACCCTTTGTCGATAAAATGCTGGAATGATTCCACCGGAAGCCTATTTGCTAGGAACTTCGTCGCGTAAAACAACGCAGGAGCTAACACTGCGGCGAGGCACAAAGTGCAAAGATAGAAAATACCAAATAAAATTATCCCATTTTTTGGGGGAGAATAATTTTTTCTTTTAAAAAAATCGTTTTCCATATCTGTCACCGCCGGTTAGTTAGCAAGCTACCTTTCTAAGGTATTGGGGCGTATTGCAAATAAATTGACATGAATGTTGAAAATAATTTCCTGGACAAACCATGAAGAGACTATTGTTCGCAGTTATATTTTTCCTTCAGGCGATATTGCTATGCTCGGCTGAAGGGGATGAAATCGTTTTACTAACGAGTGCCGATAACCCTCCCTATGAATTTACAAGGTCGGGAGAAGTTGTAGGGTTTGACATAGATATAGCAAAAATCATCGCAGAAAAATTAGGAAAAACCCTCGTAATAAAAGATATGCCATTTTCATCTTTGATTCCCGCTTTGATGTCAAAGCAGGGTGACTTTGCCATGGCTGCCATTACCCCAACGGATGCCAGGCGGGAAAACGTTGATTTTTCCATATCATATCAAGATAATATTAGTGCTGCCGTCCTAGTTGATAGCGATGAATTCTCATATATGAGAGATACCAACGCAATATTTCCGATCGCATTGTTGGAAGGTAAAACGGTGGGAGTACAGCTAGGAACACACCATGAAAGCGATATACGGGCCGCTAACATTCCAAACATAGAGATAAAGAGATATGACAATGTGGGAACGATGATTGCCGAAATGTCAAACTCTGCCAATGGTAGCGGAACCCTATATGCCCTTGTAATAGGGAATGCCGAATCACATATGATGACAAAAAGAAATCTCAAATTATGTTCTTTTCCGCTTCAATTTTCTGATTCCTTTGCCATTGCATTTGCAAAAAACTCACCCCTAAAAGCAAAAGTTAACGAAATTCTCGAATCGCTCAAAGAAACTGGCAGAATCTCTGATTTGGAAATAAAGTGGGATATTGCGCAATGAATATTTTCAAAGGATTTCAACGGATATCTAGCGAAATACCATATATCATAGAAGGTGCCAAAGTAACCTTGGCATATGCTCTTGTTGCGATGTTTTTTGGGTTTTGTGGTGGGACATTGCTCGCAATTATCAGGCAGTCAAAATATAAAATTTTTCGTGCCCTAGGAGCATTATATTTATCTATTTTCCGGGGAACGCCCCTTCTTTTACAACTGTCGATAATTTATTTTGCCATACCTCAGATTATTCATCGCCCAATCCCTGCTTTTGTGGCGGGAATAATCGCATTTTCATTGAACTCATCCGCCTATGTTTCGGAAATTATGCGAGCTGGCATGCAAAGCGTAAGCATTGGTCAGATTGAAATAGGAAAAGTTTTGGGTTGCTCAAAGTTCCAAATAATTCGTGACATTGTTTTGCCCCAGGGGATAAGAAATGTTTTGCCGTCGCTGGTAAACGAAATGATCGATCTACTCAAGGAATCTGCCATTGTTTCCATAATTGGGGAATCGGATTTACTTCGCCGAGCCAACGTTGTATCAAGCGAACATTATTTATACCTAGAGCCATTGCTTATCGCAGGGCTGTGCTATTACTGTATGATCATGATTTTGAGCGGTGTTGCAAAGTACATAGAAAGAAAATTATCATGCTCGAGGTAGAAAATTTACATTGTACATTGGGTACCAATGAAATTCTGCGAGGAATATCTTTTACCGTTGCCGGTGGTGAAATCGTCACGGTAATTGGGAGGTCAGGAGCTGGAAAAACCACCCTCCTGCGAGTACTGTGTGGCCTAGAAAACGTATCCCACGGTAAGGTTTGTATTAATGGAAAAAAAGCATGCCATGGGGACTATGGATTGGTCCAGCAGGGATGTTGTCTGTTTGAACATATGACGGTTTTAAAAAACGTTTCCTATGCTTTGCAGGCCGTAAAAAAATTTTCTACAAAAAAGGCCGAAGCGTTAGCGTTAGACATGCTGACACAATTTGGACTAAAGGATAAAGTAACGGCATATCCAAATAGTTTATCCGGTGGCCAAAAACAACGAGTGGCCATTGCTAGAACCTTGGTAATGGACCCCAAAGTATTATTGTTTGATGAGCCCACATCGGCCCTCGACCCTGAAATGACAAACGATGTGGTCGGTATGATAAAAAACATAGCATCGCGGGGAATTGCAGTTCTAATCGTTACCCATGACCTGGCAATGTCCCGTAGAATTTCCGATAGGATTTTATTTTTGGAATGTGGTAAAATTGTGGAAAATCGTCCAACGGAAGAATTTTTCCTAGCCCCCCATTCCGAACAGGTAAAAAATTTTCTAAAAAACATAGCCTTATTTTAAAGATATGTATACCGTGACGTTTGGTATTAGCCAGCAAATCCTCGGTCGTTCGATAACATAACAAAAATGTTGACATATTGTGGAGTTGGGATACATTCACCCCTTGGCTAAAAGCTAAAGGGAGGGTAAGATGGAAGATTTTAAAAGAATTGGACGTGAACGGAATAATTTTGTAATTCTTGAGCGTAGTGGGGGTGTTGCACCTGTAGTTTTTAAGGTACATCCTGATCGTGAGGAAGATTTTAGGAAGATTGCAGTCCACACCACGAACGATCAATTTCGTGCAGCAGCAGGGGCTGCGGACCGCGATGGACATGCAGTCATCAAGGATGTTCAGTTAGCAGATCGTACGGTTGCAATAAGTTTTGACATCAGTTCACATGGGTACAAGCGGCTGGCTTACAAAATTACCTTCCTAAACGAAACAAAAAATGGATAGCTACCAGCGTTAAAAGGATTGTCCACCTTTTATGCCATTCCAAACATTCGTGGGTGAGGTGTGTTATGTTTTATTACACTGCACATTAGGATTAGGCAAAAGATATGGTATGAAATTGGCAATGCGGAGCATGGAATTTTCAAGAAATATGAACATTCAAGGTGGATAGCACTTTGTCCATGATATTTGCTGCCGATAGGCCATGTTCCTGGCGTAAAACATCGGAAGATGTGCCATGTTTTATAAACTCATCGGGCCAACCATAGCGCAGGACATTGGTTTTTATGCCGTTGTCGTTATAAAATTCCAAAATAGCACTGCCAAATCCCCCCATCAAAACGTTATCTTCAAGGGTCACGACGAGCTCATAATTTTTGGCAATATCTCTCAATATTTTCCCGTCCAAGGGTTTGACAAATATCACGTTGACGATCCCACCTTGGATGCCAAAATTTTTCAGCCTTTGGCAGACTTCATCGGCCAAATCTACCATATTCCCCAGTGCAAGGAAACAAACCCGCTGACCTTCAGTGATTTTTTCCGCTTTACCAAATGGCAAATATTGTGAAAACTCCACGGCGTTTAAGTCAACATTTCGGTCATGAGCTTTGGGATATCTTATGAAAATCGGACAGTACCATCGGAAGGCGGAATGTAATGCGTTTATAAATTCTTGAACATCCTTGGGTTGCAAAATGGCAGCATTGGGAATCAGCCTCAAATATGATAGGTCAAATATTCCATGGTGTGTCATTCCATCATGTACGGCAAGGCCGGCACGGTCTAGGCAAAAAACTACCGGCAAATTCTGTGAGCAAACATCGTGCAACACCTGATCAAATGCCCGCTGCAAAAATGTGGAATATATTGCACAAACTGGCCGCATGCCACATTTGGCAAGGGCAGCTGAAAATGTCACAGCATGCTCTTCGGCGATACCAACGTCAACGTATTGATCCGAGCAATGGTCTCGTAGATATGATAATCCAGTACCTCTTGCCATTGCAGCTACGACCCCTATGATTGTTTTGTCTTTCTGGGCGAGCTTTGTTAATTCTTTGCCTAAAATTTCTCCATAGGAAATTGTATCCGATTGGGGAATGGTAACGTTGCACGCCCGTTCGGGCTCAATTCCATGAAACTTTTCAGGAAAGTGTGTTGCGTTTCCGTATCCATTTCCTTTTATGGTCTTCACATGTACAAGAACTGGAACTTTGGTAAATTTACAAAATTCTAAAATTTCTTCCAATTTGGATATGTCATGCCCATCGATGGGTCCAAAATATCGCAGGCCATAGTATTCAAAATAGGAAGTTGGTAAAATTATGCTTTTAATGGCGCGTTTTAACTTACGCATACCCCGTACCACGGCTTTCCCAAATTTTCCATTCCCTAGCATTTTTTTAATTACATTGGAAATAGCTCTGTAAAGCCCACTGATAAGAATTTTGTTCAAATAGATGGATATGGCTCCAACATTTTTATCTATCGAAAATTTATTGTCGTTGACAACTACGATCAATCTTTTTGTCGTCGTAGCCAGATTGTTCAATGCTTCCAATGTCATTCCGCATGTCAGCGAACCATCGCCGAGAATGGCAATAATGTGACTGTCTCTGCGACTGTCAATGCGATCTCTGGCATAGGCAAATCCAAGGGCAACCGATAGTGCTGTCCCTGCATGGCCAGCGACAAAGGCATCATGTTCGCTTTCGGTGGGATCTGAAAAACCACTGTACCCACCACTCATCCTGATTTGGCGAAACTTGGCATCATTTCTACCAGTCAGTAGCTTATGGACATAGGTTTGGTGGGAAACATCGAAAATAAACTTATCGCGGGGAGAATCAAAAACGCGATGCAATGCTATGGTAAGCTCTACGACCCCGAGATTGGAAGCCAAATGTCCTCCGTTTATTGCCGTTACGTCTACCAATATCCGTCGAATTTCCTTCGCCAGTTCTTTTAGTTGTCTCCTATTTAAAACTTTAACATCCTGTGGGGTATGTATGGTATCGAGAATGTTCATCTATTCTAAAGCTTGAATTTCCAAACTTCGCTGAGGAGAAAAGTCCAAAATTATACATTTGTCTTGCAGATTTTCTATCCAATCAGCCGTAATCCTCACACATTCCCTCAAATTTGTGTCGAACATTATTATGCCATCAATGTCTTCTTCGGGCTTTTCTTCCGCATCGACATTATCGTCGCGTATGACATCGGGCAGTGTGATGTTTTCCCAGTAATAATTTTTAAGTTTGGCCAGTATTTTGATTTCTTTATTCATTTCATCGTTGAAGGCATCTTCCAGCTTATTTTCCGCAATCCGGGTGGCAATTTTTAGTGGAAATTCCTTTCGGTTAACAATACCATCGTAGTGTTTTATGCGTTTATTCCACAGTGCAAATTCTTCCAAAGAGCTTTGGCGGGCCTTTGAATTTTCGGATAGCTTAGAAATCAGATCGTCGGTCACATAGCATCGATTGCTTTCTAAATCCCCATCATAATTAAATTCGATGGGGGGAATTGTATCACAATTTAGGGCCCATGGATAATCCGCTTCCCGTTTATGGAAACATTCGTCGAGACTGGGAAGTTTTATGTCGGCGGGAACACCCTTTAACTGGGTTGAAATGCCAGTCGGTAAATACCACTTCTGCACCGTAATATATGCAGCTCCAAGATCCTTGTTACCGCCTAGAGAATTAAAAAATGTGTTCATATCCAACGCTACCTGTACGCTTCCTTTTCCATAGGTAGCTTCTGCCCCTACGATTATTGCTCGCCTATGGTCACGCAATGCCCCTATTAAGATTTCCGATGCCGATGCGCTCATGGAAGAAGATAGGACGATCAAGGGCCCTTCCCAGGCAATATCTTCATTTTCGTCATAAAACTGTTCTATTTTTCCGAAGGAATCTTTCACCTGCACCACCGGCCCCGTTTTGATGAACAGACCAGCAATTAAAATTGCCTGATTTAATAATCCTCCTCCATTTTGACGCAGATCCAGAATTAATCCATCAATCCCCTTATTTTTCAACATTTCCAACAATGTTCTAACATCTTTATTGGCGTATACACATTGTTCGTTGTTTGGATTCACATCTCCGTAGAAAGATGGTAATTCTATTACTCCAATTTTTGCAACATTGTCCCCTTGTTTTAATTCGAAGTATTTAGCCTTTGCCCGCGTAGCATTTAGTTTTATATGGTCCCGAACCAATCGAACGACCTTGGTATCCCCCGATACGGTTTCCAATTTTACCCGAACAACCGTATCTTTCTTTCCCCGCAATAACTTAACTGTCTTATACAATCTGAGCCCAACTATGTCCACAAATTCGCCATCGTCTCCCTGGGCGACTGCGATAATTTTATCCCCAGCCTTGATTTCACCTGACAATTTGGCAGGCCCTCCGGGTGTCAATTTTTCAATTGTACACTCCCCCTTTTCATCCCGCAGTTCAGCACCTATTCCGATCAATGAGTTGTGAATATGGGTGCTCAGGTCTTCGAAAGAGTCCTTTGATAGGAAGCTCGTGTGTGGATCATACATCTTTGAAATGCTATTCAAAAACATCTCTTGGAGCACCCAAGAATCGAAATCTTTGTATGTTCTTCGTAAATTTTCATAGCGCCGTTTAACATTTTTTATTGCCTCGTCCAAAATTTTTTCGATGCCATTTTCCGTGAATTGGTCGAATTGGTCACAGGTTTCCTCCATGTTTTTCCCAAAATTTTCTATTGGTGTAAGCGTCTTGTCGGAAGAATCATCGTTTTTGTCCTTTAATTTATTCAGTTTACACAGGCTCATTGCCTCGTTTATGACGTCGAACTTCAAACGTTTTTCCCACAAAATATTCGCCTCTTCCACTGTCTGTGGCCAATTACAATCTTTCCTGTTCAAGGAAATGAAATCATCCTTGGAAAAATCAAACCCTTCATCCAACTTTGTAAATACCCAATCCATCCGAGCGTAGAAAATCGTTCTGAATTTTTCAAAGGTATTGAACGCCGGCATGAGGCTGCCGCCACTTACGAAAATGTCCAATGTCGGTACAAATTTTTTCACCAGGGCATCGACATCCTTTTGCAGAAATATCATTTTCCCATGGTCCAATTCCGACAAAAACTCAATCATAACTGTCCTATTGTCGAGCAGAGAGATTGTTTTATGTTCCAGATGTAGTTCTTCCATGCAGCGTACCATGTATATGGTTTCCGCCCGCATTTCACGAGTAGGGAATAGGCTACCTCCAACTTCGGTGACGGATGTGGCTCGGAGGAAGGACCCTTGCCCAAAGGATAGGACAACAATAGCAAATATGCTATAAAACGTTTTAAAAAATTTATTCATGGAACCTAACTTATCCACGCCATATTGCTAGAGAACCATATTTTTACAAGGACAATCTTTGGAAAAGCTACACCGTGTGACCCTTTAATGCCCTGGCACTAACTGATCACACGACTTTTAGCATGCATGCCTGGTGGTGTGCAACGTGATTGGACCTGGATATAAACGAAATGTGGCTATTGGCCCGCACTACAAAGGCCTAGGCATTTTTCCCATTTACTGAGTGAATTCTTGACACTTTCCAACCGTAAATCTGATTCAACTAGATGTTGTAAGTATCTCCACTGTGGGGAGCGGCCAAGGATGGAAGGGTTCTGAATAATTTCATCGGTCGTAGCTAAAATTTCATTGGTTACAAAATTAAGCACTCCTCGGATTTCCTCGTTTCCTATTCCTGCAATCTCATCGATAACTGCTTGTTGTCTTACCTGAAGCTCGCCTCTAAGCGTAGGGCCCAAATCTCTTAATTGAGAGACTATTTCTTGCAATCTAGCGTTTGCTTGTTCTTGCAATTTAGCGTTCGCTTGTTCTTGCAATCTAGCGTTTGCTTGTTGCGATTGGGCGGCTTCTCGTCGCAATCGATCGTTTGTTGCATCCAATCGATCAATTTCTAGTCCCAATTGATCGTTTGTTCCTAGCAAATGAGAGATCCGTCGTTGTGCCACCGTAAGTCTTCGTATCTGTCTTAGTCTATCCACTTCGGCTGTTCCAGTTATCTCCCTTAACATGCGGCAGGCCAGCCTGAATGGTCGAGTAATGATCATCCATATTATGCCTAAGGGAATAAGCCGACGCGTAGATCTTTCATTTGCCGCACAATATTCTCTAAATGCGGGTATTGCTACGAAGGTAAGTATGAGGGATGTTGCAATAATAGGGTGTGCAGCGGCCAATGACCATGCGAATTTGCAAAGAACGACCACCTTGGATGCCAAAACCACAGCAAGTGGTATTGCAAAATGGCCGGCCTGTCTTGTACACTCCCCTAGTGTGCTAGCGCTCCTATTTAAAATATCTTCGGGAATAACACGACCCGCTTGAGTTAAATAACTTCCCAGGATGGGCCTCATTGTATTCCACCTGTCCATTAATGATTTAGCAATGCTCGCTCCATAAGCTGCCCATGTTGTTGTTTGATTTACACAATCCATACTTTTCCTTTTTTCGTTATTTATCTTTTTTACACACTAAAAACCTCCCCAAGTCAAGTATTTTTGTAAAGAAATTTTAATTTCTTGTTTTCTATCCGAAGAGGGCTAAAAATACTGCCATGGCGATTTGGTCATGGTTAAATGAGAGGGGATGTGGCATATTTTTACATATAAGTTCCCTACCAAGGGGGCAGGGAATTGGATGCTTTGGCGAGTCGGCCTATGAATTTATTAAATTTTTAGCAACATCCGGAATGAAATATTGGCAAATATGCCCCCTAAATCCGACGAGCTACGGAGATTCCCCCTATCAAAGTCCATCCGCTTTTGCAGGCAATCCATATTTCATCGATTTACAAGACCTTGTCGGAGAAGAATTATTATTCCCTGCGGATTTGAATGGGCTAATGGAAATGGCGGAATCATTTGTCAACTTTGGGGAATTGTATAAAAATTTTTGGCCGGTTTTGAAGGTAGCATTCGAAAATTTTTTGCGCTTGGAAAACCATGTCGATGATTTTAATAGCTTTTGCCAACGATCCGCATGGTGGCTAGACAATTATGCCATCTTTATGGCCGTCAAAGATCAGTTCAGCGGTCACCTATGGACAGATTGGCCGAAGGAATTTTCTGATCCCGAAGTAGCATTAGACAAACTCCATTCCGACGAAAAACTTAGCCGAACGGCAACTTTCTACAAATTTATCCAGTGGATATTTAACAGACAGTGGAACAAGTTAAAAAACTTTGCCAATGGTAATGGCGTCGAAATCATAGGAGACATTCCGATTTTTGTCGGTTTTGATAGTGCGGATGTCTGGGCAAACAAGCGGATTTTTAAATTGCAAAAAGATGGATCTCCCAAATTTGTCGCAGGGGTTCCTCCGGATGCTTTTTCAAAAACTGGACAGCTATGGGGAAATTCCGTCTACGACTGGGATGTTTTAGCAGGTGATGATTTTTTATGGTGGACAAGCCGCATAGGGAGATGTGTGGAATTGTACGATGTGGTACGGTTGGATCATTTTCGAGGATTTTGTGACTACTGGGAAATTCCCACACCTGCCACTACTGGAATGAACGGGAAATGGGTAAAATCCGTTGGGATAAAATTTTTCCAACATGTCGAAAAAGTATTCCCCTCCATAAAATTCATAGCAGAAGATTTGGGATGCCTAAATGACAACGTTACGCAATTGTTACGGGACACCGGGTTGCCTGGAATGAACGTATTGCAGTTTGCATTCGATGGAAATAATAAAAATAAATATCTTCCCCACGAACATGAAAAAAATAGTGTGTTGTATCTTGGGACCCATGACAACGATACGACTAGGGGGTGGTTCCATGCGTTGCCTGAAGATATAAGACATCAGGTAAGATGCTATTTGCGAACAAATTGCAATGACGTCGCATGGGATTTCATCAAAGAGGCATACGAGTCCCCATCCAATCTACTAATTTTGAGCATGCAAGATATTCTAAACCTTGGATCAGAGGCAAGGTTTAACACGCCGAATATCCCTTCTGGCAACTGGCAATGGAGGATGACCACCGGACAATTTAATGGTCTGCGCGAATCTCGAACACCCCAATATTTGCACCACTTGCAGGATATCTATGGGCGGTAAAATTTTGTTGACTCAATTGCCATTGTTCTCCAGGGTATGGGAAAGTTTTTGGCAAAAAATGACTTCAAATTGTTTAAAACTTTTCGACAAAGTATGCAAATTTTTTGCGGTCCTATTGATAGAGTCATACAGAAATATTCTGTCGCCGCTCAAAATTGCCCTGTTGGGACCATCTGCCCGGTGTAGGTTTTACCCGACATGTTCAAGCTTTGCCCAATTAATGCTTAGACGATATACGTTCCGAAGGGCATTTTATTTTTCCGTGAGACGAATTCTGCGATGTAATCCATTTTGGAAGCGTAGAAGTCGTAGGGTAAAACCCGGATAAAAGCTTATGCTAATTGACCGCATAGGCTAACCATAGCCTATTTCACTATTTATATTCCAGTATTGCATCGTCGTCGGAAGAAATGGTTATTTTTTTGATCCTGTGCAGGTTGTGTTTACACTTTTCGTTCATTAGGAAATCTAGTTTCATCAGTTGAAGATGAAAATTCTGTGGCTTCAGTGCAACGGCTATTTCATTTTTGAGGTGCAGTTCTATGGTCGACCAAACAGCACCCGCCCGGTGATCATAGTTCCTGAGATCGAGGAATTTTATCGATTGAAAAATATCTGGGAATTCACCTTTTAGTATGGTAATAAACTCTCTAACGGTAGATATTCCTACCTGGGAAAGGAATTGTAATCTATTTGTTTTCTTTGCCCTTAAAATTAAATTAACGGGCAATAGGTCTAAAATGTCTTCTCGGCCGTAGCAAATGGGTAAAAAGATTCTGCCATCTTCTCCATCAACGAGGAGCAATTTCTTTTCTCCACCGACATTGGCTAGCAATTTCAATATGGGCACGCATTCGTTGGTTTTTATATATAGCGTATCGGGATAGCGTTTTTCTATGAAAACGTTCCTAATTTGAGAAATGGCTTCCAGCCGTTCTCTCATGGAGGAAATATCCAGTGAAAATAAATCAGTACCTTTCCCAATATGCAGCTCATGGGCCAGCCACGGCGCTGTGATTTTTCCATTTGTTTTGAAGATTATCCTTTTGAGCTCATTCGCCGGGGGAATGGATGGGGGGTGAATCATATTCGATTTTTTGCAAAATACAACCCCCGCCCCTACCAAGGCGACGCCAAATAGCACGAGCACTACCAATAAAAATGTTTTCCATTTACCCATTGAATCCAACAACTTTCGCAGAAGCCAAAACCTGGCCCAAGATTGCCAAATTTTTCTTTGTTTTCAATAAAATTTATATCAAAAATATCTTTCATGAAAGATTTCATTGACTAAAGCGAATGGCACAACATTACCATCCACCATGGCTGAACAAGAATTATCTGGGAAAATTTGCGTCGTAACCGGTGCCGGACGAGGAATTGGGAAGTCTATTGCCATATCCCTCGCAAAAATCGGTGGTCATATAATTTGCATCAGCAAGTCCGAAGATAGTTGTGGTACCTTGGCACAGGACATACGAAACCAAGGATATTCTGCCGAACATATGGCTGTCGATGTATCTTCCACTGACCTGGTTTCAGATGCTTGCAAAAGCATATTGGGAAAGCATTCTGCCATTGACATTTTGATAAATAACGCTGGCATAACTCGGGATAATTTGATGCTAAAAATGTCTCAGCAAGAATGGCAGGAAGTTTTAAACACGAATTTAAGTAGTTGTTTTTATTGGACTAAAAATTTACTGCATCCCATGATGAAAAAACGATGGGGAAGAATCATTAACATGGCATCCATTGTCGGCCTGATAGGTAACTTCGGCCAGGCGAACTATGCTGCAGCCAAGGCGGGAATAATTGGGTTTACCAAGTCCATAGCCAAAGAGGTTGCCTCCAGAGGCATAACGGCAAATGCAGTAGCTCCCGGATTTATACGGACTGACATGACCAGTAAACTCGGTGAAAACATGGTGGCAGAATTGTTAAAAAATATTCCGATGAAGGAATTGGGCACGCCGGACGATGTGGCAGAAGCCGTAAAATTTCTGTGTTCACGGGGAGCTAGGTACATCACGGGACATGTTATTAACGTCGATGGTGGGATGGTGATGTAAAAAAGGCTTGCGTAGCAGAATGGGATCATTTTGATGCGGAAGACGTGAGGGGTTTTACTTATGACAAGCAATAATATAGAATCAAGAGTTAAGAAAATCATTGTTGATCAATTGGATGTAAACGAAGAACAGGTAACATTGGAAGCATCGTTCCTCGATGATCTTGGGGCTGATTCTCTCGATACCGTTGAATTGGTAATGGCGTTCGAAGAAGAGTTCAAGGATGAGATCAAGGGAGAAATTCCAGAATCAGAGGCTGAAAAAATGCGTACCGTTAAGGATGTCGTTGATTTCATCAGCAAAAAAATAGAAAGTGAGTAGCAAGTTGCCCCACTAAGCAATGGCCACTATACGTACAATTAACGGGTTTGGGAAACGTGTTGTCGTTACGGGTATTGGGCTTGTTACCCCCGTCGGGATAGGAACGGAGGAAACTTGGAAAAATTTAATAGGCGGAAAAAGCGGGATAACGGCTGTGACATCTTTCGATGCTAGCAATTATCCATGCCGCGTAGCCGGGGAACTCAAAAATTTTAATGCGGAGGACTTTATCGATAGCAAATCGATAAAACGAAACGACATATATGCAATCTATGCAATCGCAGCTGCAAAGATCGCAGTCAATGATGCAAAGATCGATCTCAATAACGTTGATAGGTCTCGCATCGGTGTCATTGTAGGCTCTGGAATTGGGGGAATGTCAACGATAACGGAACAAACCAGAATTTTTTTCCAAAAGGGACCCCGTTATATTTCCCCATTTATGATACCGGCTCTCATCGCCAACATTGCATCCGGGATTATTGGTATGGAATTGGGATTGAAAGGGCCAAATTTTGGAGTTCTCAGTGCGTGCGCAACGAGTACCCATTCGGTTGGGGAAGCTTTTAACTGGTTGAAACTTGGTAAAGCGGATGCCATTTTTACGGGTGGTAGTGAAGCTGCCGTTACACCCGTAAGCCTTGCCGGTTTCTGTTCCATGCGAGCCGTTGCAACGTCATATAATGATACACCTGAATCCGCGAGCCGCCCATTTGATGCAACCCGCGATGGTTTTGTCATGGGTAATGGGGCAGGAATTTTGCTCCTAGAAACCTTGGAACATGCACAGTCAAGGGGGGCAAAAATTTACTGTGAAATCGTAGGATATTCTGCCAGCTGCGACGCATATCACGTAACTGCTCCTGATCCTAGAGGGGATGGCCTTATAAGATGCTATGAGGAATTATTTGCAGAAACGGGCGTAGACCCTTCCGACATACAGTATATTAACGCCCACGGCACGTCTACTGCATACAATGATAAATATGAAACGGTGGCCATAAGGAGATTTTTTGGAGACCACGCAGATAAGCTTTTTATCAGTTCCACCAAAGGAGCAACCGGACACCTGTTGGGTGCAACCGGTGCCGTTGAATCTGCAGTCTGTGCTAAAGCAATAGAGACTGGGATCATTGCTCCCACCATAAATTATTCTACGCCAGATCCCGAGTGTGATCTCAACTATGTACCGAATAAATCCATAGAAGCGGACGTTCGCTACGCCATCAACGAAAGCATGGGATTTGGTGGACAAAATGCGGTTTTGATGTTTAAGAAATTCCCCTAAATGTCTTTCTGCCAAGGTTTAAGAAATTGTAAGGGAAAAAATCTCACTCCTGGGTGGTTAGGCAGTTTTTATTTTTACTCCCAACATTCACTGGTAAATGGTAAAATTATGGACTTTAACATTGGTCCGAAGGGACATGGTAAAGCGTGGCAAAAAAATTAATGTGCTTGACACAGAATTCATTAATGATAGATGTGACACGAGGGTTTTGATGTTGTAAAGTGGGAACCATCCCACTTTTTATTATTGAATGCATTCGAAGGTAAGTTGATGAGTACTAATGGTCAGATATTGTCGGTGTTGGAGTACATGGAAAAGGAAAAAGGTATTAGCCGGGATGATATGATTGAAACTATCGGTGAAGCAATTCGTACGGCAGCACTGAAAAGCATAAACGCTGGCCATGATGTTAGGATAGAGATTAACCCTAAAACAGGGAAATTGCAGGCCTGGGCAATATTTGAAGTAGTGGACTCCGTCAGCGATCCGAAAACGCAAATTCATTTGAGCAAAGCATCGTTGCTGGATGAAAATGCAGAAGTTGGTTCCGTCATAGAAAAAGAAATTGATCCAGCGTTTTTGGGAAGAATTGCCGCGCAGACGACCAAACAAGCAATTCTACAACGGGTGAGGTTTTTCGAAAAGGAAAAACTTTACAATGACTTTAAAAGTCGTGTGGGAGATATAGTTTCGGGAACCGTTAAAAATATCGATGGCGGAAACCTGTATATCGATGTGAATGGGGCAGAAGCCATAATGCCAGCCCGTGAACGTGCTCGGGGAGAAGAATTTTCCATCGGCGAAAGAATCCGATGTTTGCTATTAAAACTTGATCCGTCGAGTAGGGATGCAGAATTGGTCCTTAGCAGGAGCCATGTGAATTTTATCAGACGGTTGTTGGAGATTGAGGTCTCTGAAATTGCTGATGGTAGTGTGACGATCAAGGGTATCGCCCGTGAACCGGGGTATCGAACAAAAGTTTGTGTGGGAACGAACGATAAAAACATCGATCCGGTTGGTGCCTGCGTTGGTATCAGAGGAATAAGGATAAAAAGCATCGTTCGAGAACTTAGTGGGGAAAAAATTGATGTCATTCGATATGATGATGATCCCGAAAAGTTGCTCTTTGAGGCAATAAAGCCAGCAGTCCCAAAGAATGTTCGCGTTGACCATGACAGCAGGAGAATTTATTTCGAAGTCGCAGAGAAGGATCTAGCAGTTGCAATTGGCAAGCACGGATTAAATGCGAAGTTGACATCCCGTATGATGAACTGGCGCCTGGATATAAGTAAAGAAAACGAAGCGGTGCCTGAAAATTTCGACGAGAAATTGGAGCGAGCAATAGCCGGTCTGCACGGAATTCCAGGTATCAGCGATGGGCAGGCACAAAAACTTGTAGCCATCGGAATTACAGACATAGATGCCTTCGAAGGAGTTAATGCCGAAGATTTAGCAGAAGCTGGATTCGATATGGATGTATCCCAGAAAATATTGGACAGTGTGCGAAAATTCTGCAAAAAATAAAAAGATAAGATGAGTATAAGAGTATATCAATTAGCGAAACGGCTGAACTTGGAAAATAAACAGGTGATTCAGTTGTTGCGTGAACGGGGGTTTGATTTTAATAGCCCTTCAAATTCGATTTCATCAATATATGCGGACGCACTCATAGAAGAAATTGGGAACAAAAAATTTCCCATCGGAGGAATGTCTTCCCTTTCTCCTTTGGAACAAAAAACTCAAAATTTTGGAAATGTTCAAGGTAATATGCCCGGTGACGGTGCCATGGGAACCACAGAAATTCCCATTTCCAATGCCCTGTCAAAGGAACAACCAAGTAGTCTCGGTTCGAAAATTAGTACGATGGATACCAATATCGGCAATCAATTTAGATTTCCGCCCGATGTTGAAAAGCCTACCATCGACAAAAATTCTCAGGGGTATTCCGGGTTAAGGCAGGGAAGGACAGATAAACGGGAAAAACCTGTGATGATCGCAGTTAGCTCGCTGGACAGAACGAGAAAAAAAGATAGTGAGCCCGAAGTGCGGTTGCCCGAGTTGAAGAAGCCTCTGCCCACCGTCGATGGCAAAATTCGTGATTCCGGAGAGAACATAGCGACTACCAATTCTAGGCCATTTTTAAAAAAAATTGAACGGCAACCCCTGAAAGATGAAATATTGCAAGCCATTGAAGTTAAAACTCCACTCGTGGTACGGGCATTGGCTACCCAGATGAACATTAAACCTTTCCAGCTGATATCCAAGCTGATGAGCATGAACGTTTTTGCGTCGATGAATCAAGAAATTGACATGTCCATTGCCCAAGATGTTGCAGAAAAATTTGGATATAAGTTAGTCATCGCCAAGCAAGAATCGGTAAAAATTGCCAAACCAAAATTGCCCACTAGGCCGGATATCCCCGTTGAAAAGAAGGGAAAAAATTTGGTCGAGCGTCCTCCGATAGTGTGCATATTGGGGCACGTTGACCATGGGAAAACCACGCTGCTTGACACCATTAGGCACGCACATGTTGCAGCTGGAGAAGCGGGAGGAATCACCCAACACGTGGCAGCCTATCAGATTGAACAGGGTGGGAGCAAAATAACTTTTATTGATACTCCCGGCCATGCGGCATTCTCGAAGATGCGAGAACGGGGAGCAAATCTGACCGACATAGGGGTGCTAATAGTTGCCGCCGATGATGGGTTTATGCCGCAAACGGATGAGGCTCTGAAATTTACGCAAAAAGCAAATATTCCGATTATTGTGGCCATCAATAAAATTGATTCCAAAGGAGCAAATCTTGATAGGGTGAAACAGCAGATGCAGCAACGGAATATTACTCCAGAAGAGTGGGGTGGCAAAACATTGTGCATTGGAATTTCTGCTCTCCAAAAGACAAATATCGAAAATCTTTTGGAACTAATTCTGTTGCAAGCGGAAATTATGGATTTACGGTCAGATTTGTCGAGCTCCGCGGAAGGAATTATACTGGAATCTAAGGTTACTCCTGGGCATGGTGCAATGGCAAGTGCCATTATACAAAACGGCATTTTGAAAGTCGGGGATTGCATTGTCTGTGGCCCCTGCTATTGCAAGGTGAAGTCATTGATCAATGATCGTGGACAACGGATAGAAGAAGCTTCTGCCTCAACTCCCGTAAATATTATCGGATGGTCTGAGATTCCCGAAATCGGTTCAAAATTCACATCGGTTGAGAACGAAAAAGTTGCCCGCAGACAAGCAGAGGAGACAGAGATGGAACTTAAGAAGGTCCAAAGTTTACAAAAAGGTAACAGGGAAGAAATTGTCAATTTGGATCAATTATTTTCTGCAATAGCTGCCGTCGAGGAAAAAACTTTAAATGTGATTTTACGGGCAGATGTCCATGGCAGCGTGGAGGCCCTAAACGATATTTTGGGGACCATACATAGCAAAAAAATTAAATTAAACATTTTGAACTATGGGGTCGGTTCGATTAACAAGAATGATATTATTTTGGCAGATACATCGAAGGCACAGATCATTGCGTTTAATGTCAAAACGGAACCGAATTCCCAGGCCCTAGCAAAACAACTCGGCGTAAAGATTATTCAACATGACATTATATACGAAATCGTTGATAGGGTCCGGGAGGCTATGGCGGAATGTTTGGACCCAGAATTGCAGGAAAGCAAACTTGGGGCCGCTGAAATTCGTAAAATTTTTAATATCAAAAATAATATAATTGCCGGATGCATGACCATAGAAGGAAAAATTTTGAAGGAGAAATTTGCCCGTGTGATACGGAAAAAGGAAATGATTTTTCAAGGAAAATTTACATCGGTCAAGAGAGAAAAAGATTTTGTTAACGAAGTGCGGGCAGGTTTTGAATGTGGAATTATCATTAACGGGTTTGATACGTTCGAAATCGGAGACATCATAGAGTGCTTTGACATAATAAAAATTCAACCGTCCCTATAATCCCATGCCCCCATCACCGAGAATTATTCGATTAAATCAACTTATATATCAAGAGTTAAGTGTGATTCTACGCACGCTATTCCACGATTCAACGGCGAGAATTTCCCTAACGGGGGTTTCACTTTCCCCAGATTTACACGATGCATGCGTTTATTTTTCTGTCCTGGGAGATGAAAATGACATCCGAAAAGCGACGAAATTTCTGCTAAAAAATGCAAAAAATCTATGCCAAACACTATGCCGGCGAGTAAAATTAAGACGTTCACCACATTTAAATTTCAAGTATGACAACTCCATCGCCTGCGGTCAAAATATTTTAGCAATACTAGATAGCCTATAGACTCACCATGGGTGATAGAAAAATATCAGCATTATTATTTAAATATTCCGCCTACAATGTCGTTGGTCACATAAGGCCCGATGGGGATTGTGTGGGAAGCCAGCTTGCTATTTTTAATATTCTGAAGGCGAAAAATATTCAATGCAACATCATAAAAAATGACGATTACGGGTCTATTTTATCTTCATTTATGGATAGCTATGCCGTTGTGGATGATGGGCAATTCGATTCCACGTTGCCTCTAATTTGTGTGGATTGTTCCGATTTTAAGCGGGCGGGGGCGAATATTTATAAAAAATATAACAAACCCTACTTGAACATCGATCACCACATCTCCAATGATACATTTGCCGACCATAATATCATCGATGCCAATGCTTCATCCACTGCCCAAGTCATAGGCGAGGCTTTGCTGCGCGAAAATATCGACTTTGATAAAAAAACTGCCGAAGTTCTATATCTTGGTATCATGACCGATTCCAATCGCTTTGCCTATGATACGACGACGCTTGCTACGATTAGGGTTGTAGAAGCTTTGATGGCTAAAGGAATCCGTATTTCAGAAATTTTTCAAAAAGTATACGAACACGATACCCTTCGAAAGTACTTACTTTTGGAAAGATTTTTGCACAATGTGACCGTTTTTGAAGATGGTCATTGTTGCACATCATTTATCACCGAGGATGACTTCGTGGAAACACAGGCAGAACTCCTTGACACGGAAGGTTTTGTAAATTACACACGGCAAATTGATGGAGTTAAAGTTGGAGCGTTTTTGGAATTCCACGAAACCTACGTAAAATGCAGTTTACGTTCAAAAGATGCAACTTGGCGCATGGACCTTTTGGCTAAAAAATTTGGTGGGGGTGGCCATCCGGCAGCGGCAGGATTTAATATCGAATTAAAGGACATGGACTTCTATGCAAAGTTTAAGTCGACACTTGCCGAACATGTGAGAAATATTCTTAAAAATTGAAATCGTGAATACTAGCAATCTAGATGGAGTTCTTTTGGTGAATAAACCTCGAGGGATAACTTCCCATGATGTCATCGCCAGGTTGAGACACCTTCTTGGGATAAAAAAAATAGGGCACGTGGGGACCCTTGATCCAATGGCGACCGGGTTATTAATAATTCTCGTCGGCCGTACAACGAAAATTTCCCAATACTTGGTGGACCTATCTAAAGGTTACGAAGGTACGATGAAATTGGGGATATCAACGGATTCCCATGACATGGAAGGTAGAATCTTGGAAAATCATGATGTGAAAGGCATTTCCCTGGAAGGTTTGAAAATTCTTGCAGGTGAATTTCTTGGGGATCAATGTCAAATTCCTCCCATGTTTTCCGCTAAAAAAGTGAATGGCCAAAAATTGTATGAGCTTGCAAGAAAAGGGAAAACCATCGATCGGGAACCTCAATTTATACATATCAGTGCCTTCGAAATTGATGAGCTACGGGATGACGAAGTTGATTTTTTTGTGCACTGTAGCAAAGGTACCTATGTGCGTACGCTCGTCAATGATTTTGGCGAACGTTTAAAATGTGGAGCGTATCTAAGCCAACTTTGTAGAACCACCATAGGAGATTTTTCAATCAATGATGCGCTGACCCTGGAAGAGATTAGTCAGACACCAATTTTTGAGCTTTCAAAACGATTAATTCCTGCCTATGATGTTGTCCCTTCGCAAGTTATACGGTAACAGAAATGTGACAAAGACAAAAGAAAATTTAAAAATATGGTAGAAGTGCTAAGGACATTCCTCGACGATGTTGTTTACGATTTTTCCGGGAAACCGTTGTTTATGACTGTGGGAACGTTTGATGGCGTGCACATTGGGCACAAAAGACTAATTTCTTCCATCATTGAACAGGCCAGGAACAACGATGGTGTTGCCATTGTCTATACTTTCCTTCCATACCCCACGACGGTCCTTACAACGGCCAAGCCAAAACCCATGATTTACGGCATTGAAAAAAAGTATGAAATTTTAGGAAGTTATGCCTTGGACGGCATATTTGAACAAAAATTCGATGGTCAATTTTCCCAAATTTCACCCTACAATTTTGTGACATTTTTAAAGCGAAAATTTCCTACCCTCTCTGGTATTTCCATCGGAGAAGATTTTAAATTCGGCCATAATCAAGCTGGGGACGCTAAAATTTTGAAAGGCTATGCGAAGCACTTTGGAATTGAAGTCACGGTCATGCCACTATTAATGCTGAAAGGAAAGCGCGTCAGCAGTTCCCACATCCGGGAGTTATTAGAAGTTGGCCATGTGGACCTGGCTAGTTTAATGCTCGACAGAAAATTATAAATTGCTTGCAATTATTCCCAAAAACTTTTCCTTTCCTCTAAGGTCGGGTCTCTTGCAAGAAGGGCCAGCGAACCCCGCCAGGTCTGGAAGGAAGCAACGGTAGCTAGGACATCTTCGTGTGCGTGAGCGCCTGATCCCTTCCGAAGAAGTTTCATTCCAAAAGAAAAAAGGAAACAGCCTTTTGGAAGTTTTCCGAATTTGTTGCCAATTCGTCTAATTCAGGATATCCCCAAACATGTCGTCTTCTTTCGCCAGTTGTGCGTTGGCCATGGAAAATTTGTCCCCGAATTCGACATTTTCCGCCCCACGGATGATTACGAAAGGAGAACTCTCATTACCTTCCCCCATCAGGTAACATGCTGTCGATGCCAGTGAATCTGCTATGTTTACCGATGTCATTTCCAATCTGCGTCCGAAAAGGTCAACCTTTCCCCTGTAATCCTTGATCGGATTGAACCCGAAAATATCCTGGGCAACCCCGACTGTTCCCCGGCGAAAAGGCTCAATTTTGCTATCGATGGACATGAGTCCCAAATTTTTTATGGTGAATTTTTTGCATAGATGTCTATGAATTTCGGCCAGTAATTCGGTAACATTTTGCGGCCACAAAACATAGTATCCATTCCCATTGCTTTCGTCGATTCCTGAAAAAGGAATCACAATGCCATCCTTTAGGGTGAGTGAACAATTTTCCTCCCAGGTCCAATCGGCTTCACGGCGGATCAATTGTTTTTTATCGACCGTTCCAATTCTAACACATCTACCCTGGTGTATCGCCAGGCACTTTGTCGCTATGCACAATACGTCCGACTCTTCCAATGAAAAGCCCTCCGAATTAAAAAGAGGAAAAATATTGTTAACCGGAGGGCAAAGTATGGAAGTTTTTACTGCTAAAAATCTCAACGACATGCGATTAATTTTGTCCGAAAAATTCTTTTAAACCGTCCCGGCTAGGTTTCATAGATTTTTGACCGCTATGCCAATTGGCCGGGCAAACTTCCCCAAATTTTTCAAAATGCTGGAGGGCATCAACCACCCTTAGTGCTTCATCAACGCTGCGGCCAAGTGGCATGTTGTTAATTACGCAGTGTTGTATAATGCCACTTTTATCTATTAAAAACAGTCCCCTGTAGGCAACGAGCTCTCCGATAACTTTTGTGGTTCCGTCGTTGCCATCTTCATAGCCGGCCAAAACACCGTATTCATCGGCAATGGTCTTATTTATATCGGAAACAATTGGAAAAGTAATGCCCTGAATTCCTCCCCGTTCGCGGGGAATTTCGAGCCACGCGAGGTGTGAAAATTCCGAATCCGTTGAACATCCTATCAATGCCACGTTCCTTTTTTCAAATTCTTGCATCTTTTCCTGAAATGCCCAAATTTCGGTGGGGCAAACAAATGTAAAATCTTTGGGATAGAAAAATAAAACGACATACTTTTTGCCAAAAAACTGTTCCAGTGAGAAACCTGGTGCAATATTACAGCCATTAGTCACTGCCGTTGCTGAAAATTTCGGAGCTTTATTCCCTACTAAAGTTTGCATAGGGTCCTTATACACCCCAAGTTTATTTCTGTAAAGATAAAAATCTGGAAAAAAGTTCTTTACTTGCATGACATATTTTTAATCGTAGGCCGCAGCTAGATAATTTGTCGATTCAATATGGGAAATCTGAAGAAAAAGCGTCGTCTTAAGATGAACAAACACAAGCGGAGTAAACGCTCAAAGGCCAATAGGCACAAGAAGAGGCTTTGGGGGAATTAAGTCGCTGTCGTAGGCAGCAAGTGGTAGCCTTACCAATTTTAGAAGTTTAAAGAATTTGGGGTCATTTCGCCTAGCAAAAGCATCCAAATAGATAATAGTTAAATGAAGCGGCTATATTTCTTAGCTCAAAGGTGAAGATAAAATTAACATCGGAATAACGTCCATCGATTTGGTTAGTACGCCCATTGGCGTTTGAAGGGTTGGAGGTGAAGATATTAAAGTTGGCATTGATGACATCCCCTGGTATTTGGAGAGGTTGGAGGTGAAGCACATCCGCTGCGGCATACTGGAAGGGCGTGGGGGTTGCCGTGGTGGTATTTTATGGCTTGGCGGTGCCCCTTGCGTTGTTCAATGCACTTGTCTTTGCGCTACACCATTTTTGATGAAATCTTTTAGTTTCTGACTATAGTTTCCTTCTTCCACAAACTGCAGCAACCGTTGGCAGGTTTCCTTACTGATATTTGCAGGCATAATATCTTCGAAGGATATTTGAGGATCCGTGCATTCCAATGCCCTATCCTGAATAAATTTTAGGACCGTGTTGATGGTATCTTTATTTTTCTCTATGGTCTCTTCAGAATACAGTAATTCTGAAAGGTCAACTCCTTCGCATAGCAGCTGCACTTGTTTGTCGGTAAGGGACTCACTGCCTTCCATTGCCTTTTTCATTGTTTGCAAGGCAGCTAATGTCAAAAATTTGGTTTTATCATCGCTACTTCCTGGGAAATTGATAAATTTTGGGAATAAATTCTGCCAAAAAATCTCACTTGTTTTTTCATCTTTAACGCTGCCCACATTAATCTTGGATTTTCCAATAGAAATTTACTCCCTTTTTGTACGAAATTTTTCGACACATCAAAATCATCATTTCTTCCTTGACATTCTTTATATTCTGTCCATACTTCGTCTCTTATGCTTTTTAGATTATCCACCAAGGTTTCGAAGCTTTCAACTTGTTTGTTTTGATTTTCGCCGAAACACTGCAAAATTTCGGTGAAATTACCATGCATTTTATCAACCACATCAAAACTTGAACTACATGTACCCTCTAGCGATTCATCTAATTGATTTTCCCTGATTTCAGATAAACATTGCAAATATTGATTTTTTTCATCTTGGGTGCTAGCGGTAATAGCAAAATATATTGCTTTTTCTGCTAAAGTAGGCAACAGGTCGCTTACTTTGTTAAGTGTAGGTGTTAATAGCGACTGTTCAATACAAAATTTGTAAATGGTAAAATATATTTTATATTTTTCAGTGGAATTTTTTACATTAATTTCATCTCTTGACATCTCAGTATGTGCTTCCTCCAAGCACGGGAGGAACAATTTATTGATGAGAAAATCTTTTCGTGCTTCTGGAGCTGTGAAAAGTAAGTTATGGACCACGTGAAGAACTTGGGGAAGCTCACTGCTGTCGCAGCCTTTTACGGCGGCTGCCAGGTCGTTTAGGAAGTCTTCTTGCCTAAAAAAAAGCCCTTTGTGCTCAGCCGCTGCAGTCTGGGCTGTAAACTGTTTCACAGCCACCTCATACTCCGGTCCACCAAATTTACTGCACAGCCATAGTATAATTTTTCTAAGGGAGCCGGGCTCAAACTTGCCATCCGCTAAATTTTGAACAAAAGTTTCCATCTCTCGTCTATCCGTATTAAGACTAGCACAAGCGCGTTCAGATAGGCTCTTACCTTTTAACGCCTGTTGGTCGTCGCTTAAGTCCCGCTGTGGGTTCAATGCCTCTCCTTGATTAATTGTACGCCCCTCGGAGGGAACGAGTGGCAGTTGCTCCGCTGGTAAAGTTAAAGTACTTACTTGCTGCGAACTTTTCATCCTGAAAATAAGTAAAAAAATTGACAGGATAGCTATTGGTCGAATAAGCTATCGATGGATTTTACATATCGATTGCCGGATGTATCTGCGAATACGATGTGATCTCCGTTTGCCTCTGAAATAAAGACCGTAGAATCATCCGCTATCGGACTTTTGCCATCAATGATTCTATCATCAACTTTTATTTTGCACGAATTTTTATCACACATCACTTCCGATACCCTATGGCTGTGGAAAAAGCTATCCACGGCCTTTTGAAGGTCAGTGTAGCCACTCGACCGGCCTGGCGAAGCTTTCGCAAGGGCGCGGTTTTTCTTCGACCCCTTACGTTTTGAAGCGACGTTTTCATTTTCGTAGCCATGCAAAGCATAGCGTTTTTGCTTTAGGAGGTCTTTTTCGTGTTTTACCGCAAGGGCCGCCCGAGTATACTCTATCTTCGATACTTGGCTATCATAGGTTCTTAACCCAACGAATGCTACAAGCGTAAAGGCTAAGGGTAATACCACTGCAGGCTTTTGCAAGACCCCCAGGGCATTACCGCATGAAAACTGGGCCTTTAGCGATGCACGAACATTTGAAATTGAAGATTGTAAGCTCGTGACATAGCCGGTGTAGGCCGTCCTGAGCGCATTGGTAGACTTTTTCAGGAAAGCATGGAGGGACGTGAATGGATAAGTAATGGTTTTTACCGCAGCGTTGATAAATTTTGTGACGGATTGGAGTAGCGTGCGGATAGATTCTAAAATTGAATCATATGCTTTGCGGATAATATTTTTTATGGATAAGCATAGGAATAAAACTCTTTTGCATGCCATTTGACTGGCAAAAACAGAAGCAATTACCGAAAACTCTAGGGCATTGGTCAGCTTTTGGTTCCCGGATTTGATAAGATTTCGAGATTTTGTCAAACAGGATCGCACAACACTGCTCCCTTTTGTTATCAGTAAGCATGCCCAGTCAACCGTGCGCATGACACCAACCTTCGTCACTTGCAAAGAAACAGCGAAGGCAAATTTTAACAAATAGGCAGTTTGGGAAATGGCTTTTGGGAATTGTCTGCGGAAGTTTGATATTGCCGATGCCAGTGACGTTTTGACATGTTTGAATTTTTCAACGAACTTTCCAGCTTTTCCCTTGGCAGCCCTATGCATTTGGGCGATTTTGGCAACCAGTGGAGTGGTAACCTTCGCCGCAGTTTGGGAAATAACTTTTGGGAATTGTCTGCGAAAGTTTGATATTGCCGATGCCAGTGACGTTTTGGCGTGTTTGAATTTTTCAACGAATTTTCCAGCTTTTCCCTTGGCAGCCCTATGCATTTGGGCGATTTTGGTAACCAGCGAAGTGGTAACCTTCATCACATATTTAGATATTGCCTTCGAAACTTCGATTATCTTCGAAAATTTAGTCGCCAAGGCATTCTTAGTAAAATTTTTAGTTGCCGTTAAAAATCTTCGCATCTTCTTTGGTAAATTTCTATGAAAGTTGAATTGGGCATTTTGTAAATATCTGTCTTTTTTTGAGAAATTTTTCATATCGATCAATGGTGAGGTTATTTTATGGATAAATTACTCTACGTTGATGGAGGCAAGGCCCCAAATTTTTGTCGCATAGTCCTTAATCGAACGGTCACTGGAAAATTTTCCAGAACGCGCAATGTTCAAAATTGCTTTTTGCGCCCACTTTTGTTTATCTTTATATGCTTCATCAACCTTCTTCTGTGTTTTCACATAATCTTCGAAATCAGCCAATACGAAGAATGGGTCACCGCCATCAAGCAGACTATTTCTTATATTCCTAAGTGGAGCTTCTCCGTATTTGGTCACAAAGAAATTTGATGTCATCCAGTCTAAAATGGAACGTAGTTCTTCGTTTTTATTGTAGTAGTCATAGGGGAAATAACCCATCGTGCGGAGTTCTTTCAATTCTATTTCCGTATGGCCAAAAACAAAAATATTAGCATCTCCGACTTCTTCTTTAATTTCAACGTTTGCGCCATCGAGGGTACAAATTGTACAAGCTCCATTCATAGCCAATTTCATATTTCCTGTGCCTGATGCTTCTTTTCCCGCCGTAGAAATCTGTTCCGACAGATCCGCCGCGGGAATAATATCGCAGGCAAGGGAGACATTATAATTGGGCAAGAATACTACACGTATTTTATCGTTGTTTGGGTTATTGTTTATTTCCTTTGCCACAATGTTTATTCCATGAATTATTTGTTTCGCCATGTAATATCCGGGAGCTGCCTTTGCTCCAAATATAAATGTTCGTGGTACTATATTTTTGTCGCCTCTAATGACACGCTTGTACGCATATAAAATGTGTAACAAATTGAGGTGCTGCCGTTTATATTCATGCAAACGTTTGATCTGTACGTCGAACAAAGAATTTGGGTCAACATCTATGCCACATAGCTTTGAAATTTTTTTAGCAAGAGCTAGCTTGTTTGACGTTTTAATTTCCAAAAATTTTTGTTGGAAAGTAGAATCGTCGGCGAAGTCTTCCAATTTCCGCAATTGTTCGGAATTTTCCGTCCATTTTTGCCCAATTGCCCGGTCAAGTAATTTTGAAAGATTTGGATTGCAACATTTGATCCACAACCTTGGCGTCACACCGTTGGTAACGTTTGTAAATTTTTCCGGATATATTTGATAGAATAGCGGAAATAACAAATTTTTTACCAATTCCGAATGCATGAAAGCCACGCCATTTATGTATTTACAACACACGACGGCCAAATATGCCATGCGGACGACCTTATTCCCATCGCCGCCGATGATGGACAGGGCATGTTTTTTGGAATCATCGCCCGGCCATTTTTTTTCAACTTCCTCCGTGAGGAATCTACGATTGATTTCACAGATCAACTGATAGTGTCGCGGAAGCAAATGTTCAAACATTCCAACCGACCATTCTTCCAGTGCTTCCGGTAGCAGTGTGTGATTTGTATAGGAAAAAGTTTGTTTGCAAATATTCCAAGCCTTGTCCCATGGGAAATTTTCCTCATCGAGCAAAATGCGTAACAGCTCCACAATCCCGATTATGGGATGCGTGTCGTTCAATTGAATGGTTATCTTTTTGGCAAAGGAATCAAAACTTTTATTGCCATTTTTAAATCTACGAATGATATCCTGTATGGAGCAACTGACAAAAAAGTATTGCTGGGTCAACCTCAAAACTTTCCCACCTTCCGTGGAATCGTCGGGATATAATACCTTTGAAATGGTTTCATTTTTTACCTGCTTGTCCATTGCCTCAAAAAATTTGCCTTCATTGAACATTTTTAGATCAAACTCGCTCGCTGAACGTGCCTCCCACAGGCGCATAAAATTTACCGTATTCGATTTGTACCCAATCACTGCAATGTCCCAAGGAACCCCCTGTATCGTTTCATAGTCTTGCCAAACGGGTTTCAGATTTCCGTCGCCATCGTAGCAGTACTCGACTTTACCGTACAGCTTGACATTTTGAGTATTTTCCGGTCTACAAACTTCCCATGGTGTTCCGGACATTAGCCAATTGTCGGGCTTTTCCACCTGTTTTCCATCCACCAGCTCCTGGCGAAAAAGTCCCAATTCGTAGTGAATTCCATAGGCTACGGCTGGATAATTGAGGGTCGCCAAAGAATCCTGAAAACAGGAAGCTAGCCGACCAAGCCCTCCGTTTCCCAACCCCATATCCGGTTCCACATTTACGATATCATCGAAATTCTGCCCCAGGATTTCAAGCGCTTTCTTCGTGTCGTTAAGAATGCCGAGATTGATCAAGTTGTTCTTCAATAGTCGACCCGGCAGATATTCCAGCGACATATAATAAACTCTCCGCACATTATTTGTGTGATGGACTTTTTGTGTGCGTATAAACTGGGACATTATCATTTCTTTTGCCATGAGGCATACCGCTACCCACCAGTCGCGCAATGTCGCAGATGTTTGATCTCTGGCCAGGTCAAACTGTAAATGTTTAATTATTGATTCCTTGATCTCCAATTTGGAATCCTGTGTTCGTATTTTCTCATCCATTAGCTTACTCCCATTTTTTTTGGTTACTTCTGCAACTTTCTCGAAATGCAATCTTTCCATTTTTACCCAGCTCAAAAGGATTGAATGTAAATTTTCAGTAATTTCAATCTAAAAATCCTTAACTGACAAATTTTTGATTTGATTTTTCCAAATACTTCCCTATCTTGGAGGGCACATTGTGGATAGAGTAGGTGATAACGGTCTAGGCAGGCTTTGCAGCATGTTTCAACAAGGAGTCAAAGTTGTGGGAGAAGCCGTGCCCGGATTTATAAGAGCGACTAAAGAAAAATTTTCTAAAATCCCTTCGGATTGTGTGTCATTAATGCACAGTGCAGAACCACTTGTGCGAGCATTGGTATCATCAAGTGATGCTTTTACCAGTGGGAAAATTTTCCCAGAGCACCCTCCAGTCCACATAGATGACATGTTCAAAGAATGGAGTTCGGAGCGTATCGATTTTGTTAGAGCTCATTGCATGAAAACACTTGAAGAATGTGCGGGCAACGGAGTTACTTCCATAGAAAGTTCGGATAAGGTTTTTGTTGCTAGGAGCGAACTTTCTCCGGATATTTCCGTTATACGGGCACGAGAATTTGGATTCATACTGCCTGAAGGCATCGATGAACGGATGAGATGTAATCCAAATCTAAGAATAAAACCATTGATAATAAGGTGCTTCGGGGTCGGGTCGGGAAGCCCCCTAGCTCAAATTCAAGAGGGGGTAAGCAATGTACTTGCATTATCAGCCGATAGATTAAATTCCGCCAATACCCTGGTACTGTCTCACATCCAATCGGTACAACAGAGGTTTGAATTTGACTCAAACGTTCTGGTTGTTCCCTTTATAACAGGATTTTCCCTGGGAGGTATGTTTGCCAGTGCTATAGCGGTAAAGAATAATATCACATCAATGGTTTTCAATGGTTTAGGTCTCGGGAAAGGCGGCTGTGATTTTGTCGGACAGGTAAATTGGGCAAGGGCACAACAACATCTAAATAGTCACATTGCCATGTTTGTTGACCACGATTTTGTAGCATCACCAGATTCTCCATGGCGTAGTGTCATAAGAATACCAGGCCGCATTTTTCGCATACCAAGAAGAGAAACTACTAAGCCTACCATTGCTGAAATGTTTGAAATCCATTTCTACAAAAAATATTTCGACCAAGCATACCAAGAATATCTTACTCCACATCCACGTGCAGGTGGCCGATTAGTTGCTTAGAATAAGGAAATTCGCTAGAAGGAGATAAAGTGGTTTTCTCTTTTATTCTTTTATTATTACACAAAGACTAGGTATGGGGCTATGGTTTCTCATACCTAAAGCACAAATCTACGTTTAGGGTTCATCTTTTTCTATGGTGTATGTGGTGGAAGAATCCTTTACAGTCCATCCATAACTGGACAACTCTTGGCGTAATCTATCGGCTTCGATGAAATTTTTCAATTGTTTAGCCTGCCACCTTAATTCTGCCAGTTTTCTTATTTCTTCGGGAACCTCAACGTCTTGTTCTCTATCGTCTAAGCGCAGGCCAAGGCAATACATGATCGTTGAAAATTCTTTATATAGCCCCTGCTTTTGTTCTTCATCCAATGATTCGAGAGAGGTTTCGTTTATAAGCTTAAAAACACTTCCCAAACACGCAGGAGTATTCATATCATCCAAAAGTGCAGAAAATGCATTTCCGAAAAATTTCCATTCGGAAATTTCAAACTTTTGAACATCCCGCATTGGTGCAATTTTATGGAAAAAATTCTGCAGTTTTTCAATGGCATTCTTTGCCGCTACCAAATTGTTAAGCGTAAAGTTCAGCTGTTGACCATAATGAGCGGAAATGAGAGCATATCTCAAGCATTGGGCTGAATATCCTTTTTTCAAAATATCTCCTAGGATGTACAAATTGCCCAAACTTTTTGACATTTTCGCCCCATCCACCAATAGGTGTGCCACATGCATCCAGTATCTGACAAATTTTTCTCCATTGGCACATTCGGATTGGGCGATCTCGTTCTCATGGTGCGGAAATTTCAAATCCACCCCTCCCGAGTGTAAATCTATGGTACACCCCAAATACTTCTTTGCCATGGTGCTACATTCTATGTGCCACCCGGGACGACCATTCCCCCAGGGACTCATCCAAAAATTTTCACCATCTTCCGGTTTGGTTGATTTCCAAAGAGCAAAATCTGAAACATTCTCACGGTCATATTCATCCGCTAAATTTTTTTTGCCGGCACTGTCGATTTCTTGGGTTTTCAGTTCCCGATTTTCAATGTTCGAAAGTCTCCCATATCCTTTAAAAGACGAAATTCTAAAGTAGACCGAATGGTCCGGAGCAAGGTAGGCAAATCCTTTCTCCATGAGGGTTTTTATCATGTCGATTTGTTCATTGATGTGTTCCGTGGCTTTGGGTTCAAAGTCGGGCGATTTCATGTTCAAGGCTTCGCAATCTTCGTGGAAAATTTTCGTCCATTTTTCCGTAAAAGCTTTTAGTGAAACATTATTTTTTATTGAATCGCGAATGGTTTTATCGTCAACATCCGTAATATTTCTGGCCACGCAGGGATTATACCCTTCCACTTCCAATATGCGGGTGAGAACATCCTGTAAAAGATAGGTCCGGAAATTACCGATGTGGGCATAATTATAAACCGTCGGGCCACAGAAATACATCGTAAATTTCCCATGGGGATTAGGTTGTAATTCCTCCTTGGCATTTCCTAAACTGTTAAACAATTTCACTACAAAGGCCAATGTCTACTAAATAACACGATAAAAGCAAACTGTTTAAGACCTTTGGTTTTTTCCGATCAAATATTTTTTGAGCACCGATATCTTCAAGTTCTAATCGACGAGACCACTTCTTATGAACAGTGGTTCGATGTCAGGGTCTCTGCCCATAAAATCGCGGTATAAAACATCTGCTTCAGCACTATCTCCCCTTGAAAGAATTTTCTCACGGAATTCATCCCCAACCTCACGGCTTAACACACCGTGTTCTTTGAATTTGTTAAATGCGTCGGCATCAAGCACCTCAGCCCATTTATAGGAATAGTATCCTGCCGAATAGCCCCCTCCGAAAATGTGCTTAAAACTCAAGGTGATGGTTGGCACATATTCTGATAGCGTAATTCTATAGGTTCCCAAAACTTGCCTCAATTGACCTTCAATGTCTGTGTTTGCATAATTTTCATACTTTTGGTGCAACTCCAAATCTAATTTTGCAAAACATAGTTGCCCCATCATCCCACTTCCAGACATGTGATTTTTCGCTGCTATCATCTTTTTAAACAGTTCTTCCGGTATTTTTTCTCCCGTTTCAAAATGTTTGGCGAAAATGTCGAGACTTTTCCGTTCCCAGCAGAAATTTTCCATGATCTGGGAAGGCAATTCGATAAAGTCCCAGACGGTATTCGTTCCGTTCATTGAAGCATATTTGACCCTCCCAAACAGATGGTGCAACGTGTGACCAAATTCGTGAAACAACGTTTCCACTTCTCTGTGGGATAACAATGATGGCGTGTCTTCTGTGGAAGGTGTCAAATTCGTACAAATGGTAGCTGTCGGATAGTGCCAGGTTCCATCCTCATCCAAATATCCACTTTTGGTATCGCTCATCCATCCTCCCGCATGTTTTGATTCCCGTGGATGGATATCCATATAGAGCCCACCAATGTAATCTCCATTTTCTTCAAAAGCTTTAAAATATTTTACATCTTTATGCCAAACGGGGATCGTTTCGCTAGGAAACGCATCATCCTCGTTTTCCGTAAAAAATGTTGGCTGTTCCACAAATTTTACGCCATAGAGTCGGTTCGCCACTTCAAATAGCCCGGCGATAACATTTTCCAATTGAAAATATGGCCGCAGCTGTTCCTCGTCAAAATCAAACCTGGCTTGCCTAAGCTTTTCCGACATGTAGGATGTTTCCCAGGGCACTAATCTAGATTTTTCAATTCCCACAAACTCCGCTCGAAAGATTTCTAAATCATCGATATCACGGACAAAAAACTTCCGTGTCCTGCCGTGCAAACTTTCAACGAAAGATAATGCCGTCGACCCATTTTTTGCCATTCTTCTTTTCAGTGCATAGTCTGCATAGGTTTTATGCCCCAATATTTTTGCCTTTTCATCCTTCAACCTTAGAATATCCTCGACTAATTTTTGATTACTATAGGGATCGTTGCAGCCAACGGTTAACGATGCTCGGAAGATTTCCTCGCGGAGCTTTTCATTCTCCAAATATTGCATGCATTTCCCCGAAGTACTTGGATTTAGAGAAACGCGATACCCTTCGTGGCCATGCGCTTTGGCATCTTCTTGCAAAACATCGACGGTAATGCTCGGCAAACCTTTTAATTCCTCGACATTATCCACATACCTCTCCCAGGCATTGCGAGAGTCTAGGACATTTTCTGTAAATTTCTGTGCTTTTTGAGATATTTCTATGTTTATTTCTTTGATTCGTTCTCTCTGTTTGCGTGGTAAATCTGCACCAATATCTCGAAAACTATCCAGAGTATCATTTAAAAGTTTTTTGTCGATTCCCTGTAAGTTTTGTGCCTCTTCCGTTTCAGCAAATGTTCTTATTCTCAGCCAAAGTGCATCGTTTAGCAAAATATTCGCACTAAATTCCGCAACCCGTGGCAACATTTTGTTATGCTCTTCCCGAAGTTCATCGGAATTGCACGTCGAATCAAGGTGTGAAACGTAGCCCCATGCCACATCAAGTGGGTCAGTTGCTTTCTCAAGGGCAATGATGGTGTTTTTAAACGTTAATTTATTCAAAGGCAATGACGCAATTTCATCGATATTTTTTTGCGATAGTGCTATGGTTAGCGAAATGTCCGGCTCGATATATTTTGGCAGCAGCGTATGCCACTTGATTGGGTCATCGTCCGCTAAAAATGGGTGATAATTTTTTTTCACTTGCTCTGCTTCTAAAAAGTTACAGATAAAAAACAATACCATTAATACAAATTGTTTCACGGTGAGACTATGGGCTAATTTTATTTAAAAGACCCTCAATCTTATTTTACATAACTTGTGTAAAATTATGGTGGCAAGTCCAGCCCCTCATCAAGGTTTGTAACTAAATAAATTTGATGGAATATAATTCATCAAAGATTTTCGGTTCCAAACCTATGCCCATCCTAAACACTGGGCAAATGTCGTGAAATGTTTTGATATTTTTCAAGCAATTGCCATTAAAAATTTTGTCTTGACAATGTTTAAAATTTCGGTCAGAAAATGTAATCATGGAAACGGATAGTAGAACTTCTCCTTCGAGGAGACGTAGTTGGGCTGACTGGATGGGCTTTTTATCATCTAAAGCAATTAATGTAGGGTGGAACATAGCCAGTAACGCAGCTAGTAAGGTATTGTTCCCTTTTTGGAAAAGAGGAGGAATTGAGAATACAAGTCGCAAGGTATACGACGGAAGTATACCTCTCCAGGAACAAAGCGACGGGGAAGATGAATCTAGGGACTTGTTTATTCCCGATGGGGAAACGATAGACCCGGAAGTGTTATCGGTAGGTTATCCAAGGTTAGAACGTTTAAAAGATCAAGGTTCAGGGCTAACGGTCTCAGGAAGACCAATGGCTGGGGATCTACTTGTTGATACCAGTTCACAAACCAAATATGTGTCCATCCTGACACAACGGGCTAACCAGGCTAGGTCTAATATGGATGAATATTTGGAAAAATTTTTGGAGAAAAGTGAACAAAATGAGAAACTTTCGAAGCAGATTAAAGAGGAAAGTAACAAAGCATCTGACCTCAAAAACAAAGCATCTGCAGAAGAATGCTCTGCAAATACATGGCAAGCGTGGGGACAATATGCTGCTACTGCAGGTGGAATTGCTACGGGACTTACGCAATTTGCACAAGTCTTTCCACAACTTGTACAGGCGCTCCCTTGGCTTGCGACAGCCCTACCAATCGGAACACCGATAGGTCTCGTTTTGGGAGCAGTTGGTGCAAGTATAATCACCTATTCCGCTTATCGTAAATGGCAAGCTGCTAAGCTTACATGTGAAGGCGAGAAAATGCAAGCGGAAGTTCAACATAAAAGGGATGAACAAAGTAAAAATACCAACGATGGTAATGCTTTGCAAAATTTATTTTCAGTGGCGTCCCAGTCATATAACGCATTTATTAGCATGCTGCAGTCCGTAATTTCTGCATTGCATGAAGCTAAAAGAACGGCAGCTGCCAACATACGATAGAATACGGGATTCGTTCGGTGGAAGTAACCCGAACGAATTTTTTCAAGTGTGGTTCGTCCGTTGTCCTTTTGTGTTGACTATGTGAGCTCTAAAAGTATTCCCTAGCATTAAAAATGTTGCTTGTGTAGTTCAATGGATAGAATGCTAGCCTCCGAAGTTGGTGATTCGGGTTCGACTCCCGACACGAGCGCCATATTTCTTTATGGAAACTTTGTTGACCGTGGTGGATACCACTCACAAAATTCAAAAGAAGATTTGCGATTCGTATGGGATGGCGTTTTCACAGGGTCCATACTTCGGAGGAGCATCCTCCGAAAGGTCGATACTCACCGGATTCATCAGGTCTATGATGAGGAATACAAATGGATTGCCTATTTATTTTGCTCTTGCAAATTTTTTGCACCTAAGAATCGTTGCTCCAAGTTAATGAAAGATAGAAGTCAACTCATTGGTTTTACATTGATAGTCTGTGCGTTTATATTGATGTTTAAAAATGCTGCCGATCAAGCAAATCAAGCGAAAATCGCTAGCCAGAAAAATGAACAAACGGAAATCGTCCATAATGAGCCTGTAAACATCGAAATTGCTAGGGATTTTGACATTGGGATAAAGAATTTCGCCGTAGCTGAAAGAAGTGCAGTAACTGAAAAAAGTACAAAGGCTGAAAAATTTTTCACATTGGAAAATGACGTCGTCGATGTCACTATTTCAGACCAGGGCGGTACGATAAAATCCACCGCACTAAAAAAATATCGGTCCGTCCAGGATCGGCCGGATGTCGTAGTTTTTAATGATGGTTGCACCATGCATGCAATGTCGTTGAGCTCAAGCAATGAACAGTTTGCCAAATTTATTCAGTCCGAACGATTTGACGAGGTTTCGGTAGGGCAACACGACATCATACTATCGAAAACTTCCCCTGAAGGCTATGCCATAACCAGGCAATATCGTTTGGTTCCCCAGGACGGCAAAGATTCAGACGGCTATGTCATTGAACATAAAATTCACATCGAAAATAACACCAATTCGCCACTAGCTATCGGTAGTTTATCCCTATTCTTGGGTTCCATGCCAGCGACTGAGAGTGATGCCATGGGTGATTACCTAAACTTCGGGATGTTTAATGGGAAAAAAGAAAATTTCATAAAACTGCGGGATTTTCAGGCGAGTAAGGGATTTTTTGGGCTTGGGAAAAGGGAAGAACGAAAATTTATCTTCAACGATGGGAAAATCTTATGGGGTGCCATAAAAAATCAATTTTTTACGACAATTCTGACACCTGAAGTGGAAGCGGATGGCTATGTCACATACCCAACTCTTGTCCACGACAAATGCTCAAACAAACAGGAAGAAGGCATAGGAGCTTCCATGATATTCAATGTGGGTACCATCGATGGAGGGAAAAGTAAAACGCTTTCGTCGAGTATTTATATGGGGCCCAAGGATTTTTCTAGGCTATCAAAATTGGGGAAGGAACAGGACAGGGTGATGCAATTTGGTTTTTTCGGTTCCATAAGCGAACTTCTCCTGCGGCTGATGCTAGGGATTCATGCAATAATTCCAAATTGGGGATGGACGATCATTGTGCTTACAACAATGGTAAAACTTTTGCTTTGGCCATTGACAAATGCCCAGGTTAGATCTTCAAAAAAAATGGCAGCCGTCCAAAATCCCCTGAAAATAATCAAAGAGAAGTATAAAAATAATCCGCAAAAACTGCAGATGGAAACCCTAAAATTGTTTCGGGAAAATGGGATAAATCCAGCCGCTGGGTGTTTGCCAATCTTCATACAAATCCCAATTTTCTTTGGGCTCTACTATATGCTCCGCACGGCATCCGATTTGCGTTTTGCACATTTTTTGTGGATAAAAGATCTCTCACTGCCCGATACGGTCGCATTCATTGGCCGCTTCCCCGTGAATATTTTACCATTGATCATGGGGGTGACAATGTTTTGGCAGATGCATATGGCACCGATGCCAGCCTCGGATAATTCGCAAAAATTAATGTTCAAACTAATGCCGGCCATCTTTTTTCTCTGCTGCTATAGTTTTCCATCCGGGCTGGTATTATATTGGACTGTCCAAAATTTGTTGACGATTGCTCAGCAATTTGCAACGTCATCTAGCAACAAAATGCAGGTTGAAAGTAACATAAAGATTTCTACGGAGAAACGTAGTTCACGGCTACCGAAACAGAAGAAGAGGAAGAATAATGTCAGGACATAGCAAATGGGCAACAACGAAACGGCATAAGGCCGTTATAGATGCAAAGCGTGGGAAAATTTTTAGCACATTGAGTAAAGATATGTCCCTGGCTGCACGAGATGGTGGTGGTGATATAAATTTCAATGCTAGGCTGAGGGTTATTGTACAAAAGGCTAAGGAAGCTAACATGCCTGCCGATAATATCAAAAAAGCCATTCAAAAAGGTACGGGGGAATTGCCCGGCATGTCAATTGAAGAGTTGACCTATGAGGGTTATATCGCGGGTGGAATCGGTGCGGTCATAGAAGTAACCACGGATAACAAAAATCGTGCTGCCAGCGAAATCCGCAGTGTACTGACCAAGGGTGGAGGGAATTTGGCAAGTCCCGGAGCATTGATGTTCAATTTCCAAAGAATGGGACAATTTTTCATATCCAAGGAGGCGGTAACGGAAAGTAGGCTGATGGAAATTGTACTGGATGCGGGGGCTGAAGATATCAAATCGGACGGCCCAGATTTTGAAGTACTGTGCCCGATTTCATCATACTACACCCTAGCCCAGGCAATAATAGGAGCAAACATCAAGTGTTTGTCATCCGAAATTGCATACGTTCCTAGCTCTATCGTACAAATAACGGATGTAGAGTTAGCTTCTAAGGTGTTAAAAACCATTGAAAAATTGGAAGACTTGGATGATGTTAAGAGCGTTTTTGCCAATTTCGACATAGACGATTCAATTGAAACTTAATGGGAGAGTTGAATCGTTTATGTCACTTGGGAGACGAAATTTCGTGTTGTTTTGCAAAAAAACAAATCTGTTTTTCCCACTAAGGTCGTCCATGGATTCAAATTTGCCGAAATAATTTTTGGCAAAACTTGCGATGGATTCATGTTGAAAGCTACCTGTTTCCAGTGCTAGTACACCATCCTTTGCCAAGGATCTTCCGGTTGTGCTGATGATTTTAAAAATATCGGCCAGCCCATTGTTTTTGGCTACTAATGCGCATTTTGGTTCAAACTTTTTTATTTCATCCTGGACATTTTCAAACTCTTTATCGGTCAAATAGGGAGGGTTCGAAATAATCATATCAAATATCCCATCAACATTCTCTAGCCAGTCGCTAACCATAAACCTAATGTTGGCCATCCTATTCCTTATGGCATTTTTTTGAGCCGTCAAAAGTGCATTTTGGCTTGTATCGACAGCCAAAACATTTGCTTTTGGGAAATGTTTCGCCAGGGCCAGCCCGATTGCACCACTACCAGTCCCTAGATCTAAAATTGATCCGATTGGTCTATTTCCAAAACGTGAAATGATTATGTCTACGAGTTCTTCCGTTTCGTGCCTTGGTATTAGAACATTTCTGTCAACTGCGATGGATAAACCATGAAAATCAACTTCGCCGACGATATATTGCAGTGGTTCACGACTCCCTCGCCTGGATACCATATGTTGAAATTGGGACAGCAGATGTCCTTCCATATTATCATTGAGATGTAGGTAGAGGGACAACCGATTGTACCTGAGCAGTTGCGATAGCAACAGCTCGGCATCTAACCTGGCGGCTAGGATCCCCTTGCTTTTTAAAAAGTGCTCCGATTGCGTGAGAATCTCTATTAGCGATGGCATTTGGCTCGTAGCATACGTTTTCGCCTCGCAACATGCCTGCCTATTCCCCAAAATACATACCCCAAGAATATGGCGGCCAGTGCGACATCGCGCAATAATACGACGAGCGACAATACCGTCATTGTGATTAAAAACGTTCCCCATTTGGTTTGCGTATTCCAATCGACCTTTTTAAAACTTGGATAATAGATATTACTGACCATCAGCCAGGCAATCAGCAGCATCAACGGAGGCAACATCAGGGACCACGACTTTAGGTCATATTCGTTGAGTATCAGCACAAGGGAAACGATAACCCCAGCGGCAGCGGGAACGGGTAATCCCAGAAAATCATAGTTGTTTTTTTCCTGCTCAGCTTTTGGGAGCAGAGGATGTGTTATCACATTAAATCTTGCCAACCGTACACTGGCACACAGCAAGTACAGGGACCCAAAAACCCAGCCAACCTGTCGGAAAAATGGAAATTGTTCCGTCGGTGACAATATCATCAGAAATACCATAAGGGCAGGTGCCACCCCGAATGATACCACATCGGCTATGGAATCAAATTCTTTCCCAAAAAGAGATTCCTTGCCACCCAATCTGGCAATTCTCCCGTCCAACAAATCACATATTCCTGAGAGAAACACAAACCAAACGGCTTGCGTATAGTATGCCGTCGACATTGTTTCCGAAACTGAACAATAGCGTGCCTGCATGGAACGAATTATGGACAAAAACCCAAAAAACAAATTTGACGCTGTGAACAGGCATGGTAGCAAATAAATTTTACTAGCATCTGCCAAACTTATACTTTCACCTTTTACTTTCACTGAAGCATATCTAATAAAAACCTACCACGCTGCAAGTTAGAATACCTATAAAAATACTCCGTCTGCCATTTTTTATCGATTCTTACCACAAACACCATAAAATGAACAGGTGAATCGTTGAAAAATTCCAAAACCAACCCTAATATTTACGACAATTTCACAACCGAGATGGCCCCCTATCGTATTGTGCGGATTACAATATCACAGCGCCTATCAAGCGCGCTATCTTCTTTGTGTTGAACATTTTTATTTGCTTTGGTTGAGCCGAGTGAAGCAGTAATGATTCTATTTTCGTTAATTCCCAGTGACACGAAAATATCCTGGACAGCCTCCGCACGCCGTTTCCCAAGTGCGTTATTGTAGAGCTCTTTTCCAAATCTATCGCAGTTCCCAACGACTAGCACACAAAGTGTTTTATCTTTCGTGAAGACTTTGGCTATTTCAGTTATTTTGATCAGTTCAACTTTTGAAATTTTTGAACTGTCGAAGTTGAAATACACGGACTCGAGTACATCCGCCGATGTGTAATTATACGCTGTTTTTTGAGCATCAAACCCATGGGCGACGAAATTATCTCCTTCCCCATCATCTTTGCTTATAAAATATTCGTCTGAACAATTCTTTTCTGTTACTATCGTGTCCTGGGGAGACAAAGACTCATTTGTAGAAAAGTCAAGGGAAGAACACCCCGCAAGGGCAAAAATTAAGCCCAATGTACAAACATACCTCATATTCAACATAAACGGAGACGATGTTATTGCTCATTGTATCATGTCAACTATAATTATCTTATTCGTTGATTTTTCGCGAAAATTTTATTCCTTAGCCGCAAATATAATGCAACTACAGGATCGATTACAGCGTGATTTTTTTGCCGAAGAAATTACCAAAAATTTTTCCGTAATTGCATCCGCTGGGGCCGGGAAAACGACAGCCATTACTGAAAGGATTGCAAACCTTGCCATGGAAGATTTGTATGCGGTCCCCCGAGGGGCATCGCGGATAAAAAGATTGGTCGCTGTTACGTACACGGAGAAAGCGGCAAAGGAAATCAAAGATCGCGTTTTTCATAAAATTTTCCAAAAAACTGAGCATTCGTATCAAATACGGGAACTCTGCATACAGCATCTGGAATCAGCATTTTTTGGTACCATCCATGCGTTTGCTTCAAAATTTTTAAAATCCCATTGTGTCCTGGTTGGTTTGCGCAACGATTTTCAAATTGTCTCTAACGAAGAATCTCTCTGGGAGGAATTTATAGTTTCCATGGGAAACGTGCTGAAAGTTATCCCGCAAAGCATGGTCAACGATTTTGTGTGTACCCATGACGTTGATAAATTGTTGGTACATGCTCGAAGTCATAATCCTGAAGCCCCGTCTAATTCAATGGACATTACTCCCGTGCCGACCATCAACGTTGACAATATTTTAGCCTATAGCCCCAAAGGTAATGAGAGCAAAAGTGCACACTTTCTTCACCTGCTACGGGAATGGGATCTTTTCCGAAAAAACGGTGACTATTTTCCCATGCCGGATTGTGCTGAAATTTGTAACAGTCACAGCCTAGTCGAATTATTCCAATCAGAATTGAAAGATTTTCTCCATTGGAAACAAAATTCTGAAAAGTTTTTCACCACGAATATTGCTCGCCTATATGAGGATTTTCGCATTGCGAAAGGACAATTAAAGTATGAAGATTTGATCAATTTATCCTTGGATCTTCTCAAACATTCAATGGTAATAGGAGAAATAGAAAACGATCCCTACCGTGTGATTTTAGATGAAGCACAGGATACCGATAGGTGGCAATTTAGGTTGCTTCTTGGCATCTCGCAAAGAAATCTCCGCGAAGGGATTTCAATGGACATATTGAAAAACTTTCCCGAACATGGTCATTTTTCAATGGTAGGTGACCCCCAACAATCCATCTACTGTAGCCGAGCAGATATCAATACCTACGTGGCTCTACATAATTTGCTGGTAGAATCCAGTGCTGCCCATGAGTTGACATTTTTCGTTACCATGCGATGTTCCGAGGCAATAGCAAATTTTGTGAATGATAGATTTCAGACCATTTGCAATGGCATAAAATTAGTTCCACTGGTTCCTAGACCCGATAGCCAACCAGGGGACGTTAAAATTCTAAAATTACGCAAGCAAACGGGGGAAAACATCCAGTCATCGGCATCCCAAACGGCAACGCTTTTCCTGGGGAAAACGCCTGGGGATTTTGAAGTGGAAGATTGGTCGGATATTGCCATTTTAGCCCCTCGCAAGGATTGGTTGGCGGATATTTCCCAGCACTTCATTGCCAACAAGGATCTTCCGGGTGTCCAACTACATTTCGACGGTACCAATGGCAATGGTGCTTCTCCCATTCGTTGGCTGGCATCCTGTTTGAGATACATAAATAACCCCGCCGATCGACGGGAATTCGCGGGAATTTTGCGGGAAATTTTCGGCATCAAAAGCCAAGAAATTATAAACTATTTCAGGCACAATAATAGCCAAGTATGCGCGAAGATCGATGCCGAGTTTACTATTATGCGCAGTGAAAGATATAATGCTCCATTGGCGAAATTTTTATTAAAGATTTTAGATCGGTTCAAAATTTTCCACCGCATTTCTTCCCTTAACATTTTCACCGAAAAAAATTTGTTGGCCAAAATAAAACAAACGGTCGAGTTGTGCTATTTCGCCGAATCACAGCGGATGAATATCATAGAAACAGAACAATTTTTAACGGATAAAATCGACACATTAAAAGAGTCAGACAGTATCGATACCTCCGCCATACAATTTGTGACGTTTCACAAAAGCAAAGGTTTGGAATGGCCAGTGGTTATATTGCCATTTATGTACCGCAAACGGCAACTTAAAAGCGACGTTGAAACAAAATCGTTACCCAAGGAACAACATTTTATGGAATTATATGCCAATGAATGTCGCCTCCTGTATGTAGCTTGCACACGCGCCAAAAATAAACTATTAATATTGGATGATTCCGAAATATTTGACGAAAAAGTATTGTCCCACATGGTTTCATCCGGAAAAATTTTACTGAAAACCAATTGAAATGTTTTACCGTGATGGAGTATGCATTTTTCAAGAAAAACAGCACGAATTTGATTCACACGAAAGACGGGTATGATTACGGTCAAGGGCATGCATAACACGGCGGTAGTGTACACAAAAACATTGGATGAAAATTGCGAAAATCAAATTCGACAGTACTTGGACCACCCACTGTTTGCAAACACAACCGTGCGAATCATGCCGGATGTTCACTTTGGCCAGGGTACGACGGTAGGATTTACGGCCACATGCAATGAATATGTCGTCCCTTCCATTGTTGGTGTGGACATAGGTTGTGGGGTAAATGCCTATGATCTCGGGAAGGGCAGTGTGGCGTTTGATAAACTAGACAGGTATGTCAGAAAACGCATACCTGCTGGTAAGGCGGTTAATCCATCGCCACACCGTATGTTGGAACAGGCCTATGAATACGTCACCGATGGTGAAGTAAGTTTTGTTGAATTTAGAGAAAAAATTTACGAACTTTCGAAAAAACTTATGCTCCCAGCAACACGCATATTTGCAGGGTTGGGCACGTTGGGTGGAGGTAACCATTTCATAGAGATCGATAGGGATGAAAACGGTTGTCGCTGGCTCCTGATTCACACGGGGAGCCGCAATTTGGGGGCAAATGTTGCCAAATATCACCAACAAATTGCCGCCAAAAGGAGTGAGGACAGCACAATTAAATTTTTATCCGGTATGGCAGCTGACGACTACATCGTCGACATGATCACGGTACAGCTTTATGCTCGGGTAAATCGTGCGTTGATCGCATTCCAAATTGGATGCGATTTTCTGAAAACTGCCTATGACAAGTTGCAAGCCATAGAGAGTATTCACAACTACATCGATTTTGAACACAAAATAATTCGCAAGGGGGCCATATCAGCCCAAAAAGGAGAACGGCTGGTGGTTCCATTTTCCATGGCAGACGGTGCAATAATTGGAACCGGCAAAGGAAATTCCGAGTGGAATTACTCGGCTCCCCATGGTAGCGGCCGTAAGATGTCCCGTTCCAAAGCAATGGAATTATCGCTGGATGAATATCGAAGGCGCATGGCAAATGTTTGGTCGAGTTGCATTGGAGAAAATACCATCGACGAAAGCCCCATGGCCTATAAGCACACAAAGGATGTTCTCGCGTTGGTGGGCGATACCCTGGAAGTTTCGCATCGCCTAACGCCGATCTATAATTTCAAATCGGAGACATAATCGGAAATCTACTGGGTAATAAATTTAGAAAATATACTGTTGTCGTTCCCTTTTCTTTCTGACGACTATCACTTCCCCACGGAGATATTTGGTGGGTGGTATTTTTGAATAGCCCTGGAGGGAAATTATATCTTCGCCGGCAGGTGTTTTACGGCCTTCCAAAGGTATAGGCAATCGGAAATTATTTGAGAGAAATCTTTGAGAGCAATTTGATTAGCCGCATCGCAGGTGGCCTTTGCTGGCTCGGGATGTATTTCAAAAAATAAACCGTCCGCACCACTTGCCAATGCTGCCTTTGCCAGAGTAGGAACGAAGGTTCTATCTCCGCCTGTACCATTTTGGTCCGCACCAGGCAATTGTACGCTATGCGTGGCATCGAAAATCGTTGGGTACCCATTCGACTTCATAATCGTGAACGAACGCATGTCAACAACAAGGTTATTATATCCGAAGGTTGTCCCCCGCTCAATCTGCCAAATTTCCTGGGCTTTCGACTCTTTGAGCTTACCCACGACATGCTTCATTTCATGGGGGGAAAGAAATTGTCCCTTTTTAATGGAGACTATTCTCTTAGTCCTAGCAGCTGCCGTTAAAATATCCGTCTGCCTACATAAAAATGCAGGGATCTGTAACACGTCACAAACTTCTGCCACAGGAGCTGCCTGTTCCGGCAGGTGAATATCAGTGGTAACGGGCAGGCCATAGCGATTTTTGACTTCGCCAAGGAGCCTAAGCCCTTCCTTGAGACCCACTCCCCGCTCACTGTAAATCGACGTTCTGTTTGCCTTATCAAAGGATCCTTTGAACACGATTTTGAGGTCTGGGAATTTATTCCGCAATGCTACAAGACATTTGGCAGCGGAAAATGTTACATCCTCATTCTCTAGGGAACAGGGACCCGCTATTAGCAACAATTTGTTTTCTTCAAAAAACATCGACGACACCGAGATTGAAAAATTTCAACAACGAATCAAGTAACAAAATTTGCCCGTTTATCCACGTCTGTTTTCAAAAATTTCCTTATTTCTTCCAACAGAGAAGATGTGGTTTTCTTCGTTTCCTCAAGTTGAGACTTGTTGTCAACCTTTGCTTCTGCGAATAGATAAAATTTGATCTTGGGTTCTGTTCCGCTGGCTCGTAGGGCAAACTTTACATCATTTTCCAATGTTATGAAAAAGAATTGCTGGGATGGGATAACTTTCCCATCGGCATCTCGGATCGTTTGTTTGGCAAAGTCGACGATTTCCGTTACTCTGCTGTCATCCATAAATTTCGGTGGATCTTTTTGGTAACTGGTCAAGATGTTTTTGATCTTCTGTGCTCCATCAGCTCCTTCATAGTAAATGTTTAAAACCGATTCACCAAAGTAGCCATACTTCACGTACATATCATCGCGAAGGTCAATCAGTGTTTTGCCAAACGATTTTGCATGGGCGGCTAATTCGCAGGCCATCAGACATGCAGAGTTTGCATCTTTGTCGCGAACATTGTTTGCCGACAAACAGCCGTAGCTCTCTTCGCATCCAAAAATAAATAGGGTGCTGTTTTTTTGGAGCAAATCATTCCGCTTTGCCGTTAAAGTTTTGTCATAGTTTATGGAAATTCCCGTTGATTCATACTCATCCCTTAGCATTCTATTTTCATAGTCGAACATTTTTTCTCCGATCCATTTGAATCCTGTCAGCGTATTGATACACTTTATTCCATGCAAATCGGCGATTTTATCAATGAGAGGTGTCGTGACAAAGGTTTTTATTATGGCTACATTTTTTGACCCTTTGGCGGGAATTTTTCGCAAAAATTTTAGCTGCGAAATTCTATACTCGGCGAGCAAAGCCCCCGTCACATTTCCCGTAAAAATTTCAAACTCCCCACTGCTGTTTTTAGCGGCAATCGCTAACCTATCGCCGTCGGGATCAGTGGCTAAAACAAGGTCCGCATTTTCTTTTTTGGCCAAGGCAATGGCCATGTCTAGGGCTTCCCTGTTTTCCGGATTCGGAGATTTGACCGTTGAAAAGTTAGGATCTTGGTCGTTTTGCTCCTCCACGACGTAATGATCGATTTTATTAGTTTTCAAAAGTGGAATCGTGGCCACGCCTCCTGTCCCATGCAGAGGGGAAAATACGGCACGTATGGGATAACTTTCCAGAAGATCTCTTCGCAAAATTGTTTCCCTAACGGCAGACTGATAGCAGGTATCAATGGACCCATCTAAAATCGTTACGCCTGTCATATCCTTCTTACAAAATTGACAAATAGCATCCATTGTCACACTATTGAACTCCGCTATTACTCCGGATGCATGGGGATCAACCATCTGTGCACCATCGAAAAAATAAGCCTTAAACCCATTATCATGCCACGGGTTATGGCTTGCAGTTATCATGATGCCAGCCGTGCAACCTAAATGGCGTACGCTGAAGCTTAATTGTGGAGTAGACCGTGGAGATGCGTAAATCATGGCATGGCCTCCCAGATTTTTCCATGTGGAAGCAGCCAATTCTCCAAAATGTTTAGAAAAATGCCTTACATCGTAGGCAATTACGACCGATGGCAATTCGTAGGCTCGACTATTGTTTTTCAAAAATTTTAAACAATATTTAAATAGTGCGATCGTTGCCCCAATGATATTGAAATCGTTCAAGTATGCCGTTCCAACGGCGGCGAAATCTGGACTGTTGGTCTTAGAATTTCCACGCTCGGGTCTGGTAACTACCTCTGGGATTGTTCGGCTGCGCATGCCTCCAGTTCCAAATTCCAATGTCCTGAAAAATCTATTATTAATCTCATCGACAAGCTGCCGGGCGACTAGTTCATCTATGGATTGACGTGCCCAGGTGGGTAAATTGCCGCAATTGTACACGCGTGTCATATTTTTGGCCGTCGCGGCTAGCACATTATCTCTCAAAAACCTTTCCATAGCAGCGTCTCAATGGAATTACTTTTTTTCAAAAAAGAAAGCTAAAAATAAAGTGTTTGGTTAGCGTTAAAAATTTCATTTAATTATTCTCCATTGAGTCTTATCAAAAGCATATGAATGACGATGGTGTAAAAAAATTGTTCGACAAAGTGAGTGTTTTGGAGGTTGCAGATTTGCGAAACTTGATAAAACATTTATGGAAACAACGGGAATTTTTCAAAAAGACTTTCGATATTATCCGGGATAGTATCGTTGTGATCAACGCCAAGGGAGAAATTTTTTACTGTAACCAGTCAGCATGTGATTTGTTGGGTATTAGCAACTTGAAACAATCGAATGTTTTGTGGAAATATATTCCTGAATTCGTCGTGTTTTCCGATTTGGACATGTCGTCGATTGGTACAAGCAATTCTTTCCTTTCCAAGGAAATTAAAATTTCATATCCACGCAAAAGCATATTAAATGTGACTGTTACCCATTATAGCAATTGCGACGATAATGAAGAGCTGTTTGTTCTGAGGATCGTTGATATTACGGAGGAACGTGCTTTGTCGGAAAAGATGTTAAACGATGAAAAAATTTCATCGGTCACACTCCTTGCCAGTGCCGTTGCCCATGAAATAGGAAATCCGCTAAATGCCATCAACCTTCGTTTACAATTGATGCAACGCCAGTGTAAGTCCCTGAAAAATGTCGATGAACGTATGAAATTGGAAACCTCGGCAGGAATTTGTTTGGATGAAATTGCCAGATTGGATAGCATTGTTAGGAATTTTTTACATGCGATCCGTCCCCAAAAGCCGAAATTTACCGGTCTTCCGCTGGGCAAAGTTATGGAGGATACCATTGATCTAATGGAGGCAGAATTTAAATCTTTAAACATAGAAGTTGTCAATCGCATTGGTCCATTGCCACTAATTTTCGGGGATTATTCTCAATTGAAGCAAGTTTTTTTCAATGTTTTAAAGAATTCCTGTGAGGCAATTTCCAGTGGTGGTACGATAGTAATTGAAGGGTCTGCCAATGACAATGATGTCATTTTGGTATTTACGGACAATGGTGTTGGAATTCCCTGTGACCTCTTGACTAAGATTTTTCAGCCATATTTTTCCACCAAAAAGGAAGGAAATGGCTTAGGAATGGTAATAATTGAAAGAATTCTCAGGGAGCACGGAGCAACCATCGACATCGCGAGTGCTAAAGATGTTGGAACGAAGATTTCCATTAATTTTCCAAGAAAGGATAGATGTATGCCCCTCCTGAGCACAGACAATGATTCCTGAGAATCCCATGTACAAAATGTATTGCCATAGCAAAAATTTTTATTCATTAAAAACGCGGATGTCCCGTAAAAAATATGATTTCATCTCCCTACTTATCTCCGCGGTGTTTGTAGTTTTGTGTATCCTATGCATAACCCCCGATGGAGCTATTAGTTTGAAAAAACAAACAAGAGTACCGTACATATCCATGGTGAAGGGGAACACATACATTGAACAGAGTTTTTCGGCCGGTTTTTTTTTACCAACGAGCCATAATGCCCATTGCCGTGCCACAATACCAACCCTAAAATATGCCGTGGAGGTATTGGGCGTAAGGAGCATAGATGTTTTCAATGGAAGAGAAAAATCGACCATCGTATCCACAATCGATTTACTACAAAATATCATGCCCTACAACATCCTCAGTGGCATACACATTTCAGAAGTACGGGCGTTAGCGGATGTGGATCTAAATGTGGTAACCGATGGGATATTTTGTGAAAATATCATGACGGGCGATCGGTATAATGTAAGTTGTCAAAACATCGATGGTGAGAACAATATTCTGCTATGCAAAATCGGTGATATGGTTTTCTCATCTCCCAGTGAATTTTCTCAAATTCTATCGGCGAAGGAAAATTTCTTGGATGATAGGCTTAGGGATACAAAATTTTTGCGACTAAAACTTTTCCAACGGGAGCACTAGCATGAAACAAAATACAAAAACTTGGTTGCTCGTCGATGGACATAACATGGCATTTCGGTGTTTCTATGGTGTTCCACAAATGACAACCACCTATGGGCTGCACGTCAACGCAATTTATGGATGGGTTCGATCTCTATGGAAATTGGAAGACATGGTCCAACCGGATGCCGTTTGTGTATTTTTTGATTCGGGAGGTTCGGCTGCTCGAAAGAGCATTTTATCCACATACAAGGCCAATCGAAAAGTCATGCCCGAAGAGCTCAAACGGCAACTGGAATATATGAATTTGTTATCCGTGGCCCATGGATATTACATAACCGTGAAAGAAGGCATTGAAGCGGATGACCTATTGGCCAGTTTTTCTAAAAAATTGAACGAATGTGGGGAAACGTCATACATCGCCAGTGGAGATAAGGATTTTGCCCAATGCGTTGGGGAACATACCTTTCAGATGTTACCTCCGACCGCACAATCTAAGGGTGTTTGGCGAATCCTAGACCGATATGGGATCAAAGAGAACTTCGGTGTTTTCCCGGAACAGATCGTCGACTATTTATCACTGTTGGGCGATGCTTCCGATAACATTTTGGGAGTCGAGGGGATAGGGGCCAAAAGGGCGGAAAAATTTTTAAATCAATTTGGCAACATTGAAAATCTGTTGCAAAATCTTGACAAAATTCCCTCCGAAAAAATTAGAAAAAGTCTATCAAACTCCCTAGAGCTCATAGAACGTAACCGCGAATTGATTACTTTGCAAAAAACGATGGAATTCCATATCCCAGCGACGACAATTGGCAGGAGTCCCGAGGATATTTTTAATTTGCTTCAAAATTTGCAACTAAACTCTCTGCTGGCGTTGGCTCACAAAAGGTACAAAACCCCCGAACAGGCGGAATTGTTCGACATATTGTAGGAGGATATTCGGAAAAACTTCACAAAAATGAAATCAAACGTTTGACTTTTTAAAATTACCAAATATCCAAGTTTCTTGTCCAAGAAAATCAGGCGAGAAATTCATCTCGCCCGTGTAACTCTCATCAAACTAAATCTAACAGTAAGAGATTATCTCTCACATGAAAGTAAGACTCAGGAAATTACGGTTTGTTCAAAAAATAAAAATTTTTTCAAATTCAGACCCATGGATCCATGGTCATCTAAAACTTTTCCATGGGATCGGTCACTGCCTATTATTTTTTAGTTCCAGTTCCCACAAAAAATCCTCCAGGATGATCGTTGCGGCCTGCGAATCAATGATTCCTCTACTGCGCCGTTTCCGTGTTTTAGAAGCTGATTGTTTCATGTAGAATGGCTTTTGTTCATCGATCGCCTGTTCGCTGGTTAGCCGTTCATCGACGAGATTGATTTTAATACCACCCGGCAGCCTGTCGGATAAAGTTTCTATGAACCTATCCACCTGTTTCGCCTTGTCACTCTGAGTTCCGTCCATATTTATCGGATAGCCGATGGCGATTTCATCGATATTGTTTTCCTTCACCATTGCACAAATTTTTTCCACTTTTTCGTCATCATATTCTGTAATTATGGCTTTCATGGGAAGTGCAAGTTTGACCTCTCCGTGGTAGATACTAATTCCGATCCGCCTAGAGCCGTAATCTATGCCGAGATAATTCACATCCGCCATATCAAAAAATTTTTCGGACATGTCAACCGCCATATGCTTGCCCTGGCTCAGATTCGGTCAAATTTGAGCTTTTCCAAAGATTTTAGGCAATGTTTCCCAGAAAATTTATTGAATTTATGAATTTATTGATTAGTAATTAGAAAATATAGTTCTTTGCAATTTGGGGGTGCCATGGATTCGATTGTGTATTGTAGGTCAACATTGCATGTCGGAGTTGACGGTCGGCTTCGTTACCAAACCGTTAAATAAATAAATGGCAACAATGTCATAAATGTTGACTTCAGCAATGGAGTCAACAAAGCTGCAGCTTAGCCGCAGCGCATCATCCTGCCTGATGCTCGATGGGGCAGGCGTGATGTCGATCTATCGAGCGTCTCCGTGGAATTTCGCAGTGTCCCACGGGGATAATTTGCACTGCGATGGTCATAGTATGATGTGCCGATGCATGATATTAGGATGAGAATTAATCATTGGACAAACATGTAGGCGTGTTTTTCGAAGATACACAAGACGCGGGTTCAATTCCCGCCACCTCCACCAGTAATAGCCATACATTTCGTTGGCAGGGATGTAAATATTTATATATTTTTGTTGACACAAAATTGCTGGAGCGTAAACTAACCACCGTTAAGGTATGGTAATAGGCAGAGTAAATTCTTGAAACTGCCCATGGATGGCGGGGGAAAGTTTTCCTACTTTTTTACTTTATCGTTAATGTCGTTAAAAGTTTGCGGGAGGGGAACGAATGGTTAATGTAAAAGCAAAGACACGGCGCAAGTCTAAGAATAGCCTGCCATCGAAGGTTAAAGATAGCCTGCCACTGGGGGCTAAATTGGACTACAGGGAAGACGTCGACAGACTCCATGAAGATATCATGGAAAAAGTAGCTGTTTCTCAGAAAAAGGCAGAGGAAGCTCTGGCTCAAAATACAAAGTTGGCGAAACAGATACGGGATATCTTAGATAAGCAGCAGAAAGTTTTTGCCGAGCTTGGGTACAAGCCGGGCGAAGGAAATCCCGTTGTCGCAGGTTTAAAGGATAAGCTGTCGGGGATTGATGCCCTGGCAAAACTTTCCCGGGAGCACGAAATGAGGATATGTGATAGCCTTGGGCTGACCCCGAAAGATGGCTGGGAACAAGCATTTGCCAGCTTTGAAAAGCCAACAAAAACAGGAAGGACGATGGGAGAGCTTTCGAAGATTCTGCTCCGGGAGGAGAAATCTGAAAAGTCATCGGCTAGGGACCATGGAACAAAAAAATTTGTCGGAGGTGTGGAGGAATTTTCCGGGTCAAGTGCGAAAGAAAATCAAGCCAAGGATTCTTCCGACGAACGCAATTCGCAAACTTCCGGAAATACCAAACGGGTGGTAAAAAGGATGAAAATATAATGGATGTCAATTTTTAACAATAGGAGGGGAAGGTTATGCCTGATTTTGATGCTAATAGTGTAGCGGTAGCTGCTGATGGATATGCAATTACACAGGCGGCACGCGACGGAGTGGTCAATCCTTTTTTAGATTTGGAGGAAGCAGAAGCAAAAAATGCATTATTCTACTTTTTAGAGGGCCACTATGACCAGATTATTTTGGAAAAGATTTTTACCATATTGTATTCTACAGATACCGGTGTACAGTCACACATATCAGCACAAACAGAAGCCCTAGACGCCGCTCAAAAAGCATACTATGATGCGGCACAAAAGGCTTCCACTCTTCAGATACTGGGGGCCTATGGGGTAGAAGGCCTAATCACGAATATAGAAACCGCCTATTCCGTAAATGGCGTTGTCCCAACGAAGAATGCTGTTGTTTGTACAACTGCCATTAATGACGCCTCTGCCGATGCTTTGGCCATTGTCCGCGACCTCTTGATAGCTAATATCACTTTGCCGAATATTCCTGTCGTTGGCGAGCCCGAGCTTACGGCTTTGAGAACTCTTGAAGGGCAATTGTATGAGGATCTGGAACCACATATAAGCGCCATAGTGGCGGCATTGGGTACCTATGAATATGAAAATCAGTTCCAGATACCAGATGCCACGCTGAATGATCTCGAGACAGCCTTGAATGGGACTGACGACTCCATAGCGACACATAAATCGAGTATACAAAGTGCCATCGCTGCCTATAAGGAAGATAAAACCAGTGGTAATTTGGAAGATCTCCAAACGGCATTAAGTGTTGCAACGAATGATGGCACTTTCACAAGTGTAGTCGCGACTAATAGCGCTCTTGGTTTAGCGATAGATGATGTGAATGGCGCCATAGCTAGAATAGTTCCCTATTACACAGCAATCAATTCCATTAACGCCTTCATTGCAAACGCTCCAAATCAGAACAGAGGTGATTTTTTAAATCTCCAAGCGGCATTAAATACCATCTCGAATACCACGGATTATCCTGAATTTACAAATATTACTACAACCTCGATGGCGGATTTAGCGTCTGTCGTCAATGCAATGACTGGAATACAGTACTTTAGAGTCATGGATCCAGACGAGGATTTTTTTCCAAATGTCAAAACTTATTATTTAGATGGTATTAAAGATATTAGTTTTCTCAGTCCAGAAACCGTATCGTCAATTAATGCGATGGCAACACTTATAGATACATCCATAGCGTTGAACAGTTGGTTATACTCTGCTAGGAGTTCCATTGAAAACGGTAATGTGAATGATATTGCGGACAACCTTCAGAGAGTAAGTGCAACAGCAGCAGCAATCCAGAACATACCGGGAATGAATTATGATTACACAGCTTTAGTGACCGCGATTAATACCGCACTAAACACAACGGAAAACATACGTTCCATTTTGAATACATTGACTCTTGCCATTACTGCTTACAGTGCCAGGGCGTCAGGAGCCACACCATCCCTAACAGGAGACCCATCCGTTTTAACCCTTTTTGATGCTGTTGATGATGCCCTTGAGGACTTTTCCGATGAAATACGGGCAAACTTCAGCACTTCCACGATTACGGGTTACGAAACCCGTGTCACCGATTGCAATGCAAAGATTGATAGTGTATCTGACTTTAAAGACTTTTACAGAAAAATAGATTCACTCATTGCAATTTACCAGAACACTGAAGTCAAGGAGCTGCTGACTAGTCCTACTCCAAGAGATACATACTATACCTCTGCAACTGGAGCTGTACTCAAAACGCCCCTAATCTTTACTGATTTGAAAGCTTTGAGTGCTGCTTTGCAGACACCTCTGAAGACTATATCAGATGATATTGAACCAAAAAGAAAGGCCCTAGAGGAAGCGCAGGCAAAATTAAATGAGGTAGCACCAGGTTTTGACCCCAACGCAAGTCTTGATGACCTGCTCAACCTGTGCATGATGGCATCGACGCCGCAACCGCAAGCGAATGATACCTATAGGCTAGTAACCGGTATTCAGAGAACGCTCGATGCCAACGGTAACTATACCTACGCACTTGTATATGGTGGCTCAACGATAACCAAAGCCCAGTATGATGCAAGTTTTTCAAAGGAGGATGGCTACACGCACTACTCATTGCCGTATCTTGCCCTTGCCATCATGTATGAAAAGGTCGGCATACAGCAAATGGTACTGGTGGAACAGCTAAAACAGGTGGAAAAAATCAACGAGGCAATTCGGGAAAATAATAATGCCCTTAAAGCCCTGAGTGTAATGTATGATCGTGTATATTCACAGGCAACTACGGAATCACATTCATCAAGCTGGTATTTTCTACGCGGTAGTACCCTCGAAGAAGCAACCGGCGTTTCAATACCTCAGTTAATCGATTATTTGACGACCACTCAGATTGGAATTCCAGGTGCAGACAACATATGCGGTCTATACAGGACGCATGGTAATTATCCAGAGGGCGCATTTCAGGTCGCAATTAATCGCTACGACAGAGATGGAGATGCTCCCACCACAAGCTCAGAAGGATGCCATACACAAAACGTAGATGTCCATGAACAGGCAACACTGACACAGATATCAAACAAACAGGATGCGGTTAGGATATACGGCGACCAATTGTCTACGGATTCCCAGCTGATGACTACGAAAATGTCGCAGTATATGCAAAACTCCAACGCCTGTGTCAGCGCGTGTACCCAGGTCGTAAAATCCGTGGGAGATTACCTTAAAACGGTCGTTTCCAACATTCGATAATTTTACAAACGGAATACCTATGAAAGAAGAAGATAAAGAGGCACAAATTAAATATCAGAAAGAATTACAGGACGCTGCCATGCAGATAGTCTCTGGAGAATTCGATATCAAGGAATACTATGGAATTTCCAACGAGGGATTGGATGCAATTTACACGGTTGGCCATGAAATGTACAAACATAAACAATACGAAGAAGCGAAGGGGGTTTTTACCATACTGTGCACACTGGAACCGACGTCTATTAAGTACCTATCGGCCTGCGGCTCCACATATTTTATGCTGGAAGACTACCTCAACGCGTCCCAATTTTTTAGGCTCGCCCTAATTAATGGAGACTATACCCCAAAAACGTTACTGCGGCTGGCAGAGTGTACCATCAAGCTTGAACTGCTGGAGTTAACCGAAAGATACCTTAGGGAACTCATCCGCATAGCAGCGGAGGAAAAATTTAAAAATGATAAAGAGTCCCAGGCCTATGAAGCTCGAGCGCAAATGATGCTCGCCGTGGTAACTGCACAACTACAAAAACAGCAGGTCATCAAATAATACAAGAATTTTAAACTCGCAAAATTATGGTGGATTGTGTTTGCAATGATGGCTCTCCCTGCGGTGTATGCGGCATGGGTTCTGCAGCACCGGAACCATGTCCGCACGGTGGAACAAGCGAATGTTCCACGAGTAGTCACTTAGCAAAATTGGGTCTGGGGAAATATACCCTTTCGAATTTATTCGATTTGGAAGGCTCCTCCTGCAGATGCGGAACATCTGTCCAGGGCCTGCTAGATCAAAATTTGCCCATAGTCTTGGTATATATCCTTACGATGGCAGCGCGTGACCAGGAAACTCTGGAAACTTTTATTAATGACATTCAGATGCAGCAAAAACGACAAAAAGCTGACATAGCCGCCTCCATAGAAGCGAGAACTGCGGCCCAAAAGAAAAAGGAAGATATAATAAAGGACACGGATGATTGGAAGACTAAGGCTAACGTAGACCGAACGGGTGCACTAAGAAAAGATGATGGGTCGAACGACTGTGCAAAGGCAATATTTGCAATATTTGTTGCCCTTGCTGCTGTGGTTGCCATACTCACATTTGGAGCCACTGCTGTTCTTATAGCGGCTGCAGTGCTGGTAGCAGTGTGTTCGATTGTTTCCATGATAGCTAAAGCGGCCATTAGCCGCCATGCAGATATGCGCCAATTTGAAGCAGTAATGGGCTGGATTAATCCAGCACAACTTTTTACGGATGCCATCGTCACTGCCGTATGCGAAATTGGAGAATACAATCCGAATGATGAAAAGATACAACGGCTTAGAATGGGCCTGCTAATTGCTTTTAATATTATAGCAGCCATAGCGCTGGTGGTGGCAGGAATAGCGGCTACAATTTTATCGGGTGGTACTGCGGCACCTCTTATAGCCATGGCAATCGTAGGAATAGTCACCGGTATAATACAATTAGTCTGCTCAGTCTTGGAGTATCTGCAGGCGGAAAAAGAGCTAACGTTGGCGCAAGCCAGGTTCTCGTTGAACAAAATTCTTGCCCTCATTGAACAGATAAAAATGAATCTGGAAATGGTCAACCAAGACATTGACATGTTGATTGAAATGTTTGCATCTAAAATGTCGGATGTTAGGGAGGAATATGAAAAAGCAGCACGAATATTGAAGGAATATAACGATACCAAGCGAATGGTTGCTCAAAATATTAGGTCATAGGCAATAGATTAAGCATTGGGTATTTAGTAAAAAGGGAGGTCGAGATGACAGAAAGTACACAATATACGGTAACTGTTGGACATAATACCAACGTCACAGCAACCACGCAGGATTTAACAGCAGAGCAGCTGGAAGCATTGCGCGAACTGCAAAGAACAGCTCCAGGAGACATATCAATTTCCGCGGAGGGAGTAATAACGATTACGACCCAAAAGGGATTGGAATTATTTAATAATTTTTGCCGGCAAAATAATGTTCTGGATTCGACTAGTACACTGATGCAGATTGAAGTACCGGCAGGTACCACCCTTCCATTGGCAGGGCTGCAAAGTGCTTCGGCTTTCTGTGCCAGGTTTGGAGGTGGAGAAACAGACCCTTCAAAGATGAGCTTTGTCGAACTCATGACCCTCATGCTCATGATGACCTATGCGTCGGAAGAAGAACGTAGAAGGACCCTGGCAGAGGTTAAAAGCGTGGGAATGCAAATTGCCATGGAAGTAGCTGTGGCTACATGGGAGACCAGCCGGGATGCTGCAGAGAAAAGTTATAGGGCAGAAGTTGTTCAAGCCTGGGGAGCTATCGCTTCCGGAATTGCGAGTACAGCAATGGCCGTAGGAAGTGCTTTTTATGCGCTAAAAGCAAGTCCCCACCAAGGACAGTTGAGCGAAAACAATAAAAAACTCGAAAATAATCAGCTATTGGAAAACCGAGCAGAACTCCAAAAGGAATTTGACTTGCCAAATACAAATCCAGAAACAATTGATTCTGCACGAGCTGGGGTTAATCAGCAAATACAACAAAAAGAGGAGCTAATAAGGCTTAACCAGGAAAAGATGGAAATGAATAGAGATTCCATTGCGGCCAATGATAGAACTGTAGCTGACAAACAGATAGAAATAGATGCAAGACAGACAGAAATAGATGCAAGACAGACAGAAATAGACAATATGCCAGATGGTTCGGCGAAACAGGGAGCAGTTAGAGAACAGCTTGCAGCAAGACAAGAACAGTTTGCAGCAGAACAAAAACAGCTTGCAGCAAGAAACGAACTGACAGACTTGAAAGTGCAAAATTATCATTTAAAAGCTGCAAATGTTAAGACAGAAGGAGACAATAAGAAGCTAGAATCTGAGTTGAAAGGTTTAAAAACCCAAGAGGCAAAACTGGACCATCTTACCGAAATAGATAGAAAAATACAGGAAAAAGGGTTGGGCCCTCGCGATTCTCTTAGCAAGGGCGAAATTGACGCACTGAAAAATGCAAATGCGGCACTGGAAGCGGAAGTAGCAGCACTTACGGCAAAAGCCAATTCAATATCCAGCCTTTCCCAATCAATATCGAGCATCATCAAAGGGGCGCCCGACCTAGTTGCGGCAAGCTACAAACAACAGGCAGCTTTTTTGGAAGCCGATGCTCGGCTATTGGATACCTTCAGGGGGGTCATACAGAGCCAAATCCAGTCTGTTGATTCATCGATAAACTCAGCGAACCAAAACATGCAAAAAATTGCCGGTAACCTTAAGCAGGTGTTGGACGAAATCTATAACATAAAGACCAGCATAGCGCACAATATTTGACCTATTTTTCAAAAAGTTTTCCCGCTGTTTTGGGTGATAGAAAGTGCCGAGCAAATATTTTAAATTTCATTCCAAAACAATATCAATTCCAACGGGTGCATGGTCTGAGCCAAGAATATTGGTTGCTATGAATGCAGATTTTACCCTTTCTTCCATCCTTTTATCAACGATAACGTAGTCGATTCTCCACCCAACATTTCTTTCCCGTGCACACATGCGGTAGGACCACCAGCTATAACATTTTTCCCTGTTGGGGTAAAATCTTCTAAATGTATCGATTCCAAAATGTTTCAAAAAATTTGTCATCCCTTCCCTTTCCTCATCCGTAAATCCGGCAGAAAAATGGTTCACATTCGGGTTTGCTAAGTCAATTTCTCCGTGGGCAACGTTCATATCTCCACATAAAATCACCGGCTTAAGGGTTTTTAAATCTTGTAGCATCTGCAACGTTTCAACATCCCAAACCCTATGCCTGAAACCTAGCCGCCCCAGCTCGCTTCCAGAATTTGGCACATAAACATTTACCAAATAAAAAGTTTCATATTCAACTAAAATTACTCTACCTTCGTGGACATCCGTTAGGGAATCCAAGTATGTTTTACAGTTTACATTTTTCGGTTGGACCTTCGAAAATACTGCCGTGCCAGCATATCCTTTGCGCACGGCAGAATTGAAAATTTTTACGTAATCCGATAGTTCAATTTCAGGAATTGCGCTATCGTCGACTTTTATTTCCTGCAAACACAGGATATCCGGTTGTAGTTCCTGCACCATTTCGTGAAAATTCTTTCGCAGGATGGCACGCAATCCATTAACATTCCAAGAAACTATTCGCATATGTACATACTTCAACGTTTCATCATTGTGTCGAGCAAGATTTCCACCCCGATTGAGGCTGATAGATAGAATTTGCCCTATTGTCGAAAAAAAACTTGACAGAATATATTTTTAGCCTAAAAGAAGCTTTCTGAAACCCATAGGTTAATAATAAAGAGAAGGAAGGTTTATGAAAAAGACTCTATTGATGGTTAGTATTGTGTGTGGTATGGTCGGTTTATATGCAGGTGAAGGTATAACTTCGCCGAAACAAAATTTTACGGTTGATGGCAGCGTCGGTTTTAAAAGTGAACATTTTTCCCGTGGCCGGAATGAACTACATAAGGTTATTGCCTCTAGGATAAAAATGGGATACCAAGCTTTTGATGAAATTACGCCATACATTGGCGTAAGTTCGACATTTGGCACAAAATCACCTACCCTTTTAAATCACATATCGCCTTGTGTGGGCGTGTTATGTAACGTGGCCGACAAGGTTACGCTAGATGCCGGCTGTGAATATCATTTCTATACAGCGATACCTTCCAAGAAGGATAATGGTCAGCCCTCCAGGATAAAGCGCCATTCGAGGGAGGTTCATCTGGGGATTACTTTTGATACTTTCATGAAGTTGTCATTGACTGGTTTCTATGATTTTGATCGTAAGGAAGCCTTGTTTGAAGGTGTGGGGGAATATAACCTTGACTTGTCATTTTTGTTTTCTGGACTTGGTATAGACGCATGGGCAAAGGTTGGGTATGATTGTGTCAGTAATCCTATGGGGATTGAAAATTCTGGACTACCAAAAACGCGTTACTGTTACTACGGCGCGGGAACAGATTTAGCATATAGATTTAATGGTGTTAGGGTAAAAGTTGGTGTTGGCTATGAAAAAAATCTTGCCAAAGAAGAATGGGTAAATAGAGATGTCATCGATGGTAAAAATATGGTGCTTAGTGCTTCCGTTGATTGCTCATTTTGACCTAAGCCTAAATTTTGTAATTAAAAATTCCAACAAATGTTGGAGTTTTTGGTCTTTTATGGAATGAGATTAATGTTGTGCTTGAAGTGCACCTAGGCACAAAAAATGGTAAGATTTTCAAGTAAGGGTGGTGAGGCATGGCTAACCATTTCCGTGAAATTTTGTATCTCTAGTGGTTGTGATTAAGTTTTTCTCTTGATTTTTTATTTAGCTTATTAACAATCACCCCATCTTATGAAAAATATGAAAAGTAGAGGTAAAGTAGTTGCTGCTATTGTGGCTATATGTTTGCTGTATGTAACCAATGTTTCTGCTGCTGTGCAAAAGATATTGTCCGTTGATATGCAAAAGGTTTTTGAAAATTATGAAAGCGCTAAAACAGCACAGGCTGCTTTTTCAGAAGCTGTGGTAGCTGCAGAGAAGGAACTTAAGGAGATGGGTGATGCCTTAACGAAGTTACAGGAAGAAATTGGCACGTTGGGCGAAAGGGCGGAAAATGCTGCATTGCTGGATTCCGTTCGTGAAAAATCTAGGCAGGAAGCTGAAGAAAAAACGGAAGTTCTACGTATCAAGGAAGGGGAATTTATACAACTTCGTCAGGATTTGAATAAGAGGCTTGCAGAACATAGAAACAGGGATCTTGCAGCACAACTTAAAGCCATCGAAAATGCTGCCGCTGTAGTCGCAAAAGCGAAAAAAGCAGACATCGTTCTCAGTAAGATTCCCGGCACCCTATATGTCGATGATTCATTGGATATTACACCATTGATCATTGATGAATTGAATTCTAAACAGAAGTAGGACCTTCCATGGTTGGATTTGAAAGCGTCCAACTTTTGTGGCGCTTTCTCGTTGAAAATATTTCGCAATTTGGTATTTCATCTGGGGGAACTTTTTCTCGAGAACTATAATATGAACTTTTCCTACGAACTAGATGAGCTTATAGACCTGTTAGTTCCTAAAGAGGTTATTGGCCACACTTCTTTTCCAATTTCGTACATTGAATCACTGACAAAAACGAAACGGGGTGGCATTTCTTTCCTTGGAAATCTCAAATATAGGAAGGATGTGTCAATTAGTCAGGCATCCGTAATATTACTTCCCATGGGGCTTGATTTGACACCGAAAGAGAATCAATGTTTCCTGCTGTTTGATAATCCATCGCTGGCCCTCGGTAAGCTTTGCCAAGACATAGAGAAGAAATATTGTCACCGTCCCAGTGTGGGAACACACCCTAAAGCTATCATAGATGCAACCGTGTCAATTGGGCAAAATGTGAGCATTGGACCCAATGTGGTTATCGAAGCCAATGCAATCATCTCTGATAATGTTGTTATTATGGCCGGATGCTACATTGGACATGGTGTCAAAATCGGTAACAATAGCGTTTTACACCCCTCCGTAAAGGTGATGGATTTTTGTGAAATTGGATCACGGGTTACTTTGTTTTCAGGTGTAGTAATAGGGTCCGATGGTTTTGGCTATGAAACAGTAGATGGCATACATGAAAAGATTCCCCAGATAGGCAATGTGATAATTGAGGATGATGTTGACGTGGGAGCAAATACGACCATCGACCGTGCTAGGTTTAGTCATACCAAGATCGGAAAAGGAACAAAGATAGACAACTTGGTCCAAATAGGACATAATGTTATCATAGGAAATGGTTGTTTGATAACGGCTCAAACAGGTATTGCGGGCAGTACAATTATAGGTGACTATGTTGTAATTGGCGGGCAAGTTGGGATAGCAGGCCATCTCAATATTCCAAATGGGACCATGATAGCTGGGAAAAGTTCAGTGGCAAGTTATAAACCGAAAATGGGAAAAATACTACGAGGAAATCCAACGATGCCAATCAATGACGCCAACCTTTTCTATGTCCTACGCTCGAAAATTCCAAATTTGTTTGACAGGGTATTAAAACTTGAGGAATCCCTTAGGGAATTACTGCCCAAATAGCCTCAATGGGGTTTGAACTTTTTTGCAAATGCAAAAAATAGAGACCTTAGAAGTAAACTTCGGTCCCCATGTCAAGGGCAGACATTATGTGGGTTGGTATGTGTTTTCCTTCGGCAAAGAATTTGTCCACCGTTTCAGGAGAAATTTTTCCATAGGTTTTGGCAATGTCCCTCGCAGAAATACCTGATAGGACAAGGATACTGTCAATGGAACACCCCATATCTTTGCTGGCATTTTTAGCTCCCAAAATGTCGGTTTCTAGGGAATCTCCAACCATGGCAATCCGCTTTTTACAAACATCCTCCAGTGAAATCTCCATTGCCGTCGCCAGATTTTCCAAGGCATGACGATAGATTTGTGGGTATGGCTTGCCAACGGCGAATACCTCTCCTCCCATATTTTCATAGGTTTGAGCTAAAAATCCCTGTTTTACCATTGGTTTTGCTGTATACTCTCCAGCATCTGGAGTTTCCAAAACAGCACACAGTGCAATTTTGTCTGGATTGGCAATGACGATCGGTTTTTTTTTATCCAGAAAACACTGCAAGGTAGGAATAAAAGGTTCCACCGCCGTTGATTCCCATAGTCTACCATTGCCTCTGGTACTAGTGACATACAGATATTGCTTCATTGTGTCTGGCATCCTATTCCGTTCATCGTCCGAAAATTGGACGGCAGATACGTAGACGAAGTCAGCTTCGTCCAAATCGTATGTTTTTTCAAAGCCAGTTCCTGAAAAAGCGGCAGTATTTTCCGTTCCATAGACAAGATATTTTTTGGGAAGTTTGACTGTTTTGAGGTGCAATTTGTGATTTGCTAAAATGTCGCGAAATGCATTCCCGGAAGTGATAAAATCCGAAAAATGAACTCCCGCCAAAAGCCCCCTGCCTTCATACTCCTTCACTACAGTTTTTGAAACGAAGGATATGTTCGACAGTATGATAATTTTTTTACCCATTGACATCAATTTGCCTAGCGCATCAAGAGCCTCCGGAAACAGATATGTTCCGCTCCATATAACTCCATACAAATCAACCAACAAAACATCATAGCTCGACAGTAACTCTTGCCCTATCATGGTTGGAAGATCTAGTGGCAATTAAATGAATGTCAAATGGGAAAAACTGGTTCTAGTTTAGGAATGGTCGCATTGGTCAAATTGTAAGGATGATCGCATCTTGAATTCTGCCTGCTTGCCATCATTCCACTGTTGCACAGGTCGTAAATACCCGACAATTCTGGAGTAGATTTCCGTCTTTTTATTGCAATGGGGACAAGTCTTTTGTTCTCCAACCAAATATCCATGTTCCGGACAGATGGAAAAAGTTGGTGTCAACGAATAATAGGGCAGTTTATAATTTTCTGCAATTTTCCTAACGAGATTTTTTACCACTTCGGCATCGGATATTTTTTCTCCGAGAAATGCATGGACGACCGTTCCTCCTGTGAATTTTGTCTGCAATTCATCCTGGTGGTCTAAAAGTTCAAACAAGTCATCCGTAAAATCTACGGGAACATGGATAGAGTTAGTATAGAACGGCACATCATTTTGTTCGTGCTGATTTCGTTCATTGGCTGCTTTTATATCTTTAAACCGCGTCTTATCTTTCTTAGCTAGTCGGAATGACGTGCCTTCGGCAGGTGTTGCTTCTAGGTTATAATGGTTGCCTGTTTCCTTTTGAAATTTAATGATTTTTTCACGCATGAAATCTAAAACATCTAGAGCAAAAGCTTTTCCAGCCTTGCTTGTTATATCTTGATTTAAAAAATTCAAGCATGCTTCATTCATTCCAACTAGTCCAATTGTTGAAAAATGATTCTTCCAAAACTGCCCAAACCTGGACCTGATATCCTTCAAATAAAATGTTGTGTAGGGATACAAATTTGATGCTGTCAGTTTTTCCAGTAGTGCTCTTTTGATTTCTAAACTGTCCTTTGCAATATTCATCATCGTTGACAGGCGATCAAAAAACTCTTCTTGGGTTTTGGATAAGTGTCCGATTCTTGGAAGATTTATTGTCACAACCCCCACACTTCCCGTCAATGGGTTCGCTCCAAATAGACCACCTCCCCGCCTTTCTAGCTGAGTATTGTCGATTCTTAGGCGGCAGCACATCGAACGGGTATCATCCGGGTTCATGTCTGAGTTAATAAAATTGGAAAAATAGGGAATACCGTATTTCCCGGTCATCTCCCACAATCCTTTTAAGTTTTCGTTATCCCAATCGAAATCTTTTGTCAGATTGATTGTCGGAATTGGGAATGTCATGATACGTCCCCGAGCATCTCCTTCTCCCATCACTTCGAACAACGCACGGTTAAACATATCCATTTCCTTCTGGAAGTCTGAATATTTTTCCTGCTTAAATTCACCACCTATTATTATCGGTTCACTGGCAAAATGCTTCGGGCAAAACAAATCGAGTGTTATGTTTGTAAATGGAGTTTGAAATCCTACGCGGGTGGGTACGTTGATGTTAAACACAAACTCTTGCAAAGCCTGTTTTACTTGATCGAACGACAAATTATCATATCGAATAAATGGTGCTAGCAGCGTATCAAAATTTGAAAATGCCTGTGCGCCAGCCGCTTCTCCTTGCAATGTATAGAAAAAGTTTACCACCTGTCCGAGCGCCGTTCTAAAATGTTTTGGAGGATATGCTTCCGTTTTACCGGGGACGCCACAAAAACCTTCTTTCAATAAGGATGCCAAATCCCACCCGACACAGTAGACCGACAATTGATTTAGGTCATGAATGTGAAAATCCCCAGACTCATGGGCATTTTTAATATGTGACGGGTAAACGCTATTCAACCAGTAGGTTTGGCTCAAGGCCCCTGACAAATAATGGTTTAATCCCTGCAATGAATAGCACATATTACTATTTTCACGCACTTCCCAGTCTGCCCGTGAAATATACTGATTAATCCTATCCACTTCCATTTGTACGGCGGAATTTTCGCTGCGGTCACGCCTGTCCCGGGCTAAAATGAATGCCTTTGCTGTTCGTTGATAGGGAGACGTAAATAATACTTGCTCAATAAAATTCTCAATCTGTTCGGTACTAATAGGATTACCCCTATTATGTTCCCAAATCTTTGCTATGACTTCACGGGTTAAGTCCCAGGCGATTTTTTGACCATACTCCCCCGTAGAGTTTCCTGCTTCCGTAAGAACTTGAAAAATTTGACTATGTAGAATTGCTTCTACTGCAATTTCACTGGATGCACTGCTTGTCGATTGTGGTATGGTGGCCATAGATAAACTCCTTCTAAACTAAAAATATTAAAACAAATTCCTACATATAGTGGAAAAAACTACTAAGGGGTACTATATGTAGTAAAATAGATTTGCCAACAATTTTTTTTAAAAAATTTTCCCCTAGAATTCAACAACCGTGTTTCTACCATTTCCCCCATACTTTTTTTGAAGATATGGCAATTTTTTTAACACAGCACAATTTTTTCCACCATCTTCATTGACTTACTTTTTTACCAATGATACCATTTCCCAGGTACTATTTGGGGACCTTTTTCCCTTACCTTTGGTGTAAGTCTATGCAAATATTATTTGACATAAATCCAGGCAATATTTTGTTTTGACTCAAAGAGAGGGATCCTATGAAAAAAACGACATCACTTAGATCGATAAAATTGCGGCATCCTGACTGTCAGGTTGTGCGCCGCAAAGGTCGGGTCTACGTAATTTGTAAAACAAACCCGAGATATAAGGCCCGCCAGGGATAAATGGGAGGAGAAATAAAATGAAAGATGGAATTCATCCAGAAAAACATCCAGTATGCTTTATTGACGTATCAACGGGGAAAAAACTTGTGACTATGTCATCCTTGCGTTCCAAGCAAAAAGATATTGTCGATGGTATCGAATGTTATGTCGTTTACTGTGATGTGACAGCAGATTCTCATCCGGCGTATACCGGCGAAAGGCGCCTAGTGGATACGGCAGGACGTGTTGAGAAGTTTAATCAAAAATTTTCCCGTGTTCGGAAATAAATACCATAGCAGAAGATTGAGGCCGACTTAGCTCAGTTGGTAGAGCACCCGCCTTGTAAGCGGACGGTCATCAGTTCAAACCTGATAGTCGGCTCCATTTTATCGGTAAAGCTGTGGCTTTGATTTTCGCCGAGGTAGCTCAGCTGGTAGAGCAACGCATTCGTAATGCGTGGGTCGTGAGTTCGAATCTCATCCTCGGCTCCAGCTACAAAGCCACACAAATACAGGCTTTGCGGGGGGTGGGGAAAGTGTAAAACAGAGCATCAAGAAGGATCCATGGACAAAATATGGACAAAAAACCGTTTTCCAAAAAAAGGTTTCAGAAAAATTTCAGAAAGTTAAAAACTTTTAAAAAAAACCAGAAAAACCAAAAAAATATTAAAATATTAAAATATTTTAAATATTCTTAAGATTGTAACGAAAATTTGTTAAATACCGAGGAAGCAGCAGAATTTCTTGGCATAACAAAATACACATTAATCAATTGGCTGTCGACCAAACGCTACCCCGGATTAAAATCTATCAAATTGGGAGGAGCTCGAAGATTTCGCGAGCAGGACCTGATAGAGTTCATAGAATCCCGGATATGCACGACCACCGTAGATCCTGGGCCTAATCCCAACCCTAATTCAAATAGCAAGAAAACCGCAAAAACAGCAATCATCAAACCATCCCGGGAGGGCGTTCTATGAGCGTAAATGGAAACGTACCTTCATCGGGAGGAACTTATACCTACCTCACCCGGGAAGAAGCGGCGGAATACCTACGCGTAACGCCGGCTATGTTGAGGGATAACTACAAACACATTCCTTCCTACAAACTTGGCGGGAAAGTGCTTTACACCCGGGAAGACCTTGACGGGCTAGTTCGTCCCTACTCTAAAGGCGAAAATGTTGAAGGGAAATCTTCCCAGTCGATATGGCAAGAATGGCAAGGCACTCGCACCTATCTCAATCGCAGAGAAGTGGCAGAGTATCTGCGCGTGTCACCAAAGTCGCTGGAAAACCTCCCCAAACACATTCCCCACTACAAATTTGGCAGCCATGTGCTCTACATAAAAGAGGAGCTGGACGACATCATCCGCTCCAACAGGCAGGGGGGTGAATCATGAGCTCAAATTCTAGCCCAACC